>CAZOFZ010000115.1:0-5543 GCA_964579175.1 uncultured Nitrospirota bacterium | reverse complement strand
CGGGCGTGGACGGAGCGGATGGCGCAGGCGCTGCTCAACCTGGGCGGGCGGCGCTGTTTTGTCGTACACGGCGAGGACGGCTTGGACGAGGTCACCGTCACCGGCCCCACCCATGTGTCGGAGGGAAAAGACGGGCGGGTGACGACAGACCGACTCCTGCCTGCGGACTTCGGCGTCGCCCAGGGAACGCGGGAGGCGCTTGCAGGCGGAGACGCCGTGGCCAACGCCGCAATCACGCTTTCGATCTTGCAGGGCGAGCCGGGTGCGCGGCGGGAGATTGTCCTGGCCAATGCTGCGTGCGCCCTCGTTGCGGCGGGGAAGGCATCGTCATTCCCGGATGGTGCACGCCTCGCCGCCGAGGTCATTGATTCGGGGGCGGCGTTGAACAAGTTGAACCTGCTGCGGACGAAGACGAATGGGTAATGCGAGCCTGCTGGATCGAATCGTGGACGCCAAGCGCGCGGCGGTACGGGCCAGGCGCAGCAAACGTCTGCTGGAAGAACTCCGTTCGCAGATCGCCGATGCCCAGCCCACGCGCGGGTTCGCTGCGGCGCTGTCGGCGGATGGCGGGGCGCGTCCCCGGCTGATTGCCGAGGTGAAAAAGGCCTCGCCGTCCAAAGGAGTGCTCCGAGAGCCGTTCGATCCGGTGGACATCGCCCAAATCTACGCGGATTGCGGCGCTGCGGCCATCTCGGTGCTCACCGAAGAATGGTTCTTCCTGGGCCATCCCGATCACCTGCGCGCCATCCGCGCCAAGGTGCCCCTGCCGCTGCTTCAGAAAGATTTCACGCTGGACGAAATCCAAATCTACGAGGCGCGCGCGCTGGGGGCCGATGCCTGTCTGTTGATTGCGGCGCTGCTGGAACCGATGCAGATGCGTGAGTACGCCCATCTGGCACAGGAACTATCTCTTTCCGTTCTGGTGGAGGTGCACAACGAACGGGAACTGGAGACGGCGATCGAATGGGCACCGGTCGTGGGGATCAACAACCGCGATCTGACCACATTCCAGACCGATCTTGCCACCACGTTCCGGCTGCTGGAAAGAATCCCCGCCGACCTGCGCAAGAGTCGGATCATTGTCAGCGAAAGCGGGATCGGCGTGCGGAGCCAGATGGAGCAACTGGCCGAGGCGGGGGTGGACGCCGTCCTGATTGGCGAGACTTTCATGACCGCCCCGAAGATCGAGGAGAAGGTGCGGGAGATTCTGGCTGTGTCTGGGTCTCCGCAAGGCATCCGATGACACGGATTAAAATCTGCGGCATGACGAATCTGGAGGATGCCCGGGCGGCGGCGGCGCTGGGCGCCGATGCGGTGGGGTTCGTCTTTGCACCGGAGAGTCCGCGGTACATCGCGCCGGACGCGGCGCGGCGGATCGTCGCGGCCCTCCCTTCTTTTGTGGAGACCGTGGGTGTCTTCACCACGGGGGAGGCGGGCGACATTCGCCATGCCATTGACGTTTGCGGCGTGGATCGGATTCAATTTCACGGCACCTTTCCGGACGAAGTCGTACGGCCCTTTTCAAACCGCGCAATCCACGTGATTCGCGTCCGGGACGAAAGCAGTCTGCTTTCGATTCCCCCTTATCCGGTGCGCGCGCTCCTTCTGGATTGTTATCACGATCAGGTGCTGGGGGGCACCGGGCAGGTGTTCGACTGGAACATCGCCGTGACGGCCGGACGATTGGGCCCGATCATCCTGGCGGGTGGACTGACGGCCGCAAACGTCCAGGACGCGATCCGGCAGGTGCGCCCGTATGGCGTGGACGTCAGCAGCGGGGTGGAGATGACGAAGGGCCGCAAGGATCGGGAGAAGATGGCCGCATTCATTCAAGCCGTGAGGACGACTGCATGACACTGCCGACCAAGCAGGGGCGCTTCGGCGACTATGGCGGGCGGTATGTGCCTGAAACGCTGATGCCCGCGCTTTCGGAGTTGGAGGCGGCGTATCAGGCCGCGCGCGGCGATCCCGCGTTCAAAAAACAACTGGCCGATTGTCTGTCCACCTACGTGGGACGGCCCACGCCGCTCTATTTTGCCGAGCGTCTCTCCGAGCGCCTGGGCGGGCGGATTTACCTCAAACGCGAAGACCTCTGCCACACCGGTGCACACAAGATCAACAACACGATGGGACAGATTCTGCTGACGCGGCGGATGGGCAAATCGCGCGTGATCGCCGAAACGGGGGCGGGGCAGCATGGCGTCGCGACGGCCACGGCGGCGTCCCGATTCGGCCTTTCCTGCGAGGTCTACATGGGGACGGAAGACATGGCCCGCCAAGCCATCAATGTCGTTCGAATGCGCCTTTTGGGGGCCACGGTCACCGGCGTTTCGTCAGGGAGCCGGACGCTGAAGGATGCGATCAGCGAGGCGATGCGCGACTGGACGACGAACGTCCGCGACACCCATTACATCCTGGGATCGGTGCTGGGGCCGCACCCCTATCCGATGATGATCCGCGACTTTCAGGCCATCATCGGCCGGGAGGCGCGGCAGCAGATTCTGCGCGCGGAGGGGCGGCTGCCCGATCTTCTGGTCGCCTGCGTCGGTGGCGGGAGCAATGCCATCGGCCTCTTCCATCCGTTCCTTTGCGACACCGAAGTCCGCATGGTGGGCGTGGAAGCGGGCGGGAAAGGGATTGAAACGGGTCGTCATGCCGCGCGATTCGCGACCGGATCGGTGGGGGTGCTGCACGGCACGATGACGATGCTCCTTCAAGATGAAAACGGCCAGATTCGGGAGACGCACTCGGTCTCCGCAGGTCTGGATTACGCCGCCGTCGGCCCGGAGCACAGCCACCTGCGCGACACCAAGCGCGCGGATTACACTTCCGCCACCGACATCGAGGCGCTGGAGGCGTTTTCGCTGCTTGCGAAAACGGAGGGGATTCTGCCCGCGCTGGAGTCGTCCCACGCGGTGGCCTATTTGATGAAGCACGCGCCGTTTGCGTCGGATCAGGTTATTATCGTCAATCTTTCCGGTCGCGGCGACAAGGACGTGGATCAACTTTCCCGAATGGAACGGTTTGCGGGTGTGGGAGGGGGCGGATGATCCCGCTTTCGGCCACGTTCGAAAATCTGTCCGAACGCGGGGAGAAGGCCCTCATTGCCTATGTGATGGCGGGCGATCCGTCGCTTTCGCAGACGGAAGAGATCGTGCTGGCGCTGGATGCGGCGGGGGCCGATGTCGTCGAGTTGGGCGTCCCTTTTTCCGATCCGGTGGCCGACGGTCCGACCATTCAGCGGGCTGCCGAACGCGCGCTGCAACAGGGCACCACCCTGACGCGGGTGCTGGAACTGGTGTCGGCCCTTCGGCGTCGGACCCGGCTTCCGCTGGTGCTGATGAGCTATTGCAATCCGATTTATGCCTTCGGCCTCGACCGCTTCTTCAAAACAGCCCATGCGGTGGGGGTATCGGGACTGATCGTGCCCGATTTGCCGATCGAGGAGGCGCAACCGTTTTTGATACGGCACCGGCGTCATCGAGTGGACCTGATTTTTCTGGTGGCGCCCACCACGCCGCCGGATCGCGCCGCGCGGATATGCGGCCAGAGCAGCGGGTTTGTCTATTATGTCTCCCTCACCGGCGTCACCGGCACCCGCCTGAAGGATCAGGGGGATGCCATGGCCCGAATTCGCGCACTCAAGGCCATGAGCGACCATCCGGTGGCCGTGGGATTTGGCATCTCCACACCCCAGGAGGCACACGCGATCGCCGCAGATGCGGATGGCGTCATCGTGGGGAGCGCCCTCGTCAAAATCATTGCGACGGCGGTCTCCGATCCGGACTATCTCTCGCGCCTGACAGCCTTCGTATCGTCGCTCAAGGAGGGGCTGTGCCGATGACCGATGATAGATGCGGGGGGTGCCGATGAGGGCCGAATGCCGTCCGACTGACGACAGCGTATCGCTTCTGACGATCTTCTGACGATCTTGGGGGTGGAACAGGATGTTGTTACGGAATCAGTCGAAGCGCCTGCGGCTTTCCAATCCGGAATCGCTTGCCGCAGGGCAGGTTGGCGGAGAGGCAGGGATTTGAACCCTGGGTAGAGGTTTTGCCCCTACGACGGTTTAGCAAACCGTTGCCTTCAGCCGCTCGGCCACCTCTCCAGACCTAAACACGATCTAAAAATGCTTTTAAATAATTGTTCTAATCAGTATCTTCTTGTGCCCTTTTTATTCTCCCAATATTTTGCATCATATCATGATTTTTCAGAAGGGATCAATTTTATGCCAATGGATTGTCCAATGGGATTGCTTTATCTCTGCAGACTGAAAATCCCGTTGGACGGCAGAGACTTCCAAGAAACAGGAAAGTCGTGCTAGGTTAGACCCCGATGCAAGAGCAATGGACCACGGTAAGGGGCGCAAAAATCCGGCACTTGGAAGCGGGCAAGGAGAGAGGCGGCATTCCGCTGCTGCTACTTCCGTCAGCAGGGGGACGATGTGTGGAATATCGCGAGGTTATCTCCCTGCTCGCCGATACCTTTCATTGCCTTGCCATCGACTATCCTGGTTTTGGCCGCTCCGATCCGGCAAAAGAGATCGAAGGACGCCTTGATTTGGCCCAATTTGTGCGTCTCTGGATGACGGCCGTTGGCCTTTCACAGGTTCACCTTGTCGGATTTTCGATGGGGGGATGGGTTGCATTACAGATGGCGATGCTCTGTCCGGACAATATCGCGAAACTCATCCTGATCGCAACCTCGGCAACGGTTATTCCCGAAATCCCGATTTTAAATCCGTCCGGAATGAATAAAAGGGAAATCCTGCGCACTTTTTACTTTAGACCGGAAATTCGTGAAAAAGTGGCAAGAGAGATGCTGTCGCTTGAGGAAAGGGAAGAGGTTTTGCGCTCTTCCTACGCTTTCATGAAACTTTCTGCCCATGGCAAGCTGGTTCCAAAATTTTCCGAAGAGGTCCATAAGATTCGGGTACCGACCCTCGTTATCGGTGCAACCGAAGATAAAGGGATACCGGTTATCTATCAGGAGCGGCTTCATCAAGAGATTATCGGTTCCAAGCTGGTGCTTTTCTCTGAAACCGGACATGCCATTATTGCGGAGCGACCTGTCGAAACAGCAAGAGAGATACGCGCATTCCTGTTGTAACGGCAGCCTCTGCTAAACAAACCCTTGCGGATCGACGTTGACCGATAAACGGACCTGATCGCTCTGTTTCCACCGGTTGAATATTTCGCCCAACGCCGCTTTCTTTCCACCATACCCTTTTATCAGAATCTGATAGCGATACTCCCCGCGAAGGCGCATGAGCGGGGCCGGCGCCGGGCCTAAAATCGCGATGCCGGGAAGGGACGATCGCAGTGCGGCCGCAAGGGCGTCCGCGCGCTCGGCCGCGATGGTCTCTTTAGGGTGGCTTAATAGCAGGAGGATCAGGCGGGAAAAAGGGGGATAGCCGCACTCCTTACGATAAACGATCTCTTTCTTGTAAAATCCTAGAAAATCATGCGTCATCGCCGCGGCAATCGCTTCATGCTCCGGCTGAAAGGTTTGAATGATAACCTCCCCCGGCCACTCTCCCCGGC
>CAZOFZ010000114.1:0-5598 GCA_964579175.1 uncultured Nitrospirota bacterium | reverse complement strand
GAGGATCGCACAGAAAGATCGCGTTGTCCGGGCCGCCGACCGACTTGCTCATCTTGCCCTGGCCTTCACCCGACAAGCCGGGGACTCTGACGGGTGCCAGCAGGTGAGGCTGCGGCTCCACAAACCGATGGGCCTGCCCGAAATGGGCGTTGTAGCGGCGGGCCACCTCGCGCGCGATCTCCAGGTGTTGCAACTGATCCTCCCCCACCGGCACCCAGTGGGCATTGCAGAAGAGGATGTCCGCCGCCATCAGCACCGGATAGGACAAAAGCCCCAGGGAGACCAGCCGTTTCTTCGCCTCCAGGTCGCCCACCTTCTCCTTATAGGTGGTGCACCGCCGCAGCTCCCCTTCGGGTGCAATCATCCCCAGCAGCAGCGTCAGATAGGGGATTTCCGGGATGTCGCTTTGACGATAAATCAGGGCGCGGTCGGGGTTCACGCCGCAGGCCAGATACCACCGCACGACCTCGACGGAAAGGGTGGCGATGTCCATCCGCGCTTCCATCGCCGTGGTCAACGCATGGAGGTCGGCGACAAAGTAAAAGCAGCGGTTTGTCTGCTGAAGCGCGACGAAGTAACGGATCGCCCCGAAGTAGTTGCCCAGGTGCAAATCCCCCGTGGGCCGGATTCCCGATAGTACGATCTTGTCCGCGTCCATTCGTATCAAAGCACGAGTCCTCGTTCGGCCAGTTGAATGGCCGCCAACATCGCCTTCGATTTGTTCACCGTCTCTTCGTATTCGGCGTCGGGGATGGAGTCGGCCACGATCCCCGCCGCAGCCTGCACGTGGGCCACGCCGTTTTCGATGACGACCGTTCGGATGGCAATGCAGGTGTCCATGTTCCCGTCAAAACCAAAATAGCCGACGGCGCCGGCGTAGGCGCCCCGCCCCTCCGCTTCCAGCAGGGCGATGATTTCCATCGCGCGGATTTTGGGGGCGCCGGTGACCGTGCCGGCGGGGAAGCAGGCGGCCAGCAGATCGAAGGCATTCTGGCCGGGCTCGATCTGTCCCACGATGTTCGAGACGATGTGCATGACGTGCGAATAGCGTTCGATCACCATCAGCGCATCCACCGCCACCGTGCCATAGGCGCAGACCCGCCCGACATCGTTGCGGCCCAGGTCCACCAACATCAGATGCTCCGCCCGCTCTTTCGGGTCGGACAGGAGCTCCCTCTCCATCGCTCGATCTTCCGCGGGCGTCTGTCCCCGCCGCCGGGTGCCGGCAATCGGACGGATCGAAACCCGCCCTTCCTCCAGGCGGACCAGGACTTCCGGGGAACTCCCCGCCAGGCACCGCGACCCCATTTTGAGATAGAACATGTAGGGAGAGGGATTGATGACCCGCAGGGCGCGATAGATCGAAAAGGGGGGGCAGGTGCTCGGAACGGAGAAGCGCTGCGAGAGCTGCACCTGGAAAATGTCGCCCGCCTTGATATATTCCTGCGCACGCAGCACCGACGCCTTGAACTGCTCGCGTGTGACGTTCGAACCCGCGGGGCCCGCAGTCGGCGGCGGAGCAGAAGGAGGCGCCATGGCGTGGTCGGTCTGGACGAGTGGCCCGCGCAACGTTGCAATGGTGGCTTCGATGGCGGCCAGGGCCTCCTGGTAGTGACGTGACAGATCGGCGTCCCGAATCCGGACATTGACGACGACTTGAATGCGGTGGCGGACGTTGTCGAAAATCAGCAGCGTGCCGGCGACCAGGAAGGTAAAGTCGGGCGTGGACATGGCCTTGAGGACAACCGGCTCGAAAAAGCGGACCGCCTCGTACGCGATGGCGCCGACGGCGCCGCCGAAGAAGCGTGGGAGTCCGTCCACCCGCACCGGCCGAAAATCGGAGAGAACTTTCTGCAGCACGTCCAGCGGGTTTCCGTCGGCGATGACCGTCTCGGTCTGGTCCCCGCGCGTCAGCGTTACCCGTCTCCCCTCGGCCTGGACAATCAACGAAGGATCGATCCCCAGGAAGGAGTATCGTCCCCACTTCTCTCCCCCCTCCACACTCTCCAGAAGGAAGGCGTAGGGGCCTTTTGCGATTTTCAGGAAGGCGGAGACCGGCGTCTCGGTGTCGGCCAGAATCTCCCGGTAGACGGGGACGAGGTTCCCCTCTTTGGCCTTCTGACGGAACTGTTCGTAGGAAGGGGTGAACATGGGTGCGCTACAGCGGAACGATTTCGTACTGTTCGACATGGAGATTGACGTCGGCTTTGACGATCATCTTCTTGCGATAGGCCCGCTCCAACGCCTCCACCCGTTCCTGTTTTTCGTCACACAAAAGGCTGGCCACGGACGGATGTACCCCGATCATTACCTTCTTGCCGCGCGCGACCGGGCCGATTCTTCGGATTTCCCTGAAAATTTCATGGCAGAGGGTTTCAGGCGATTTGGTATGGCCGCGCCCCTCACAATAGGGACACGGCTCGCAAAAGCTGCGTGCAATGTCTTCCCGTGTTCGTTCGCGCGACATCTGCACCAACCCCAATTCCGAAATTTTGAGCAGACGGGACTTGGCCTTGTCGCGGGCGACCCCTTCGCTTAACGCGGCGAAGACCTTCTCCCTGTTTTTCTCCTTCTCCATATCGATGAAATCAATGATGATGATCCCGCCGATATTCCGCAGACGAATCTGATAGGCCACCTCCTTGGCCGCCTCCAGATTGGTCTTTAAAATCGTCTCCTCCAGGTCTTTCTTCCCCACAAAACGCCCGGTGTTGACATCAATGACCGTCAGGGCCTCCGCGCGATCCAGGACGATGTAGCCCCCCGACTTCAGCCAGACCCTGCGATTCCGGGCCTTGGACAGGTCCAGTTCAAGGCCATAAGCGTCGAAGATCGGCTCCTCTTTCTCCCACAGTTCGATCCGGTCGAGGAAACCGGACAGATAGGTCGAGACAAAACTCTTGATCCGTTCGTACTCCGGTTTGGAGTCAATAGTCAGACGATCTACATCTTTGGTGAAGAGATCGCGGACGGTCCGGAAGATCAGATCCAGATCGTTGTGTAGCAAGGCGGGTGCCGCGAGGCTCTCCTGATTTTTCAGAATCCCCTGCCAGACCCCTTCCAGGAATTCCATGTCCTGCTTCAGGGCTTCTTCCGTCATGCCGTCGCTGACCGTGCGGACGATATATCCCGCGCCGGGCTTGCGCAGTTTGCGGATCATCGCCTTGAGTCGTTGGCGCTCCCCCGCCTGCCCGATCCGGCGCGAGACGCCGACGTGATTGACCGTCGGCAGGTAGACCAGATAGCGCCCCGGGAGGGAAACATAGGTGGTCACGCGGGGGCCCTTGGTTCCGATCGGCTCCTTGGAGACCTGCACCATGATCTCCTGTCCTTCCTTCAGCATCTCTTCGATGACCAGCGGCCCCCGCTTTTGTCGCGGGGCAGACGGCGCCTGAACGGGCCCGTCGGCCTCCTCCGTCTCTTCTTCCATCTCGTCCAGGGCGTCGGCCCCTTCTTCATCCATATCTTCCGCGCCTTCGGCCTCTTCCGCTTCCTCTACGATGCCATCGGGGTCGGCGGCCATCTCCTCCGTTTCTTCCGTTTCCCCCGCGACGGCAGACCCCGTCTGTTTGCGTGGGGGCATGATGTCCGCGACGTACAAAAAGGCGGCCTTCTCCATGCCGATGTCCACAAACGCGGCCTGCATGCCGGGCAGGACTTTCGCCACCCTCCCTTTATAAACGTTGCCCATCATGCCCCGATCACGTTTCCGATCGAAATAAAATTCGGTGACCGTCCTGTTTTCCAACAGCGCCACGCGAGTCTCTTCCGGGGCTGCATTGATTACAATTTCAACCGACATTGTTTCTCCTAAAATTTGTCTTATCGGGCGTCAGAAAATGGAGCAGGTCATCGGACATCATCGCGACCCACCCTGGACGCACGCTCAGTAAAATAGCATAAACCGCCGCAACTTCACATTGAAAAGAAGGCCCAGCAGTCCCATCGTCGTGACCAGGGCGGTCCCACCATAGCTCACCAGCGGTAGTGGAATGCCGACCGTCGGCATCACCCCCAGCGTCATGCTGACGTTGACCAGAAAATAGCACGACAGCAGTCCCAGAATCCCGACCGCCAACAGCGTGCCCAGCAAATCCTTTGCCTTGCACGCAATCTCGACCCCCCACAGCAAGATCACCAGAAACAACATAAAAAGCACCACGATCCCTCTAAAACCCCACTCTTCCGAGAAGACCGCGAAGATAAAATCGGTATGCCCTTCCGGTAAAAACTTGAGCTGACTCTGCGTCCCCCCGAACAACCCCTTGCCGGTGAGTTGGCCGGAGCCGATGGCGATTCGGGATTGGGTGATATGGTAGCCCGCACCCATCGGATCGCCGGTCGGGTTGATGAATGTCAAAAGCCGCGCTTTTTGGTAATCCTTCAGGTGGTTCCAGAAAAAAAGCCAGAAGAAGGGGAATGCCAGGATTGAAAACAGGGCGGAATAAATGAAGAACTTGGAGCGCAGCCCCAGCACAAACAGCATGGCCAGAAAGACGGAGGAGACGGCCACGGCCGTTCCAAGATCGGGCTGTTTCAGGATGAGGAAGATGGGCGCCGCAAGCAGGAGTCCGGGCCGGAGAATCTGCCCAAAACTGAGCCCCGTTTTACTGGCATGCTCCGAAAAGTGTTTGGCCAGGATCAACAAAAGGGTGACCTTGGCCAGCTCCGACGGCTGGACGGAAAAGAACCCCAGGGAAATCCAGCGCTGCGCCCCCTGCACCACGCGTCCCGTCAGCATCACCCCCAGAAGCAGGAGTAGCGTGACGCCATAGAGCGGCCAGGCAAACCGGACGATGACGTGATAATCCACCCATGCCATCATCAGGAAGGCCGTCCAACCGATCAGAATCCAATAGGTCTGTTTGATGAAAAAGGGCGTCCGTCCGGAAGCCACCTGCGCGGGCGAGAGGCTATAGAGCGTCAGCACACCGATGCCCAGCAGCGCGCAGATGGCGAAAAAGACCAGCCAGTCAAAGCCTGCGATACTCTTGCGCTCGATCATGGGGGAAAAGACGCATAAGGGAAAAGTGCGGGGCAGAAAAATGGAGCGGGTTCATCCTTCGGAGGCGGCTTCACGGAGCCGCTCGGTCAGATAGGGAATCACCCGGTCCAGCGCGATGTTGTGCCGTTCCCCGGTCCGCCGCACCTTGATCTCGACATGGCCCGTATCCAGATTCTTTTGTCCGATAATCAGTTGATAGGGGAACCCCAACAAGTCGGCATCGTTGAACTTGACCCCTGGGCGTTCGTCCCGATCGTCCAGCAGGGCGACATCGGGCGGAAGGTCGGCATAGAACGATTCCGCCGCCTTCATCACTGATGCCGATTTCTCCTGCACCGGGATGATCGCAACCGGAAAGGGTGCAATGGAAAGGGGCCAGATCATCCCCCGTTCGTCGTGGTTCTGCTCGATGGCCGCAGCCATCACGCGGGAGACCCCGATGCCATAGCAACCCATGACAAACGGCTGCTCCTGCCGCTGCGGATCAAGATAAGTGGCCTTCATGGCCGTGCTATATTTCGTCCCCAGCATGAAGACGTGACCCACTTCGATCCCCCGATCCAGCGCGATCGGCGCGCCACACCGCGGGCAGC
>CAZOFZ010000113.1:0-5641 GCA_964579175.1 uncultured Nitrospirota bacterium | reverse complement strand
CAGCGCGAACAGGTTGTAGCCGCTGGAGTTTTTGGCCACGGTTGGTTTTTTGGACTGGATGAGTGGGAGGTGATCCCGTATCAACGCCACCAGCCGCAGCACGACGGGAACGGCAGTGCAGAGCCGATCGAACGCGGGCTCGTCCAGGCGATAATCGCGTGCCGTGATCCAGACGCCGTCGGCCAGCAGGATTTCCATTGCGGAGACGTTGTCTTTCGTGGCGCCATATTTAAGCGTGTGCGGCCCTGCGGCGTTGTTGCCCAGCATCCCGCCCAGTTTGCACATATCGCCGCTGGACGGGTCGGGTGCGAACATCAGGCCAACCCGGGCCAGGGCACGGTTGAGTTCGGCGTGGACGATGCCCGGCTCCACCCGTGCCCAACGCGCGTCGGCATTGATTTCCAAAATGCGGTTGAGGCGGGAGAACTCCAGGACGATTCCCTCGCCGATGGCGTTGCCGGTGAGATTGGTGCCGCCGCTTCGGGCGGTCAGGGGGGTGCGGGTTGCGCGGGCATGCCGGAGTGCGATCTCCATATCGGCGGCCGACTGGATGATCGCCACCGCCTGCGGCGTGACCTTATAAATGCTGGCGTCAATGGCATACGCGGTTTTGGCCGGGGCGTCGTCCAGCACCTTGTCCGCGCCCAGCGCCCGTCGTAATTCCAAGTTCGGTAGGGTCGGCATGGTGGCTGGAGTATAACAAGGGGGGAGGAGAAGCGGAAGGCCAGCAGGGTTATGGAAAAGTCCCGTGAGGAGGGCGCTTTCGGATGTGTGAGCGCATGGCCCGATAAATGGCCTCCTTGAGCGGGGCGTCTGCAATGGATGTTAACGGTGGCAAGAGGGATTCGGCTTCCTGCGGGGGGACTTTCGAAAGCGTGGGGGCGGTCGGTGGAGACGCGGGGAGAGGGCCGATCCTCAGATGCAGACTGCCGATCGGGCCCGCTTTGGCGGGCAGAAAGCGGACGATTTTTTGTAGCATTTCCTGTTTGAAAAAGGCTAATTCGTGCAGCCAGGCCGCGTTGTCCACCATGATATAGAGTGTATTGCGCCGCGCTTCGGTGGGATAGGTATGGGACGCAATTTGCGCGCCCACCACGTCCGACCAGTGCTGTTGCAAGCGGTGCAGGGCCATCCCCTGTTCCAGGCCATAACTCTGGGAAAGCCCCCCGAGCGTCCGTGAGAGCGACGTAAAACCCGACATGACTTTACCGCCTCCTTTTTTTCATCTCTTCGTCAAACAGCTTTTGGTAGAGGATATTCCATTCCACCGATCCTTCCGGGATCGGCCTGGCATAGGACGCGAGTTTTTTCAGGACGAGGGCGTCGCATTGCGCGTCCTGTTGCGCTTCAGACAGGAGAACCCCCTTGATCCGGGCCAGCAGCACCTCACGGGGCCGCTTCTTTTCGACCTCCGGATCGGCCAGCAGGGCGTCCAACACCCGATGCGCCACACGGGCGATCTTCTCTTCGTTGAGCACCATGGCTATTCCACCCCGATCTTGAGCACTTCATACTCGACGGTGCGAGCCGGTGTCGTAATCGTGACAAGCTCCCCGACACGGCGGCCGATCAGGGAGCGGGCCACCGGCGAATGGATGGAGATCATGCCGTTTTGAAGATCGGCTTCATCCTGCCCCACAATCGTGTAGCGCTTCTTCTCGTCCGTATCCAGATTCATCAGATGAACGGTCGCACCAAAGACCACCTTGTCGGTTGCGAGTCCGTCCGTTTCGATGATTTCCGCCTGGGCCAGTTTGGATTCCAGGTCCATGATGCGCCCCTCGATAAATCCCTGCTTTTCCCGCGCGGCGGTGTACTCGGCGTTCTCCTTTAGGTCGCCGTGCGCGCGCGCCTCCGCAATGGCCACAATCACCTGGGGGCGTTCTACCTTCTTCAATCGTGTCACCTCTTCCCGCATCCGGTCATAACCCCGGCGCGTCATCGGTACCTTCATCGCTGATTCTCCATCGGGGGATACATCACAGGGCCTGTGGACTGACTCCGGGAATTATAACCATTCTGGTTCAAAAAAGCGCCTTAAAAATCCAGCGGGCTCCCGATCTCCTGAATAGTCTTGCTCGGCATGCGGTGGGTATAAGTATGCTGTACCCCAGAATACTGTTTCCGCTATTTCTCGCCCATGATTTTCGACCTCCGTTTCTGGGGTCTCCATCGGCCAAAATCTTGCCTTAACGTCCTGTCCAAATTCTGGAGTACAGCATAGTCAGCCGACTGGCGCCAGGACCTGCTCGTCCAAGCGCATCAAGCGGCTTCCATCTGAGGGCCCGGATGGCGGTCAGTCACCTCGGTTTGCGGGCGAGGGCAACCCGTAGACACCCCGTTTGCGAAGGTGAGCCCCGTTTAAACCTCGAAGCGGTCTCCCTCCCGCAAAACGGTCAGGCGGTCCAGTTTTAATTTGCGGATATCCTTTTTGATTTGCGCAAGATGAAGCGGCTTCATGTGGTAGGCGTACAACTGAAGGTCGGGGTTTCCGATTTTTGCAAATTCCCGCGCCATCAGCCGGGGCGTGAGGTGTCGGCTGCTGGCCGCCAGCGATTCCAGGGCGTCTGGGAAAGAGGTCTCGATCATGGCGGCCTTGAGACGGGTCTCTCGTGACGCCGCCTCCCACAGTCGGGTCGTTGGGCCCGTGTCTCCGCTGTAGAGCAGCGAGGCGTCCCCCTCACGAATCAAGAAGCCGGTACAGGGCACCGTGTGATGCACGGAAACGGCCCGGATCGTCAAGTCGAAAAGGCGCGTCTCCTCCCCTTCCCGGAGGGCCTTGAGCGAAAAAACGGGATGTCGCCTCGTAGGCAGGGCGGTAAAGTCCGGACAGAGGGCATTATTGAAAAAATGGCGTCGGAGCCCCACCAAGACCTTTTCGATGCCGGCAATCAACACCGGTTGCTCCCTTTTTTGTCCGATCAGGTTTTCGGCGAGAGACAGGAGCCCCTGCGTGTGGTCAGAATGGACGTGAGAAATCAGAATCGCCCGAATCCCGCGCAGTTCGGAGGACGTCAGGGCGGCACAGGTGGTGCCGGCGTCCAGGAGCACCGATCCGTTAATGAGAAACCCGGAAGAACGACAGCGGGCCAGTTCCCCCCCATGACACCCCAGGGCCTTAACCTGCATGGCCCTTCTCCCGATATTCGTCAATGTCGTTGGTATAGTCGGCATACAGTGCACGGGCCTTAACCTGCATGGCCCTTCTCCCGATATTCGACGATGCCAAAGGCGCGCACCGGATGCTCTTTCCCTTTTACTTTGACGCCATGCAGGTCGTGCACCGTGATGTGGCCGATCTGCATCGGAGATTTCCGCCGCTCCGCGTGCCGAATGGGCTGGGCACTTTTTCGCTGTTCGGCGGGTGGGGACTTTTCGTGGATCAAGTGTTTGACTTCCAGATATGTCGCCTCGGAGAGCAGAATGGGTAAATCGTATTCGCGGGTGAGCGATTCCATGCGGGCCGCCAGATTGACGTGATCTCCAATAACAGTATAGTCCATCTTTCGGCCTTCCACCCCCATATTCCCCACCACCACCTCCCCCGTGTTGATTCCGATCCCCGTATCCAACACCTCCTTTCCCTCGGTGCGCCATTTTTTCTGGAGCGCCGCCAGGCGATGCCGCATGTCCAGGGCGCATCGAACCGCCAGCTCGGCATGGTTTGGCTGATCCAGCGGCGCCCCCCAAAATACCATGATCGCGTCTCCGATAAACTTGTCCAGCGTCCCGTCCCAGCGGAAGACCGCCTCGGTCATGGCCTGCATATATTCGTTCAGAACGGTCACCACCTCTTCCGGCGTATGGCGTTCGGAATAGGCGGTAAAACCCCGAATATCCGAGAATAGGACGGTTAAACGCTTGCGCTCCCCCCCCAACCGCGCCCTCTCGGGCTCTTTGACCAGCGCCGTCACGATTTTGGGCGACACATAGCTCGAGAATATCCGACGCACTTCACGGACTTGTCGTTCTTCGGTCATAAATCGAAAGAGGGTCAGGGCGGTATAGGAAAGGACGATCGTGGCGGCGGGGTAGAGCAGGTTGATCCAGAGACCCTGCCGATCGAAGAGATATTGTGAAAAAAGCAGATCGAAACCCAGCATGGCGGCGGCGACGGTTGCGCCATAAAGCGCGCTGACGTGGGGGAGGATCAGGCCCAGAGAGACCCCGAAACCCAGAATGAACAGTGCATCCAGAAGACGCATCGTGTCGGTGCGATGGAGGAAACGCCTGCGGAGGATGTTGTCAATGACGGTGGCGTTCTTCTCGACCCCCGGCATATTGGCCGAAAGGGGGGTCACCCTCAGGTCGTAGGTGCCCAGGGCCGTGGCCCCGACCAGGAGGATTTTGTCCCGAAAATGGCCGGGGGGGATGCGCCGGTGCAGCACGTCGGTGGCGGAAAAGATGGGGTAGGTCCCTTCGCGGCCGACATAGTTGACCAACATCCGGCCCCGCTCATCGGTGGGGATTCGGATGGGGCCCAGTTGCACCGCCTCGCCCAGCAGGAGTCGGGTCTCTTCGCGACGCAATCCCAACGCTTCCCGTGCCACCTGAAGACCGAAAGAGGGGTAATAGTCCTCCCCATGCTTCAGCGCAAGATATTCCCAGCGCAGGACGCCATCCCGTTCCGGCATGCTGTAGACGTGACCCAGTGCGGCCGTGTGCCGCGCCAATCTTTCGATGGGGGGGGTAAGCGACCGGGCCTCGATCGGTCGAAAGAGCGCCTCCACGCGCAGCCCCTGCACGAGCCCAAAGGAAGACTGTGCCAACAGGATGGGCGCTTCGTCATCCGTCTCCCCCAGCCTCTGACGATCCGTGGGGACGGCCATCGCGATCGGAAGCACCACCCGACCCGACTGTCGTATCGCCTCCGCAAACTGTCCATCGCCGTCGGCCTCCCGTTCATATTTTTCGAGGGTCTCGGACAACTGCGCCGGGATCGGCGTTCCCCCCCGCAACGCCCGAATCAGTTCCAGCGTGTCGGAACGCTCCGGCTCGCTAAACAGGATATCGAAGGCAATCACGCGCGGTTTTTCATCGGAGAGGAGTTGAAGCAGATCCGCGATCCGGCCCCGCGACCAGGGCCATCGGCCAACTTCACGCAGGCTCTTTTCGTCAATGCCAATAATCGCAATATTTTCTCCGGGCAATTCCGGGCGATAGACCCCCCGTAGGAGAAATCGAAAATCGAGGGTCTTCATCTCCAGCAGGTCCGTCGTCCGCTTTACCAGCGGCAGATTGATCACGTCCAGAAAGAGAAAAAAGAGGGTGATGAGGGTGCTGATACCGATTTCCAGGTATCGGGTCTTTTTCATGAAACGGCGCATGTCGTCAATGTATCGGAGCAGCCCCTGCTTAACAAGCGTTTTCCGGTAATGTCAAATATTATGTGTCACGTGAGGAATGGGGCAAATGTTTTCTCCTTTGTGTTTTCATGAGAGAAGACCGAGAACAAGATCCGACAAGACAAAAGCCTCAGGATCGGGCGATTCACGGGATGACCCCGACGGGCATACTGACCCAATATCCAGACGGGGTTATCGGTGCGCGTCCGGGGAATGGAAAGCCCGATATCTCCTAATTCGGTTAACAGCCCGTTGAAAAAGTCGTTGGGGGTGGTTTTGATGGAGGGGATTGCGTG
>CAZOFZ010000112.1:0-5661 GCA_964579175.1 uncultured Nitrospirota bacterium | reverse complement strand
GCCATCGGAATGCCGGTGAGCGGACCGGCACTCCCCTCCGCGATGGCCGCGTCGGCCATCCCTGCCGCCTGCATCGCGGCCTCTTCCATGGGTGTACGATAGGCGTGGACCTGCGCTTCAACCAGACGGATTCTGGCGCAAAACGCGGAGACCAGCTCCCGGGCGGAGACTTCCCGCTTGCGCAGGGCCTCCTGCAGGACATGCACTGGCCGATCAATGAGCGCGGGGAGCGTGGGATTGTCTGATTTCATTGACGGGTGAGTGTGCGGGGCACTACGCCGACGGGGCTTCCATTCGATTCTTTTCGTTTACCTTAACGATCTTGGGCACAAACGCTTTTAACTCTTCCTCCGCGTACAGGGCATAGCAGAAGAGAATCACCTTGTCTCCCACCACCCCCTTTCGGGCGGTCGGACCGTTGAGGCAGATAATCCCCGAATCGCGTCGTCCGGGGAGGACATAGGTGACAAAGCGCTCTCCGTTATTCAGGTTCGAAACCGCCACCTGTTCGTAAGGGAGCATGCCGGCCCCTTCCATGAGCGTCTCGTCAATTGTAATGCTCCCCTCATAGTCGAGTTCGGACTCCGTCACCGTCGCGCGATGAATTTTGGCTTTGAGCATCATTCGGTTCATGGCATTCCTCTTACGCGATAATCTTGGGTACGCGAAAATGCGCGCCATCGTGCTGCGGGGCATTTTCCAAGGCCCGGTCCGTCCCCAGCGAGGGCTGTGCGGCATCTTCCCGAAGGACGTTGGCCAGCGGCAGCACATGCGTGGTCGGCTCGATCGAGGCGGTGTCCAGCCGGTTTAATGTTTCCATGTAGGACAGGATCGCATTGAGCTGTTCGGTCAATGGCCCGATTTCTTCTTCCGTAATGGCCAGCTGCGCAAGCCTTGCGACGTGCGCCACATCCGTGGACGTAACGTTCATACTCAACCACCCCCGTCAGAGTGCGACAGCTTTGCATGTTGCAGAGACAGCTTCTTAATCCCCGCCGCCGAAAAAGCGACCGTCACCCGGGCCTGCGTCCCCGTCCCCTCACATTGCTGAACCCGGCCCACGCCAAAGATCGGATGCCGCACCATCGCACCCACCCGGAACGGTGCGGACACTGTAGGGGCTTCCTGTGGGGGCCCCGTCTCTCCGTTCCAGAACGGACGGAACGCGACCTCCGGTTTCCTCCCGGCCCCGTTCCGGGACTTCCCTTCGGATTCCCAATGATACGGCATGATCACGTCGTCCGGCAACTCCCGAATAAAACGAGAAGGGGGATTCCAGTGGGGCGTGCCATACAACGTTCGCTGCGCCGCGCTCATGAGGTAGAGTCGCTCCCGCGCGCGGGTCATTCCGACATAGCAAAGCCTCCGCTCTTCCTCCAGCTCGCGCAGGTCGGTGAGTGCGCGCGAATGAGGGAAGAGCCCCTCTTCCAGCCCTGTTAAAAAGACCACCGGGAATTCCAGCCCTTTTGCGGAATGCAGGGTCATCAGCGTCACCGCGCCCTGTGGCGCCTGGGGCGTCGCGGACGCCATCCACTTGCCCGCCGTCGGTTCATCGCTCCCCGCCACCAGGGCAATTTGATCCAGGAACAGGGTCAGCGTCTCCCGCACCTGTGCGCCCCGCACATCCCGTGGGAGTTCATGAGACGGCGGACCTGCGAAGGGAAACGACGCGGGATGGGACGGTCCCTCCGCGTCCCGCATGGAGGACTCGAACTTTTCCGCCGCGGAGACCAGTTCCATGACATTTTCGACCCGGCTGTTTCTCTCGGCTTCCGGCTCATCTCCCTGCCGTAATGCGTCGAAATAGCGGATTGCGTCAATCACGGCCCGGATCAGTCCCGCGACATCCGGCACCTGGAACGAAGCGGCACGCAGCGATTCCATCGTGTCATAAAAGGCCCCTGTCGCGCGTCTTGCGGCGGGGGTCAGGCCGCAGATTTCGGCCAGCTGGAAGGGATGCCTGCGCCCCGTCGCCAAACCGATCGCTTCGTAAAGCGGACAGGATTGCGATTCGGAAAAGGCCAATAATCGCTCGATCGTCGCCGTCCCGATCCCCCTCGGAGGCACGTTAATAATGCGCCGCAGGCTCACTGCGTCGTCCGGGGAGACGATCAGCCGCAGGTAGGCCACCAGGTCTTTGATCTCACGGCGGTCGTAGAATCGCAAGCCGCCAAACACGGAATAGGGGACACCGCCGCTTCGCAATGTCTCCTCGATGACCCGCGACTGGGCATGAGTGCGATAGAGAATGCAGAAGTCCGACAAGGGGCGACGCTCCTCGGCCCGAAGGGTCGCAATGGACGCCCGGATGAAGCGCCCCTCCTCTTCCGCGTCGTTGACGCGACCCCAGGTCACCGGCGCCCCGGCCCCGTTTTCGGTCCAAAGGGTCTTGGATTTTCGGCGCAGGTTTTTTTCGATCACCCCCGTGGCGGCAGTCAGAATCGCACGGGTGGAGCGGTAGTTCTGTCCCAACAGCACCACCTTTGCGTCGGGAAAGTCCCGTTCGAATTCCAGAATATTCCCCACATCCGCGCCCCGAAAGGCATAGATGGACTGATCGTCGTCCCCCACGACACACAGATTGCGTCGCTCGGAGGTCAAAAGCCGGATCAGCCGGTACTGGGCATGGTTCGTGTCCTGATATTCGTCCACCATCATATATTGAAACTGTCCGCGATACCGCAAAAGCAGGTCCGGAAACGACTCGAACAGGCGGATCGCAAGCGCGATCAGATCGTCAAAATCCACCCCCTGAAGCGCCGCCAGACGCTCTTGATAGAGACGATAGATACGCGCCACTTTTGCGTCCGGGCCGAAGCCGGGCGCACGCTGCCCAAATTGTTCCGGCGTCGTGAGCTGTTGCTTCAGCTGGCTGATCCGTTTGGCCAGCAGGCCGACCGGATGGACATCCAAGTTGATCGTAAGGGTTTCGGCGCACGACTTGACGAGCGCGGTCTGATCGGCGGAATCGTAGACGATAAAGGCATTTCGATAGCCCAAATGGTGGATGTGCAGGCGGAGGATTTTCAGGCAGGTGGCGTGGAACGTGGAGATGGAGAGGCCCCGTATCCGTTCGGGAGAAAGAAGGCGTGCCACGCGTTCCCGCATTTCGGCGGCCGCTTTATTCGTAAACGTCATGGCCAGGATGGATTGCGACGAGACGCCCCGCGTTTCGATGAGATGGGCCACTCGGTGCACAATCACCCGCGTTTTTCCGCTCCCCGCGCCCGCCAGCACCAGCAGAGGGCCCTCCGTATGGAGAACGGCCTCCCGCTGCGAAGGATTCAGACTGTCCAGAATCGTGTCCGCCATATTCCAGAGATTTCCAAGCCGTGGGACGGAATCGTCTCACAAAGCCCGCGCCCATTCAACAGGGGCGAATCCGCGGTCATCAAAAACAGGCCCTTCAGATGCGTGGTACTACCCCCCCACTCCCTGCTGAGGCAAAACTTAAGACGCGCGAATCAATCCCTGTCTGTGCTATAGTCTGCCGTCGGCATGTGGGAAGCATTATGATGGACACAACGGAGACGACGGCCCCCTCTTTTCTTTCGCGGTATGGTCTTTCGTCCACTTCATTGGAAGCGGCGATGGGACAGTTGCTGGGGGGGAAGGTGGACTATGCGGACCTCTATTTCGAATACCAGGTCAGCGAACAGATCGGTCTGGAAGAGGGGATCGTCAAAAAGGTCGCAAAGAGCGTCTCGCAAGGGGTGGGCGCGCGGGCCGTTGCGTCGGAAAAAACGGGCTACGCCTATTCCGACGACATCTCCATGGATCGGTTGCTCTCCGCATCCAAAACGGCGCGCTACATCGCCAAAGAGGGGGGCACCGTGGGGCCGGTGGCCATCCGGAGTCTCACCCCCCCCGCGCGCAATCTTTATCCCGTTTCCATCCCGCCCATTGACGCGCCGGTGCAGGACAAAGTCGCGCTGCTGGAAGAAATCGACCGGCAGGCGCGGCAATACGACCCGCGCATCAGCAAGGTCATGACCTCCTATGCCAGCGAATACAAGACCATCCTGATCGTCACTTCGGAGGGCCTCGTCGTCTCCGATGTCCTGCCGCTGGTGCGGTTGAATGTCACCTGCATCGCGGAAGAGGGGGGACGCCGAGAAGTCGGGAGCTATGGTGGTGGAGGGCGGTCCGGGCTGGACTTCTTTTTCGATCTGGACGCGGGCGAAAAACGATTTATGCACTATGTCCGGGAAGCGGCGCGTCAGGCGATTCTGAACCTTTCCGCCACGGATGCCCCCGCAGGGACGATGGACGTGGTGCTCGGCCCGGGGTGGCCCGGCATCCTGCTGCATGAGGCGATCGGGCATGGTCTGGAGGCCGATTTCAACCGGAAGGGGACTTCCGCCTTCTCCGGCAAACTGGGAACGCGGGTGGCCTCCGAATTGTGCACCGTGGTGGACGACGGCACCATCCCCCATCGGCGCGGTTCGCTCAACTGCGACGACGAAGGGACCCCCACTTCGCGGACGGTCTTGATCGATCGTGGGATTTTGGTGGGCTATCTACAAGACCGCCTCAACGCCCGACTGATGGGAATGCCGCTGACCGGCAACGGCCGGCGCGAGAGCTACGCCCACAGCCCCATGCCTCGGATGACCAATACCTTCATGCTGGCGGGGGAATCCGAACCGTCCGACATCGTTCGATCGGTCAAAAGAGGACTCTACGCCACGGCCTTTGGCGGGGGGCAGGTGGACATTACGTCGGGCAAGTTCGTCTTTTCGGCCAGCGAGGCCTATCTGATCGAAGACGGCAAGATCGGCGCGCCCGTGAAAGGGGCGACCCTCATCGGAAACGGTCCCGATGTCCTCACCCGCGTGACGCAGGTCGGGAACGACATGCGTCTGGATGCGGGGGTGGGCACTTGCGGCAAGGATGGACAGAGTGTCCCCGTGGGCGTTGGCCTCCCCACGATTAAAATCGAAGGACTGACCGTGGGTGGTACCGCATCGTGAACATGGACATGTCATTCGGACAAGATCGGGCGGAGGCGTTATTGGGCCGGGCACTGGCGCGTGGGGCCTCCGCAGGGGATGTCCTGGTCGTCGAGGGGGATGCCTTCTCGGCCCAGGTGCGGTTGAATGCCGTCGAGAAGATCAGCCGCGCCCAGGGGAAAAGGCTGGGACTGCGCCTCTTTTTCGGGAAACGGACGGCCATCACCTCTACTTCCGATTTTACCGAGGCCGCGCTTTCGCAGCTCCTCTCGGACACCTGCAACCTGGCCCGATACGCGCAGGAAGACGCATTCGCCGCACTCCCCGATCCCTCCGTCTGTGCCAAAACAATTCCGGAGCTGCCCCTGTTCGATCCCGAAGCGGATCGCCTGTCGGTGGAGGAGAAGATCGAGTGGGCCCGGCGGGCGGAGTCCGCAGCCCTCTCCCACGATCCGCGTCTGACCAATTCGGAGGGGAGCGACTTCGGTCATTCTCACACCACGGTGCTCTACGCGGCCACCAACGGTTTCTCTGGACAATACCGGACATCCCACGCCTCGCTTTCGGTCTCCCCGATCGCCGTGGCGGACGGGCAGATGCAGCGGGACTATTGGTATTCGTCCCGGCGCGCCCTCAACCAACTCGAATCGCCCGAATCGGTCGGGCGCACCGCCGCCCTCCGGACGTTACGGCGTCTGGGGGCGCGCAA
>CAZOFZ010000111.1:0-5704 GCA_964579175.1 uncultured Nitrospirota bacterium | reverse complement strand
GAGGCGCGCAGGGCGCCGCACACCACCCCGGATGCCCTGTCGCTGCAGCGGCTTTTTTCGGACATGCGGGACAAGGGGATCACCCACGTGGCGATGGAGGTCTCCTCGCACGCCCTGGACCAGCGACGGGTGGAGGGGTGCCGATTCCAGGTTGCCGTTTTTACAAACCTGACACAGGATCACCTCGATTATCACGGCGACATGGAGCGTTACTTTGCCGCAAAACGGGGTCTGTTCGACCAAATGAAGCCGGATGGGCGGGCGGTGGTCAATCTGGACGATCCCTACGGCCGTATGCTGCAACAGGTGCTTCCGGGGCGGGTCCTGGGGTTCGGGATGGCCGCAACCGCGGAGATACACCCGGTCTCGCTGACTTCGAGCGCGTCTGGAATTCGGATGTCCGTCGCAACACCGTCCGGCCCGTTGGAGGTGGCATCGCCCCTGATCGGCCGCCATAACGCCTATAACATTTTGGCGGCGGTCGGCGCGGGGGTTGTGCTGTCGCTTCCCCATGCACAAATCGCCGAGGGGATTGCGGCCATGTCGGCGGTGCCGGGCCGGTTCGAAAAAATTGACGCGGGGCAGGATTTTCTGGCGATCGTGGACTATGCCCACACCGAGGATGCCCTTGGTCGGCTGCTGTCGGCGGCAGCCGACCTCTCTCCCCGACGGATCATCACGGTCTTCGGTTGTGGCGGGGACCGTGATCGAGAGAAACGCCCCCGAATGGGGAATGTAGCGGCCCGCATGAGCGATTATGTAATCGTCACCTCCGACAACCCCCGAAGCGAGCCCCCCCTCTCCATCCTCGAACAGATCGAGGCGGGCGTCAAAACCGTCGGACGGCCTTACCGGGTCATCCCTGATCGCAGGGAGGCCATCTTCGAGGCCGTTCGAATGGCGCGGACGGGGGAAATGGTGGTGGTGGCGGGCAAGGGCCATGAAACCGTCCAAATCATCGGAAACGAGGCCTTCCCTTTCGATGATAGGGTGGTCCTCGCCAGTGCGCTTCGTTCATCCCTCCTACGTGGTTCTGCGCAGTTTGAGGGGGAGGCGCAAGCCCCTATCAACATTGACACGCGGACCATTCACAAAGGGGATCTTTTTGTGGCCCTGCGCGGTCCCCGGTTTAACGGCCACGATTTTGTGGAGGAGGCCTTTCAGAGAGGGGCGGCGGGCGCCATCGTTTCAGAGGATGCCTACCGACTGCGGCAGGCAGAATGGACGCACGTCTTTCCGTCGGACTTCCTGACCCGTGTGGAAGACCCCCTGGTGGCGCTCCAGGAGAGGGCGCGCGTGCATCGCGGCCGCTTCCGGATTCCCGTGGTGGCGATTACCGGAAGCAACGGAAAAACGACCACCAAAGAGATGACGGCTGCCATTCTGTCCTGTGGCGGGCCGGTGTTATCCACCGAGGGGAATCTCAACAACCAGATCGGTCTTCCGCTGTCGTTGCTGCGCCTGACCGCCGAGCATCGGACGGCGGTGGTGGAGATGGGGATCAGCCGCAGGGGGGAGATGGGGACATTGTGCCGGATCGCGCAGCCGACGATCGGTCTGATTACCAATATCGGCCCGTCCCATCTGGAGGGGCTTTCGGACGTGGAAGGGGTGGCGGCTGAAAAGGGGGTGCTGTTCGAGTCGTCCCCCACGGCCATCGTCAACCTGGATGACCCGCACCTGGCCCCCTGGGTCAAGCAGCTGCCTGCGTGCTGGACATATGGACTTTCACGGACGGCCGACGTCATGGCCTCCTCCGTCGCCTGGGATGCGGACGGGATGACGTTCGATCTCCATCGTCACGGGGTGCGGGAGGGGGAAGTGTTTCTTCCCGCGCACGGACACCATCAGGTCTATAACGCCCTCGCGGCCGCGACCGTGGCCTATGCCCTCTCCCGCACGTTCGAGGAGATTCGCGTTGGGTTGTCCCGATTTTGCCCGCCCGCCATGCGGATGCAAGTGCTGCACAGGGAGGGGGTCTGCATTCTGTTGGATGCCTATAACGCGAACCCGGCTTCCATGGAAGCGGCGCTCGCGACGCTGGTTTCCATGCCACAGACAATGGGGCCGCACGGAAAGGGGCGAACAATCGCATTGCTGGGGGACATGCTGGAGCTGGGAGCGGCCTCCGAGTTGGCCCACCGGCAGGTCGGGGCGGCCGTCGCGCGAAGTGGCGTGGATGTCCTGGTGGCCGTCGGACAGTGGGCCGATCGGGTGGCGCAGGGTGCGCGGCAGGCGGGTCTCTCCGATGTTTCGGTGCATGCCGATCTTTCATCGCTGACATTGAAGGTGGCGCCGGGGGACTGCCTACTCGTGAAGGGTTCCCGCGGGATGAAGATGGAGCGGGTGCTGTCCTCCCTCGTTATCTCCCCCTCCCTGGATGAGTAGGAATCGTGCTCCTCCCCTTTGTTAAAGGGGAGGTTGGGAGGGGTTTTTGAGACCGTTCATAACAGGAAGGTGAATGCTCTACCAATTTCTCTATCCGCTCCACGAAACGTTTCCCATTCTGAATGTTTTCCGCTACATCACCTTTCGGACGGTCTATGCGGTGTTGACTGCCTTCGTGATTTCGATCCTGATCGGGCGGAAGGTGACGGCGCTGCTTGCGCAATATCAGGTGCGCCAGGCGATCCGAGACGATGGCCCCAAATCGCATTTGGCGAAGGCGGGGACACCGACGATGGGTGGCATCCTGATCCTGGGAGCGGCGCTGACGACGACCCTGTTATGGGCCGACCTCAAAAATCGCTACGTCTGGATGGTCATGCTGACGACGGTGGGGTTTGGCCTCGTCGGTTTCTGGGACGATGTCCTGAAATGTCGGTATGCCAACTCGAAGGGTCTCCGTCCGCGCGCAAAGTTCGGGCTCCAGGGGCTCATTGCCCTGGCGGTTTCCATTTCCCTGCACGCCACACCCGCCTACTCGTCCGTCCTGTCGGTCCCCTTCTTCAAGACGATTGCGCCCGACCTGGGTTTTTTCTATATCCCGTTTGCCGTCCTGGTCATTGTCGGGGCGTCCAATGCGGTGAATTTGACGGACGGCCTGGATGGTTTGGCCATGGGGCCGGTGATTATCGCCACGATGGCCTATGCGCTCATCGCCTATTTGGCGGGACATCATCGCCTGTCGGAATATCTGCTGATCCCCTATGTCGAGGGGGCCGGAGAGTTATCGGTCTTTTGCGGCGCCCTCATCGGCGCCAGCCTGGGCTTTCTCTGGTTTAACGCCTACCCTGCCACGCTTTTCATGGGGGATGTGGGATCGCTGCCGCTGGGGGCCGCAATCGGGACGGTGGCGGTGATTTCAAAACATGAGATGCTGCTGGTCTTGGTGGGCGGCATCTTTGTGGTGGAAGCCGTGTCGGTCATGCTTCAGGTCTTCTCGTTTAAACTGCGGGGCAAGCGGATTTTCAAAATGGCCCCCATCCACCACCATTTTGAGCTTTCGGGGTGGAAGGAACCTAAAATCGTGGTGCGATTCTGGATCGTCTCCACGATGCTGGCGTTGTTGAGTTTGAGCACCCTGAAACTCCGGTAAGGAAAAAGAACATGCTTCAGGCCATATCGGATGTCGCGCCGCATCGCCCGGTCTCCGTGCGGGGCGCGCGGATCACTGTCGTTGGAATGGGAAAGAGCGGAATGGCCGCAGCCCGGCTCCTGGCGCGCGAAGGGGCGCACGTACAGGTGCTGGACGACCGGAAGACGGCGCCTCCGTCTCTTGTGCCGGACCCGGAAGACGGCGCTTCGATCCAGTTGCGTTGCGGGCCTTGGAAAGACGAAGATTTTTTGGCCTCGGATCGGGTGGTGGTCAGCCCCGGCGTGCCGCTTCTGAAACTCCCCCTGCAATCGTTGCGGGAGCGGAATATTCCGGTCATCGGCGAGATGGAGCTGGCCGCAGCCCGGCTTTCCGCGCCGATTCTGGCCATTACCGGCACCAATGGGAAGAGCACCACCACGATGTTGGTGGGCGAGATGTTGCGGTCTGCGGGATGGCGGGTCTTCGTCGGCGGAAACCTGGGGACGCCGCTTTGCGAGGCGGTGGGCGCGCATTGGGACTTTATCGTGGCGGAAGCCAGTTCCTTCCAACTGGAAACGATCCGGCATTTTCGGCCCCGCATCGCGGCGCTGTTGAATATCACCCCCGACCATCTGGACCGCTATCCCGACCTGGACGCCTACCGGCAGGCAAAATGGCGTCTTTTTGAAAATCAGACCGCGCAGGATCATGCGATCCTGAATGCGGACGATCCCGATTCGGCGCCCCCCGTGCTGGCCGGTCGGACCGTTCTCTTTAGTCGGACACGGATTCCGGAACAGGGCGTTTATCTTCGGCACGGAGAAATATGCGCCAACCTCTGGGGAAAAGAAGAGGCGGTCTTCAAGGTGGATCGCCTGAAACTCCGGGGCGTTCATCAGATCGAGAACGTCATGGCGTCGGTGGCCATGGCGCTTCTATGCAGCACGCCGATTTCGGGGGTCCGCCGCGTGCTGGCCGAATTTCGGGGGCTTCCTCATCGCATGGAGTTTGTCCGAACGGTGCGGGGTGCGCAATATGTCAACGATTCGAAAGGGACGAACGTGGGGGCCGTGCTCAAGTCGCTGGAGGGGATGACGGCCCCGGTGATCCTGATCGCGGGGGGGAAAGAGAAGGGATGCGATTTCGATCCGTTGCGGGTGCCGATTCAGAAAAAGGTCAAGCGGCTGATCCTGATCGGCGAGGCCGCAGAGAAGATGGCGCACACCCTCTCGGATGCGACGACCCTCGAACGGGCCGATTCGATGGAGATGGCAGTTGAAAAGGCCGCCGCATCCGCAGTCTCCGGAGACGTGGTGCTCCTGGCCCCCGCTTGCGCCAGTTTCGATATGTTTCTGGATTATCAGGATCGGGGCGACCGCTTCAAGCAGGCCGTCGCCGCGTTATTGCCATGACAACCGACGCTTTTGCAAACGGGCCATATCCCCGCCGATTGGAGCGGAGACGAGATCGGCAGATGGGGGATGGCGCGCTGGTCACGGTGCTCCTGACGTTGTCGGTCGTGGGCTTGCTGATGGTCTACAGCGCCAGCGCGGTGCGCGCCCTCCGGGATTATCAGGATGCCGCCTACTTTTTGAAAAGGCAGCTCTGCTGGATGTCGATCGGGTGGGTCGGCTTTGTCCTGGCCGCTTCCGGGGACTATCGCCGCCTCCGGCAGAAGATGCTGCCACTGGCCGGGCTTGTTTTTCTGTTGCTGTCGCTGACGCTGCTTTTTGGAACGGAGGTCAATGGCGCCCGCAGATGGCTGCGGATCGGCCCCCTCCAGTTCCAGCCTTCGGAGCTGGCCAAACTCTTTTTGGTGTTCTATCTGGCGCATTATCTGACACGTGGCCTGGCGCGTGGCCTAACGCGTGAAGAGGAACGGCCCAGGACGATCCCCCCCCTGCTGATTGTCGGGGCGCTGGCCGGGCTGACATTGGCCGGACGCGATCTGGGATCGGCGATGATGATGCTAGGGCTTGCGGGGGTGCTCTTCTTTTTGGGCGGGACATCGCCGGTCTATCTTTTGGGACTGGCGCTGGCGGCGGCGCCGGCAGCGGCCTACTGGATCGTCAAGACCCCTTATCGGATGACGCGGCTTTTGGGCTATCTCAACCCCTGGGAGAACCGCCTCACCAGCGGCCATCAACTGATTCAGTCCTATCTGGCGCTGGGGAGCGGCGGGGGGGC
>CAZOFZ010000110.1:0-5853 GCA_964579175.1 uncultured Nitrospirota bacterium | reverse complement strand
CCTCCACCGTCGCCGCCAGCGCTGCCTGCACCACAACCACCCCCACAACTGCCGTTACCAGGCCGGGTAAATTTGGTGAAAGCGTCTTTATAGAAAGCGTGAGAGGTTCCTCCCAGTGCGCTGAAGCCGAAGATACCTACGGTAAGCAAAAAAGGCACACTGGTGTAGGCTACGTTGCTCGTAGTGGGAGGAGGCAACGACCATTTCATCTCCCTGAAGGCCAACTTCAGATTTTTAATGTACTGCTGACCTCGCTGGCTAAGGCGAGGCGACCTCCCCACGCCCCACATCAGACACCATCCGACAATAGCGAGAATAACAGTAAACCAAACATTGGTATGGCCTTGAACCAACGCCACGATGACTTTGTAAGCGCCCAAACCCATCACTCCGAATCCATACGGTAGACATATGCGAGCGGTAGCACCGACCGCCTCTGGTGTGTTGAGAAGGTCTTCGCGGTGCAACATTTCTTCGTAAGAGACGCAGAGCGGTTCGAGTTTAGAAGCCAATCCCGTACGGTCCTGAAATATCGTTCGCGTTTCAACCGGAAGCGAGATCGCAGAACACCACTCGAGCGTTGCCCGTTCCAACGCAGAAAGAGAGGGTTGCGCAGGATCCTCACGTTTGTCGCCGAATTTCAGCAACCACTTTTTGCCATTTTCTGTGAGTTTGAGATAGCCCAACTGAACAAGGTTAAAAACAACCACGCGGGCGACTTCATTGGCGCCGCCACGCAGATAGGCGATTTCATAGGGATCGGGGTTTTCCGGCACGCGGGGCGAGGGCAATTCCCCGCTCGAATCCAGGCGGCGTGTCTGGATGTAACACGCCACGGCTGCCACGGCGATGACCGCCGCGTAAAACGCGAGAAACTCACCTCCGTGAAGATTGGCAACGGGATTATCGAGTAACCACTCCATCTCTCTACCTCCTTGTCAGAGGGCGTTACCACGCAAGACGCCGTGGGCCCGACTCAAAGGCTAAACCCTTGTTATAGGGCTATGCAACCGATCGAATCGTTGAACCAAAGTGGGAATGTTCTTGCGAAGGAGGAGAACAAAGGGAAACTTGAAGGGGCTAACAGCCCATTGAAAAAGTCTTGTTGGAAGAGAAAGTCGTGGGGTGGTCGCGCGTCGCCGTGCGCCCGGCGTCCGGGCCCGCAGTCGGCGTCCGGCCGCTCGTGACAGTTTTCAGAGCAACTGTCTTGCCAAATTCCCTGTGAGAGGGGGCGGCTGCCATGGGTGCCATTGAATAACTCCCCTGGCCCCTCTTTGGTAAAGAGGGGGATAAGGAGGGGGGGAAGGTCAGAGGGGGAAACCCCTTGCGGGAGCCGCGCTCCTCCCCTTTAACAAAGGGGAGGTTGGGAGGGGTTATTGATTCAAAATCATATCCGTTCGCACTGAGCCTGTCGAAGTGAATTTTTTAGGGGTGACCGTATGCCTTCATGCCCCGTTCGATGATCGTCGCGAAGTTTTCGGCGGAGAGACTCTGCCCGCCCACTAACACGCCGTCAACTTCCCCTCCCCCCATGAGATCGGCGATATTTTCCGGCGTGACGCTTCCGCCGTAGAGAATTCGAATCGGTGCGGAGGTTGCAAAACAGGCCCGAATCCGCCGGTGCATCGCCACAATCTCCGTCGGGGAGGGGGTTCGGTTGGCACCGATGGCCCAGACCGGCTCGTAGGCAACCAGCATCTCCGATTCCCAGGTGGAACCCAGCGCCGCTTCGATCTGCCGTTGGACGACCGCTGCGCCCTCGCCCATCTGTCGCTGTTGCAACGTCTCCCCGACGCACAGGATCGGGATCAGCCCCGCGTCGCCCGCGGCTGCCACCTTGAGACGAATCTGGGAGTCGCTTTCGCCAAGATGGACGCGGCGCTCCGAATGCCCCACCATCACGTAGCGGCACCCCACCTCCCGCAGCATCCGGGCCGACACCTCGCCCGTATAGGCCCCCTCCGGCGCAAAATGGAGGTTCTGCGCCGCCAGCACAATACCGGGCGCGGTGCTTTCGATCCGGGCGCGCACGGACGAAAGGGCGGTGAAGGGGGGGGCCAGAACGATTTCCCGATCGAATCCCCGCAGGGCCGGCTGCAGGGAGAGGCTTTGAAGATAATCCTCCGCCTCGCCGCAGGTCTTGTACATCTTCCAGTTGGCGACGAAGCAGGGCCTCATCCCGCAGCGCCCTTGTCCGGCAAGACCGACAGCCCCGGCAACTCCTTCCCTTCCAGAAGCTGGAGCGCCGCGCCCCCGCCCGTCGAGATAAAGCTCATGTTTTCGGACTCCCCCGCGCGATGGACGGCCAGCGCCGTCTCTCCCCCGCCGACCACCGTCAGGGCGTAGGCATTGGCCACGTCGTGCGCCATGGCCAGGGTACCGCGCGAATAGGCATCCATTTCGAAGACACCCATCGGACCGTTCCAGAGGATCGTCTTTGCATTGGCCAATACCTCCCTGAAAAGCCGCACGGACGCGGGCCCGATGTCCAATCCCAGCCACCCTTTCGGGATTTCTTGGATGGGGACCGGCCGGGCCTCGACACCCGGCGCCCGACTGGGGGCCACCACACAATCCACCGGCAGATAAAACTTGACCCCGCGCTGGATGGCATGGTCCATGATTTTTCGCGCCGCATCCAACATCGAATCTTCCACCAACGAATCGCCCACGTCGTGACCCAGCGCCTTCAGGAAGGTAAAGGCCATCCCCCCTCCGATGATCACCTTGTCCACCCGTTTCCCCAGGTTTTCGATGACGCCGATCTTTCCGGAGACCTTGGCCCCCCCCAGGATCGCCACGAACGGCCGCGACGGATTCGAAACCGCCCCCTGCAGATAGGCGATCTCCTTTTTCATCAGGAAACCGCAGGCCCTGGTTTTCATAAACTGCGTGATGCCGGTGACCGAGGCATGGCTCCGATGCACCGTTCCAAAGGCATCGTTGATGTAGAGGGTGGCCCCCAGGTCGGCCAGCGCCTTCGCAAAGCGCGGATCGTTGTCGCACTCCCCGTCGTGGAACCGAAGATTTTCCAGAAGCATGACGTCGCCCGGTTTGAGTTGATCGGCCATCTTCCGGACCTGCGCGCCAATGCAGTCGGGGGCAAAGACCACGGTCTTTCCCAACAGACGTTCGAGCCGCCTGGCCACCGGCAGCAGGGAAAAGCGGGGATTGACGCCATGGGGCCGATCCAGGTGGGAGGCCAGGATGACCGACGCACCCGCGTCCAGGGCATAATTGATCGTTGGGAGGGCCGAACGAATCCGGGTGTCGTCCGTGATATTGAGCTGGTCGTCCAGCGGGACGTTGAAGTCGGTGCGGATAAAGAGGCGTTGACCCGCCACGGGGACATCTTCGATGGTCAACTTATTCATGGGGATTGAACCGGGTTGGCATGGCCCATGTAGCGAATCAGATCGGCGATGCGGGAGGCATATCCCCATTCGTTATCGTACCAGGCGACGATCTTGAGCAGACGGCGATCCATCACCCGGGTCAGCGTGCCATCCACGACGGCGGAGTGGAGATTGCCATTGACGTCAATCGAGACGATGGGGTCCTCCGTATACTCCAGGACGCCCGCCATTTCTTGCCGGGATGCGTCCGACAGGACGGCCCGCACCCGTTCCTCGGTGGCATCCGATTCCAGCTCCACCACCAGGTCAATCATCGCCACGTTGGGGGTGGGCACCCGGATGGCCATCCCATCCAGCTTGCCCGCAAGTTCCGGCAGCACGTCCGCAATGGCGCGCGCGGCGCCGGTGGTGGTCGGCACCATGGACACGGAGGCGGATCGCGCCCGGCGCAGGTCTTTATGGGGCGCATCCAGCAGCATCTGGTCATTCGTATAGGCGTGCAGGGTGGTGACGAAACCCCGACGGATGCCAAAATGCCGCATCACCGTTTTGGCCACCGGGGCCAGGCAGTTGGTCGTGCAGGAGGCGTTGGAGACCACGTGGTGCCGCGCGGGGTCATAGCATTGCGCGTTGACACCCATGACCAGGGTCACGTCCGGATCCGTCGCGGGGGCGGAGATGATCACCTTTTTCGCACCGGCGGCCCGATGTTTTTCCGCATCGCCCCGACGGGTGAATCGTCCGGTGGATTCGACCACAATATCAATGTCCAAGGCCTTCCAGGGGAGCCGCGAAGGGTCCGGCTCTTGCAAGGCGCGGATGGTTTTCCCATCCACGACCAGGGCATCTTTTTGTACCTCCAGCGGGCGCTGCAGCGGGCCATGCACGGAATCGTACTTTAGAAGATGCCCCAGCGTTCGGGTGTCCGAGCAGTCGTTAATGGCCACAATTTCAATGTCGGGATGTCCGAATCCGACGCGGGCCACGCTGCGTCCGATTCTCCCGAATCCGTTCACGGCAACACGTATTGGCATGATCTATTCCTGCAGGGTGGAGGCACATTATATCGGATGTGCCGGACGAGGACAATGCGGCGCACGGATGTAAGGAGTCTATTGACAAGCGTCCACACATGGGCATACATATGCGCTCACGCGGAAGGAGCCTATGAAGGAGATCGCCATCATTGAGGGGGTGCGCACCCCCATCGGAAATCTGGGGGGGGCGCTCAAAGAGGTCACAAACCAGACCCTGGGCGAATGGGTGACGCGGGAGGTCATCACGCGCGCCGGTGTGGATCCCGCAACGATCGAGGAGGTCATCTTCGGCTGCGTGGGACAATATAGCGATGCGACCAATCTGGCCCGCGTGATTGCGCTGAAAGCCGGTCTGCCGACCACCACCCCCGCCTACACCGTCGCCCGCAACTGCGCCTCCGGCATGCAGGCCGTGGTCAACGCCTGCCAGAATATCCGATCGGGCGACGCCGACGTCCAGATCGCGGGGGGTGTCGAGAACATGAGTCTCGCGCCATTTGTCTCGCGCGATCTGCGCTTCGGACACCGGCTGCGGCATAGCACGCTGATCGACACGATCTGGGAGGGCCTCACCGACGGCTTCTGCGGCCAGATCATGGGCGAAACCGCCGAGAACCTGGCGGAGGAGTTCCAGATTTCCAGGCAGGAGCAGGATCGCTATGCCATTGAGAGCCACAAACGCGCATTTCGCGCCACCCGCGAGGGGAAGATGCGGGAGGAAATTCTTTCCCTGACCCTTCCCAAAAAGGCGGCGGGCAAGGCGGTGGCGCCGGAGCCGTTCACGCAGGACGAGGGGCCCAACATCGCCCTCACCGAGCAGATGCTGGCCCTCTACCCGGCCATTTTCAAGGAGGGGGGCAGCGTGACACCCGGCAATGCCTGCCCCATCAGCGATGGCGCGGCGGCGCTGCTGGTGATGTCGAAAGCGCGGGCGAGGGCCGCGGGACTGACACCGCTGGGTTACGTTCGATCGTATGCGTCGGTCGGTTTGGAACCGAGCCGGATGGGGATGGGGCCGGCGCTGGCGATTCCCGCAGCACTTAAAAAAGCGAACCTCTCGCTCTCCGACGTGCAGTTGATCGAAATCAACGAGGCCTTTGCCGTGCAATATCTCGCCGTGGAGCGGGCGCTGGGATTGAACCGGGAGATCACCAACGTCAACGGTGGCGCGATTGCCCTGGGCCATCCGGTGGGCATGAGCGGCACGCGCCTGATCCTCACGCTACTGAAGGAGATGAAGCGCCGGGGGCTGTCGCTGGGCGTGGCCGCGCTCTGCGTCGGCGGCGGCATCGGCTCCGCAATGGTGCTGGAGCGGGAATAAGTCGGATGAATTGGATTGATACCCTAAACAATGGAGGAGACGCATGAATCGGAAAACGGTTCTTTTTTTCACAATGTTCGTTCTTCACACCCCATTCACCTGGGCGGGACCCCTCCCAGGCATGCCCGCGCCCCCCGTC
>CAZOFZ010000109.1:0-6187 GCA_964579175.1 uncultured Nitrospirota bacterium | reverse complement strand
GGCGGCCTCCATCGATTTTTCGGGGCTGACCCCGCAATATGGCGACACGCCGCCGACCCCGTTCTCGTATTCCACGGAGCATCTGACGGCAGATCAGTTGCCCTGTCACCTCACCTATACGAACGCGCAGACCCACGAAGTGATCCGGGCCCATTTGTCGGAATCGCCGCTGTACTCCGGCGCAATTACCGGTATCGGACCGCGCTACTGCCCCTCCATCGAAGACAAGGTGGTCAAATTTGCGGGCTATCCGCGGCATCAGGTCTTCCTGGAGCCGGAGGGGCGCGACAGTCCAGTCATCTACCCCAACGGCATCTCGACCAGCCTCCCGGAAGCGGTGCAGTGGGAGTTTGTCCGGACCATTCCAGGCTTGGAGCAAGTGGAGATACTTCGGCCCGGTTATGCCATCGAGTATGACTATGTCCCGCCCGTCCAGCTCCATGCCACGCTGGAGACGAAGCCGGTTTCCGGCCTCTACCATGCCGGCCAGATCAACGGCACCTCCGGCTACGAAGAGGCGGCGGCCCAGGGGATCATGGCGGGCATCAACGCCGTCTTAAAACTTCGGGAGGCCCCCCCCCTGATCCTCTCCCGTTCGGAGGCCTATATTGGCGTGCTGATTGACGACCTGGTCACGCGGGGGACGGAAGAGCCGTACCGGATGTTTACCTCGCGGGCCGAATATCGCCTCCTGCTGCGCCACGACAACGCCGACCTGCGTCTGACCGAGAAAGGATATCGGATAGGGCTTCTGCCGGAGGCTTCCTATCGGCGTTATCGTGCCAAACAAGAGAAGCTGGAACGGTATCGAACGTGGCTGTCGGAGACGCAGATTCGGACGATTCCGGAAGGGCTCCGCGCCCTGGAAGGGGAGGGGATCTGCGGCCTGTCTCCGTCGTCCTCCCTTCTACAGGTTTTAAAGCAGCCCCAGGTGACCTGCGAACGACTGATGCGGACATTGGGCCTTTCGGAGACGCTCGACCCGACCTTCTTCGATGAACTTGAAGTACAGGTTAAATATGAGGGCTACATTCAGCGGGAGTTGCGGCAGGTGGCCCGTTTCCGGCAGATGGAAGAAAAGGCCCTCCCCCCCTCCTTCCCCTATGACGCCCTTCCGGGATTGTCGCGGGAGGTGGTGACAAAGCTTAAAACGGTTCAACCCCGTTCCCTGGGCCAGGCCTCTCGCATTTCGGGCGTCACGCCGGCGGCCCTCGAAATCCTCATGGTCGCCTTGGCGCGGCGGCGGCGATAGGCCCGTTCCATTGCGTGGGTGGGTCAGTGAAGTGGATTCGCCCCCTCCAGCCGGGGAGAGGCGCCCGTTTATTAAAGCCTTGAACGTTCCGAATAGGGAGTGTATCGTTTGCGCATTGGGGGGGATCGTGTAGACTGTAATGGGATGACACCTTTAAAGACAGCATCATGTGACCCCCGGCCATTACGCCATGTTTGGGAAAAAGAAACAATTTGGCTTGGCCGTTCGCTTTTCTGGCTGGTTTCTGGCGGTCTTTCTTTCGGCCCTGCTCATCGCCGGCTATCTGGCCGTCGTGGCCTCGGAGCGCCTGTCCGAAAAGGAGACGCAGCTCCGTCTTTTTGCCGTTGCGGATCGCAAGGCGGCGGAAATTGCTGCGTTACTGGATGCCAAAAAAAACCTGCCCTCCCGTCTGTCCAAAACGGCCGAAATCATCGGCAGTATTGAAGCGCTGGGCCGTATTCCAGACCTGTCTCGGGAATCGGACGTATATCGGGGGATCGAGGCCAGACTGCGGTTCCTAATAAAAGGGGACGAAACAACCCGGATTTCCCTGCTGTCGCGGGAGGGTCTCCGCCTCTTTTCCACGGAGCGGCAACGCCCCGATCCCCTCTTCGGGTCCCCTCTCGAAAGTTCCCCCCTTTTGCGCGCCACCTTCCAGCGCGCCCTCGCGCTGTTCCAAACGGAGCGCTCCCACTTTGAATATCGCCCGGGCCTCCGCGCCATGACGGCCCATGTCGTGGCGCCCGTGGTCCGCGGGCAAGAGGCAATCGGTGCGGTTTACCTCGAAGTCAATCATCGGGCCATCGAACCGATCGTGCGGGACGATAGCGACCTGGGCGAGACGGGCGAGACGCTGATTGCGGTGGGGACGCGGGAGGGGGTCTTGCTGCTTGCGCCGCTGCGACACGATCCGGAGGCGGCATTTCGCCGGACGATTCCCTGGGGATCGCCCCAGGATCTGCCCATTCGAGAGGCGGTTTTGGGGCGGTCCGGTTTTGGCATTGCCACCGATTATCGGGGTCGTGCGGTCCTTTCGCGGTGGCGGCCGGTGGCGGCCCTGGGGGGGGGACTGGCGGTTAAAGTGGATCGGGAAGAAGCGCATGCGCTTGCCACGCGGATTCGGGACCTCTTCTTGTGGGTTGCGCTGGGGGGGCCGCTGGTCGTCATCCTTTTTTCGGTCTCTCGCGCCAGGACGATCACCCGTCCGCTTGAAAAACTGAAGGAGGCGATCCAGCGGGCAGGTCGCGGCGATCTCTCCGCAGATCTGCCCGCAGATATAGCCGCCGATCCGGCGCAGGGTTCGGATGAAATCGGGCAGTTGGCAGCCTCCTTCCGGGTCGCGGTCGGTGCCATCAAAGAAACCATGAGGCGGATGGAAGAAAAACAGACGGCCCTGGCCCATACCGTCGAGTCTCTTACGCACGAAAAGGAGGCGCTTCTCGATGGGGCCTCTCGGTTGCAAACGGAAATCGAAAGAATTACGCTGGAGGGCGTTGCGCGGAAGGAGCTGGAAGAGGCACTCAGAAACTGGAACCAAGCGCTTGAAAGGCAGGTCTCCGAGCAAGAAAGCCGTGTCGTGCGGGAAGAAAAAAAGGCCGCTGCGGCCAACGCCGAAATGGAGCAGTTCATTGCCGTCGCGTCGCATGATCTGCAAGGGCCGCTTCGGATGATTGCCAGTTACACCCAACTTCTGGCAAAGCGCTACGTAGGTCGTCTGGATGCGGACGCCGACCTGTTCATCTCGCGTGTGGTGGAGGGGGTCTCCCAGATGAAGGAGACCATGGATGACCTGGTCAGCTATGCCCAGACGAGTTCGAAAGAGGGGGAAATTCGAAAGGGACCCTGCAACGCCTCGCTTGTCTTGGAAGAAGCCCTGGGGCAACTGAAACGAAGCATCCAGGTGGAACGGGAAACGACGGTCCTCTACGATCCCCTGCCGGAAGTGATGGCCGACCGGGTACAATTGAGGCAGCTTTTTTATCACCTGGTGGACAATGGGATTAAATTCAATGCCCAAACGCCCCGCGTCCATGTCCATGTGGAGGAGGGAGAAGGGGAATGGCGTTTTCTTGTGGAAGATAACGGAATCGGGATCGAACCACAGTACTTCGAACGGATTTTCATCGTTTTTCAGCGTCTGCACCGCCGGGGGCAGTACGCAGGCACGGGTGTTGGACTGGCCCTCTGTAAGAAAATCGTAGAACGTCACGGCGGCCGTATCAGTGTGGCCTCCGAAGTGGGAAAAGGGAGCACCTTCCAGTTTACGCTCCCCAAATAATATGGACGAACAGGGCGCACAGGCGATACGGGATTTGCGTCAGGCGCACGATCGGATGTCGGCGTCGCTGGGTCTGTTGCAGCAGAAGATGGCCGATCTGATCACCGTGGGCGAGCGGGCTGAGACGCCGCTTTCCGAGATGGAGGCGTTTTGCGCGCGCGCGGCCGATGATCTTCACCCGCCGCTTTTCGCACTCTCCGAGTATTTGCACCTGCTGCAGGACCGGTACAAAGATCGCCCCGACGCGATGGGGTTTGTCGAGAACCTGCTGACGGGTGTGGTGGGCCTGCAGGACCTCGTGGCCGATCTTGCCACCTTTGCGCGCCCGTTCGAGAAGTCGCCCACAGTCCTTTCCTGCGAGGTCGCACTTTCTCGGGCGCAGGACGCGCTGCGGTCCCAGATCGCCGAATCGGGCGCGAAGATCGTTCATGATCCCCTCCCCACACTCACGGCGGACATGAATCAGATGACACGGCTTTTGGGCCACCTGATCGGGAACGGCATCAAATTCCGCGACGCGCTCCCCCCAGAGATACATTTGTCGGCCCGGCCGGAGGGGTCCATGTGGTGTTTTTCGGTGCGGGACCGTGGCATCGGCATTGCCCCGGACGACTACGAGCAGATCTTCCGACCGTTTCGGCGCCTGCCGGGCGCCGCGGACCGGCCGGGTGCCGGTTTGGGACTGGCCGTGTGCAAGAAAATTGTGGAAGGTCACGGCGGGCGTATCTGGGTGGAATCCGAAGTCGGGCGGGGCAGCACTTTTCGGTTCACGCTCCCCGCGTAGCGTTTTGCGCAGAGGGTGGTACAGGTGGCAACAGTCGTCCAGGTCGGCAGAACGATGTCGCAGGAAGGGTTTTTGAGGGCCATCCTGGATTGCATCGGCGATGGCGTTGTGGTCGTGGATACGCAGGAACGGTTTATCTGCTTCAATCCCGCGGCGCAGACAATCCTGGGTTTCGATCCGCGAGACACGCGCGATATCGAGACCACCATCGCAACGATGCAGGCGGAAGTCTTTCTCGCGGATGGGGTCACGCCCTGTCCGGGCGATGCCTTGCCAATTCGGCGGGCGATCCGAGGAGAATCCTCGGATCATGTGCGTCTCTTTGTGCGTCATGCCGGCAGGCCCGACGGTTTCTGGATCGGTGTGACGGCCAGGCCGCTTTTCAGTCCGGAGGGTGTCCTGGAAGGCGGGATCTCGGTGCTCCGGGACGTGACGTCCCAGCGGAACGCGGAAGAGCGGCTGCGGGGACTCACGGAGACGCTGGAACGGCGGGTTGCCGAGAAGACCGCCCTGCTGGAATCGCAGGCCCGTGCCCTTGCGCGCTCCAACGAAGACCTGGAGCGATTTGCCACCGTCGCCTCGCACGATCTTCAGGAGCCGCTGCGTCTGATGACCAGCTATTTACAACTGCTTACCGATCACGCCGGGGAGCGGCTGGATGCGGAATCTCGCCTGTTCATCCAGCAGGCGGCCGGCGCTGCAACCCGAATGCAGGCGTTGACGGCCGATTTGCTGGCGTATGCCGCCGCCGGTACGCGCGATTTTGTTACCCAGATCTGCTCCTGCGAGGCGGCCCTGCGGCGCGCCCTCACGGAGCTTTCGGAGACGCTCCACGATCGTCACGCAGTGGTGACGCACGATCCACTTCCCGACATCGCTGCAGACGAAATGCGGGTGACGCAGTTGTTCCTGAACTTGATCGGAAATGCCGTAAAATTTTGTCAGCAGGTTCCGCCAAGGGTGCATATTTCGGCAGAACGCCACCTCCCCGTCGAGACGACCGTGGACACGTTCCACGCGATGGAAGGGCCGCCCCAGGAATGGCTCTTTTCGGTGTCCGACAACGGGATCGGGATTGACGCGGCCTATACGGAACAGATTTTTCAACTGTTCAAACGTCTCCATGACCGCAAGCAATATCCCGGTACGGGTGTCGGACTGGCCATCTGCAAACAGATCGTGGAGCGCCACGGGGGCCGCATCTGGGTGGACGCGCGTCCGGGTGTGGGGAGCACGTTTAAGTTTACACTACCGGGGATAAGACAGGGGGGCTACAACGGCCAGGCCTCCCCCGACGTTGGAGGTGGGCACGGTGCATGACGTGCAGAAGGAGTGTGCCGAGATTCTCCTGGTTGAAGATAACCCGGGCGACGTGCGCCTGACCGAGGAGGCGCTGAAGTGTGGCACGGTCGCCTACCGGCTGAGTGTTGCGCAGGACGGAGTGGAGGCCATCGCCTTCCTGCGCAGAGAGGGTGAGTATACCGCGGCGCCCCGTCCGCACCTGATCCTGCTCGACCTGAACATGCCGCGGAAAAACGGACTTGAAGTGCTGCAGGAAATCAAACAGGATCCGGAGTTGAAACGGATCCCGGTCGTTGTCCTTACCACCTCCCAGTCGGAGCGAGACATCCGGGCGGCCTACGGGTTCAACGCCAACTGCTGTATCAGCAAGCCGATAGACCTGCACCGATTTTTGGAGGTGGTGCACAGGATTGAACTGTTTTGGTTCGATACGGTACGGCTTCCCGATTGAGGGTACATCTAAAAGCTACACTTCAACGGGTTTTCGTGCGAACGGATATGATCGTAAATCAATCGGTTATTCATGAACGGTCTCGAAAACCCCTCCCAGCCTCCCCTTTGGTAAAGGGGA
>CAZOFZ010000108.1:0-6347 GCA_964579175.1 uncultured Nitrospirota bacterium | reverse complement strand
GGCTTCGACCTGTCCCAGCCTCCTCTTCTCCACCACGCGACGGGGCCCATGTAGCCGCCGCAACACCCCTTCACGCCCACCAAAACCGTGTCCTCTCTGCCATCTCGTCCTCCCTATAAGTGGACAGACGGCCTGTCAGCCAAGAAGACATTCCCACTTTGGCAAAACCGGACATCGCCACTTGGGGATTACGGAACCGATCCCCGTTCGATGGGGATCATTGTCCCCAGCCGCAGGAAAATCAGATTGAATCCGGACACCCTGCGCTGTAGGGCACGTTCCGTGGCCTCGCAGTAGATATGCGCCTGTTTCGTGTAGCGGGCGAGGGAACCGACCGAATGATCCGTCTTGTAATCGGCGATATATAACCGCCCTTCCTGCTCGTAGATCAGGTCAATAACCCCTTCCATGAGGGGGACTCGCGTCGCCCCCTCTGCGGGCAAAGCCCGCAGAGCCTCCCCCTCAGACTGCGGAAGACCAGCGTTCGCAGGGCGATACGAGCAACGTTGCGGCAGAGGATTCTCCCCCTCGTCCTGCGAAAGACCCACGTCCGCGTTCCAGGACATCAGCAGGGGGACTTCGCGTCCCAGGATATGGACACTACAGAGCGCTCGATAGGCAGACGAATGGGAAAAGTGGTCCAGGATTTCCGTGAGCGCTTTCCGAACGGGGGCCTCCACCCCTTCCTTTTCGAAAAAAGAGAAGAGCGCGGCACTTAAGCGCCCCGCCGGTTCCGCATACTCCCAGGCCTGCAGAAAGCGGTGGGCCAACTGCCCGATCAGGGCAGCCCCTGCGTGGGGCGGTGTCCCCCGCTCATCCCGCGGTGTGGGCGGCGGATGGGTGTGCGACGAATGGTTCCCCTCGATAATACGTGTCGGGGTCAGGATCAGCGGTGCCTGCATGCGGTCCGGATAGCGTCGCATCCGCCTCTCCCACCTGCGGACCGCATCGTCCATCTCCGCCATCGCCTGAACGCCTCCATCCGCTGTTTCCCCATGGCCCGGTGGAGGGGGAGCGGGGGGAGACTGAAACGACACAAGGTCCCCCGATAAACCCGCGAGTCCATCCACACGGCGCAGCAGTCCAAGAAAACTCCCTTCCCCCCCCGCGGTGGGAGAAGAGGCCTTTGCCACCTCCGCATAGGAGATAATGAGCCGCCGACGCGCCCGCGTCATGGCCACATAAAGGAGACGTTTTCGCTCGGCCTCGATGCGGGATCGGGCCTGCTCGGCCAGGAAGACCGCATCCAGGCTCCACACTTCGCCGACCCGCAGCCCCGTCCGTCCGGAAGACCAGTCATGGAAAATCCGGTCGTCTTCGCGGTCGTTTCCGCGTGTGTGTGCGCCAGCCAGGATGACGATGGGAAACTCCAGCCCCTTGGACTTGTGTACGCTCAAGACGCGGACGGCATCCGTCGCCTCCTCCACCAGGGCCCCTTCCGCCTCTCCCCGTTCTTCAGCCAGGTGACGCCCAAGGCGCGCAACGACGTTTCGGAAGGTGTCGTCCTGCCCCATCTCCAAGACCGTGCGACGCACTTTTTCCAGATTGGCAACGGCCTGTTCGCCCCGAAGCGAGCGCGCAGCCAGCAGCAGAATCGGGATTTCCTCGAAAATCCGCGCCACCACCTCGGAGACCGGAAGGATGTCTGTCAGCGTATGCAGGCGGCTCAGCGCATCGTACAGAGGCCGCACCCGTGCCCCGACCGCCAACGTTGCGGGGGGGGCAGTCCGATAATCGAGGTATCCGTTCCGATGCAGTTCATAAAGATCGAGATCGGACAGACCGCCGATTTCGGAGCGAAGTAGCCCCGAAAGCGCCGGAATGTCGGCGGGGGAGGCCACTGCGCGCAGCAAATTCACGGCATCCACGATCTCCTGCGTGCCGTAGAAATGTTTCTCCCCCTCCACGACAAAGGGGATTTTCCCGCGCCGCAGCGGCTCCAGGTAATCGTGGACATGGGTCAGCGTCCTCATCAGAATGGCCACGTGACCGGGCCGAACGGCCCGATCTCCCGAAGTCTTCCCGAAGAGCGCAGACAACCCGTCCGCCAGCCGTTCTCCCTCCAGTTTCCGAGCCGCTTCGCTGTTCTCCGCAGTCCCCGCGCAGAACAGCGTGACGCCTCCGGCGGCCCCGTTGGCCTCGTTGACCCCGTTGAATAGACCGTCCACATCGTCACGTGCAGCCTGAAGGGGGCTATAGGACGGTTGTATCCCTTCCCGTGGGAGGATCAATTGCCGGAAGAGGCCGTTTACCACGTTCAAGATCGCAGGGCCGCTTCTAAAACTGGTCGTCAGGGTGCAGTGGATGCCGCCCTGATCCACGATCTTCTCGATGACGCGCAGATAGGCCCCGACATCGGCACCGCGAAAGGCGTAGATGGACTGTTTGGGGTCTCCGACCACAAAGAGCTTGCCCGGCGCAAGCCGCACCGCATCCCAACGCGCCGCCTGTGCGCCCTGTGCCTCCGCCAGAAAAAAGAGGATTTCGTACTGAACCGGATCGGTATCCTGAAGTTCGTCAATCAGTATCGCATGGAACTTCAGCTTCAGGGCCTCGCGGATTTCGGAAAAATCCCGCAGGAGGTCGCGGGCGCGCACCAGCAATCCATCGAAGGAGAGGAACCCCTTTTTTAGAAAGCCGTCTCGACAGGCGACAATGAATGGCGCCAACCGTTCACAAACCGCCGTCAGCAGTGCGGGATGTACACACAGCAGCCGTTGGGCAATCCGTACCAGTTGCCGGGCCTGTTCCAGGTCGTCGTCAGACCAAAACTTTCTGGGGGAGACGGATTTTTGAAGAAGGGCCCGTTCCTCGGTCAGGGCATCGGGGGCGATTTCACCCCGCGTGCGCAGCGTTGCAATGACGCAGCGGGCGGCCTGCACCAGCCGTTCGTTCTGCAGGTGCGAAGGGTAGGTGGAAAGGAGGCGGTCGGCCTTCGCCTCGAGGTCGCCCAGCCAGGCCGAAACGGATGTCGCCGGTCGCGCCGTCTGCCGCATCGGAGGAATCGTCTCCCGCCATGACAAAACCAGCGTGCGCAAGTCATCCAGGGTGAACGCACGCAAAATCTGTCGCCACCCGGAGTGGCCGCGCCACTGCGACCGTTCGGGATCGTCCCCCGGACGGTCGGAGAGTTCCTCCGCCAGCCACTGTTTCCATGCCGGCTCAAAATACCGTTCGAACGCCTGTCCGTCATCTTCCCGAAATTGCGGATCGCAACCGGCCTCGATGGGATAGAGTCGGAGGAGTGTTGCGGCAAAACTGTGGATCGTGCCGATTTCGGATCGGGAGAGGTGCCGCAGGGCCTCCTCGGCGCGCGCCCGAATCTGATCCGAAGTAATATGGTAGCGCTCCCGGAGGTCGCAGAGTGCTTCCTGCGCGTCCGCGTCGGCGTTACAGAAAGACGAAAGGCGCTCGCGCAGACGCAGCTTCAGCTCGTGGGCGGCCTTATTCGTGAAGGTCAGGGCGACAATCTCGGTGATCTCGAGGGGGTGTGGTTCGCGCAGCAACAGGTGTGTCAGGCGGTCAATCAGCAGAGTGGTCTTGCCGGTCCCCGCGCCGGCGGTGACCACCACGTTGCAGTCAAACGAGGTCACCGCGCGTTCCCGATCCTGGGCATCGCTGGTCATGCCGTTTTCTCCCCATCTCGCGATGGTTTTAGCACACTGGCAAGGTCACGGAAAAGCCCAACGACGCTCACAAGGGTGCTGGGGGTGCTGGCCTCGCCACAGATTAAGGCGATGCGTCGTCTTGCCAAAGCGGACTGGTTTGTGGAACAATGCGATCTGTTTTTGGCGCATCTCTTTCGTGTTCATGGAACAGGAAATGACACCGACGCAGCGGAAATTGGCGCTGGGCCTTTTGGTATTTGTCTCGATCGTGGGCGCGGCCGTGCTGATCTACGTCGGTCATGCACTGTTCCAGAATCGCGCCGTCGTCTTTTGGGTCTTCAGCGGTTATACAGTGCTTTTGACCGGCATCGTGATCTTTTTTGGTTTTCGCCTGATCGGCTTTCGGTAATAAGGAGGGGGCGTGTTAACGGAGAGTGCATTTATCTGGATGGACGGCAAGCTGGTGCCCTGGAAAGAGGCTTCCGTTCACGTTCTGACCCATAGTCTCCACTATGGACTGGGCGTCTTCGAGGGAATCCGTTTCTATAAGGGGGCCTCCCACAGCGTCGTCTTCCGCCTCAGGGAGCACGTCGAACGTCTCCTGGGCTCCGCGCACATCGTCAAGATGAAGATCCCCTTTGCCCAAAAAGAGATCGAGCAGGCGATCCTGGAAACGATTCGCGTCAACCGGCTGGAAGCGGGATATATCCGTCCGATTGCGTTCATCGGCTACGGTGAGATGGGTCTCTACGTCAACCAGAACCCGATCCATCTTGTGGTGGCCGCCTGGCCGTGGGGCACCTATCTGGGGGAGGAGGGGCTGACGCGCGGCATTCGGGTCTGCATCTCTTCCTTCTGGCGGCAGCACGTCAACATCAGCATGACCCGCGCCAAGGTCACCGGTTATTATGTCAACTCGCAACTGGCGAAGCGAGAGGCCAAGGAGGCCGGTTTCGACGAAGCGCTTCTACTGGATGTGGATGGGTATGTCGCGGAAGGGCCGGGCGAAAATATCTTTATCGTCAAAAACGGGGTCCTCAAGACGACGCCGATGACCTCCATCCTGGGGGGAATCACACGGGATGCCATGATCTGTCTGGCGCAAGAGAAGCGGATTCCGGTCGTTCAGGAGCGCTTTACGCGCGACGATCTTTATCTGGCCGACGAGGCGTTCTTTACGGGTACGGCCGCAGAGGTCACTCCCATCCGCGAGGTGGACGGTCGGAAGATCGGCAAGGGGGAGCCAGGTCCCATCACCCGCGCACTTCAGAGCACCTTCTTCGACGTCGTTCATGGTCGGGACGCCGGGCATCCGGAATGGCTTACCCCCGTATAGTCCGCCGCACGGAATCCCCCATCCTTGATCAAGCGAAAACAGCCAAAGCGATCTGTTCCACAAGATGTCGAGACGGTCAACCGTTGGGGCTGCGGGTGCGTCCTGTTTGTGATCCTGGCCATTATCCTTTCCATGATCCTGGCCGGTCTTTTCAAAATTCGATCCTGAGGAGATGACATGAAGGCCACACCCTCCGGCGTGAAGCCCGGTTTTGTCCGTCTCGGAAGCGGCGTCGAGGGGGCGCGCCCATTACGTCGAGATCGTGCGGCGCTTCCCCATGAGGCCCGTGAGGCCCGTGAGGCCAGTGGAGGAAAAAGAGTTCGGCCGGAAGCCACGCCGGAGGCGAAACCGAAGCGGTTGCAGAAAATCATCGCGGAAGCGGGCATTGCGTCCCGACGGCACGCGGAGGAACTGATTCTGGAAGGGGCCGTTTTGGTCAATGGCGCCGTGGTGACCGCGCTGGGGACGAAGGCCGATCCGGTGCGGGACCATATCAAGGTCCACGGAAAACGGATCCTCCCGCAGGCGCGTTTCGTCTATCTGTTGCTGAATAAGCCCAAAGGCTATATCACCTCGGTGAAGGACCCGCAGGGGCGTCCGACGGTGATGGATCTGATTCAGGGGATTCCCGACAGGGTCTATCCCGTGGGGCGTTTGGACTATGCTTCCGAGGGGCTTCTTTTGTTGACGAATGATGGAGAGATGGCCCAAAAATTGATGCACCCGCGTCATGAGATCGAGAAGCGATATTGGGTTAAAGTCAGCGGTCACCTCACGGACGCCAAACTCCAAAAAGTATCCTCCGGCGGCATCTCCATCCCCACCGGCCGGACCGCGCCCTGTCTGGTTCAGCGGCTTTCTCAAACGAAAGAGTACAGTTGGTTGGAGGTGACCCTGCACGAGGGGAAAAATCGGGAAATCCGCCGGGTCATGGAAAAGATCGGGCATCCGGTGAATAAGCTCAAGCGGGTCGGCTATGCCTTTTTGAAAGTGGGAGATATGTCTCCAGGCGCTTTTCGCCATTTAACTTTAGAAGAGGTTTCAAGACTCCGAAAACGGGTAGAGCAGCGGGGGCCGGGATCGGCGACCAGACCTGTTCGGGAACCCCACATTCAAAGTCCTGGAGAGCGGCCTCTGAGGCCGCCCGACAGGCGGCCAGTCGGTCCAAGAGAGAAGAAGGGGAGGAATGGCACCCGTAACGCTCACAAATAGTGAAGAAATACTTGAATTCTTGTCTCATATCGCCTTGAAAGGGAGTGGTTTTACCACCGAATGTCTGCTGCTTGAGGCATTGGACGCGGGCCTTTCGGAGCCGGACTACCTAAATGCCACCGGTGTAGATCCGGAGGCCTTCCACAATGGCACACCCAATGCCTGGGCGAATTACCACGTTCGACAAAGCA
>CAZOFZ010000107.1:0-6376 GCA_964579175.1 uncultured Nitrospirota bacterium | reverse complement strand
CCCCCGACTCGCGCTCGCAGCCTAAACAACGCGAAAACCGGCTTCTTCAACGGGCCGTTATGGAATCTCCAATACTTTCGGGTAGGTGGTGAGGTTGCGGCAGCCCTGCTCCTGCACGAGCACCATGTCTTCGATCCGCACCGCGCCGACATCGGGATAATAGAGCCCCGGCTCCACCGTGACAACCTCGCCGGTTGCAAGGGTCCAATCGAACTTGCCGATCCGGGGCGGCTCGTGGATGTCGAGGCCCACGCCGTGGCCGGTGCCGTGGAAGAAGCCCTGCATGCGGCCTCCGATCTTCCCCGTCTTGTAGCCACGCAATTCGAACAGCGCTTCGATCGCCTCGTGGATCGCCTTGCCGGAAGTACCGTTCCGAACGCGGGAGATGCCCAGTTCCTGTCCCGCAAGGACCGTGTCATACAGCCGTTTGAGGCCATCCGACGCGCGCCCCTTGACCACCGTCCGGCTCATGTCGGAAAAGTAGCGGCTGTCGCTGGACTTCGGGAAAACGTCGAAGATGATCGCCTCATTCGCCCGCAAGGGGCCTGAGCCCACATTGTGCGGATCGCAGGCATCGGCGCCGCAGGCAATAATCGTATGCTGGGCCACGCACCCTTTGGCCATCAGCGACAGATGTAGCCGCTGCCGCAGCGACTCCGACGAGAGTGGCGCGCCCTCGAAGTAAACCAGCCCGTCCCGAATGGTCGCGGCGTGGAGCACCTGCACGATCTCATCCATCGCCTCCTCGACCGCCACCTGTGTCGCGCGGATGGCCGCCACCTCGGCCTCGGATTTGATGGCCCGTTCGGCAAAAAACGGCTCCTCCTTCACCCCAAGCGTGATGCCCAGTGCGCGCAGGGCATCGGCCGCCGCCAGCGGGAAATTTTCCGGAACGGTCAGTGCCGAGACCCCCTTCTCCAGAAGAAGTGTGTGGAGGACATCGGACTCGCGGGGCTTTTCGATCCCGCGCGCCTTCGTTCGATCCCGAAGATCGGAGTAGGAGAGGACTTCGTCCACACGCGACTGCGCCCGCGCCCGATCCACCTCCAGGTCGCTCATGAGCAGATAGGACCGTCCCCGGATGGAGAGATAGATAAACGGGTCCGGTGCCAAAAACCGGCTGGCGTAATAGAGATTGGAATCGCTCTCGCTGGCTGCAACGATCAAAAGGTTATCGGACATGTTTACGGGTGTTCCGATTCCAGGAAGCGCTCGGCGTCTATGGCAGCCATACAGCCGGTGCCCGCTGCGGTGACGGCCTGGCGGTAGGTGGGGTCCTGGACATCGCCACAGGCAAAGACCCCCGCCACGGGAGTGCGGGTGCTGCCCGGTATCGGTACGATATAGCCCCGTTCGTCCAGGGGAAGCTGGCCCTTAAAAAGGATTGTATTGGGCTCGTGACCGATGGCGATAAAGATGCCGTCGGCCGGCCGTTGCGTGACCTCGCCGCTTTTGAGGTTTCGAAACGACACGGCCTCGACGCGATCATTCCCCAGGATATCCTCCACGGCGGTGTCCCATAGAAACGATAGCCTGGGGTTCCGGAAGGCGCGATCCTGCATGATTTTCGATGCGCGCAGTTTGTCCCGCCGATGGACCAGCGTGACCCGGGTGGCAAAGCGCGTCAGGAAGATAGCCTCCTCCACCGCCGTGTCGCCGCCACCCACCACGAACACCTCCTTGTCGCGAAAGAAAAAGCCGTCGCAGGTGGCGCAGGCCGAAACCCCATGGCCCATCAAACGGGTCTCCGACGGAAGCCCCAGCAGCTTGGCCCGCGCGCCCGTGGCAATAATCAGGGTTTGGGCTTGCCATGTCGTCTCCCCTTCCACCGTAACGGAAAAGGGGCGGCGCGAGAGGTCCACCGCCGTCACGTCGCCCGACAGGAACCGCGTCTCGAACCGCTCGGCCTGCTTTTTCATCTCCAGGATCATCTCCGGCCCCTGAATCCCATTCGGAAAACCGGGATAGTTCTCGACATCGGTCGTAATCATCAACTGCCCGCCTGCCTGCGCCCCTTCGATCAGCAGTGGACGCAGATTGGCCCGTGCGGCGTAAATGGCCGCCGTGAGCCCCGCAGGACCCGATCCGAGAATGATGACGTTTTGGAGGTCGCGCATCATCCCCCCAGGTCGTTGAGCGCATCTTTGATGTTTTTGCGGATGCAGGTAAAAATCGGTGTGTCCCGTTCGGTGTAGGGACTGGCCTCCGTCTCCCGTAACGCCATCACCAGGTCGAGGAAATCGTCCGGATAGTCCGATTCGAACGACAGGACAAACTCGGCGTCATCCAGGCCGAACGAATAGCTGGTGTTGATTTTCACCGTCGGAAATTTGTGGCCCACCGCGATGTGGGTGTCCATCATCCGTTGCCGGTCGGCCTTCGGCAGCATGTACCAGGCGCGCGTCTTCACAAACGGATAAACGAAGAGATATTTGGACTCGCCGGGAACGATCGTGAGCCGTTTGGACTCCTGCCCCTCATGGGTGTGCTTGTCCACGTAGGTCGAGCGTTTGGTCATGGCCAGGTAGGAATAGGCCGTGCGGAGATATTTCCCCAGGCCGGTCGCCGAGAGCTGCACGCTCATCTCCTGAAAGGCTTCCAGGTCGTAGCTGATCCGCCAGAGCATGAGGTCCACCTCGGCGCGAATGCCGACCAGCGAATAGGGGATCGTCATGACACGGGGAGAGGCCCCGGCCACTGCGGTCATGAGCGCCTGTTTCCCCGCCTCGCGCTCCGCCGCCGGAAGATGCCGCCACGCGGGATCGAGCTTATAAAAACTGAAGTTAACGTACTGCCGCTTTTCCTGACCCATATCCCCTCCCTAAAGAATATTCAAGACAGCGCCACCCCGCCCGTTTTGGGCCCCGTGCAAGAAGGTGGCGTGGCGACCATTTCTAATCCGCTTCGGGCTCGCTGCTCCCCTGGCGGTGCACCACCTTGTCTTCGTCGAAGAGTGCTTGCAGCTCTTCTTCGAGCGCCGCTTTATCGTTCGGGATCAATCGGAGTGGAATCCCGATGGAGACCTTTTTCGCCGGCGTTCCGGAGTCCTTTTTTGGGCCCTGCTCACCCATGATACACCTTCTCCCGCCAACGCTCGGGAAGTGTTTCGTCCAACACTTTAAAATTGTGAGTCGCCACGAAGGTCATCCCGTGATAGAGATTGATCTTGTATTTCCCCCGCCCATACGTTTCGGCCAGGTACGAAAGCAGTTGCGCCTCTTCCATCATGTCGGATAACTGCGCCGTCGTCCGTTCTTCCAAATCGTTGAAGACGACGATCATGCCCCGTTTTTCCTCCACCAAAAACTTGACGGAAGATTCCGGGAAGAGCTGCCTGTATTGCACCTGCATCACCGAAAGCGCTGGCGCGCCGGTCGAGGCCGTCCTGCGGATTTTCCGGACATATTCCCGAAACATCTCCCAAAGCCAACCCTGAAAAAGCGCGTCATCCGTCATCGGTCGAAGAGAGATCCCGTTCCCAGCCGCTTTGAGATTACCAGAAGCCAGAGCGTGATGGCAAACGTCGCCAAAGAAATTGTCGGATTAACTAAAAAGGAGCGTCGGGAACGGCCTGTCGAATGTAGACTTCCCGTCTCGGAGGGAGCTCGATGCCCTGTTCTTTAAAGAGAGGAAGCAGGCGATAATAAAGGTCACTTAAGACCAGCCCCCCGATCTTGGGATCGGCCACCCAGATGAGCAGCTCGAAACGAAGCGACGCCTCTCCAATCGCGGCAAAGATCACCTCCGGTGCGGGAGATTTGAGCACCGATCCGTGTGCATCGGCAATCTGAAGCAGGAGCTGTCTCACCCGATTCACATCCACGTGATGCGCCACTTCGATGGCCAGATGGAACCGAACCCGTGGGTCTTCATAAGACCAGTTCGTGACCTTGCCATTGATAAAGTCGGAGTTGGGGATGATGACGGCGATATTATCCGGTGTACGGATCGTTGTGGAACGCATGTAAATATGCTGGACATCGCCATGAACATCGCCCAGGGAGATACGGTCTCCCACGCTGATGGGGCGTTCGAACAGCAGGATCAGTCCCGCCACGAAATTGGCGACGACACTCTGAAGGCCAAACCCGACGCCGACCCCCAGCAAACCCGCAAGTACCGCCAGCGTGGAGAGGTTGACGCCCAGAAACTGAAGACCCAGCACCACGCCCAGCGCCATCCAGAGGTAGTGCATCAGGCGCAGCAGCGTATATTGCAGTCCTTCCTCGATTTTAAATTTTGGCAGGACGCGGCGGCTGAGCATCCGTCCCAGCAGGCGGGAGAAGACAAAGGCGCCGCAGATGAAGAGCCCCGCGCCCAACACGGCGGCGAGCGTCACCTCCGTTTTCTGGATCCGGAACAGGGGGGTTGCAAGGAATTCCGAGAGCTGACGCAGGGCCGTACCGTCCCACAAGCGCGTCCGAAGGCCCATCCATTTCTCGATCGATCGTGAATCCATCCGTCTTCCTATGTGGCAGAACCTGTCCGCACGATCAGTTCCAGTTCAACGGGCGCGTCCAGAGGAAGGGAGGCGGCGCCCAGGGCCAGCCGGGCATGGCCCCCGCCAAAAAGCTCGGCCAGCAGCTCGGATGCCCCATCGGCCACTGCGGAATGCCGTGTGAATTCAGCAGTGCAGGCCACATGCACCCCCATCCGGACGATCTGCGAGACGGCATCCAGGGTACCGCACGTGGCCTTGATGACGGACAGGGCGTTTAACAGGGCGACGCGGGCGGCCTCTCTCCCCGTTTCCAGGGTCATCGCGATGCCGACCTTCCCCACGAACGCCAGTTTTCCGTCCACAAACGGCAGGACGCCGGACAAAAAAAGCAGGTCTCCGGATCGGACGGCCGGCACATAGCGGGCCACCGGTTGAGGCGGGCTGGGGAGCGTCAATCCCAATGCCAAAAGGCGGGCTTCAATCTGTTGAGGCGGTATGTTCATGGCCAAGACTTTTAGCGACTGCTAGGCTTTGCGTCTCTGATATTGCGCGACGGCGGCGTTGTGTTCGGAAAGCGTTGTTGAAAAGTGGTGCGAGCCGTCATTTTTGGAGACAAAAAAGAGGTAGTCCACCGGCGCAGGGAAAAGGGCGGCAGACAGGGACGCCTCTCCGGGATTGGAAATCGGTCCGGGGGGGAGACCGTCAATCACATAGGTGTTATAGGGGGAGGGCGTTTCCAAGTCGGCGCGGGTCAGGTTGCCATCGAAATCGGGGAGGCCATAGATGACGGTCGGATCGCTCTGCAGGCGCATCCCCTTCCGCAGCCGGTTATGGAAGACGGCGGAGATGATCCCCCGCTCCTCCGGATTGGCCGTCTCTTTCTCGATGATCGAGGCCAGCGTGACCACCTCATGCTGCGTCATTCCCAGCGCCTCGGCCCGCCGTGCCCACGCCTTGTCATAGTGCGCATTGAACTGAATCAACATCTTACGCACCATCTCCACCGGCGAGGCCTTTCGCGAGAAGGAATAGGTTGCGGGAAAGAGATAGCCCTCCAGGCTCATCCCGCCCAATTCCCGTGCGACACCGGGATCATGGACAATCTGCTGGAAAACGTCGGCTTGTGCAAGGCCCTTCGATTCCAGGATTTTCCCGATCTGAGCGGCCGTCATCCCCTCCGGAATCACGACCGGATGCTCCAGTACCCGCCCCTGGACCATCATACTCGCGAGGTCCCAGGGACGCATGGCGGTATGGAAGGCGTATTCTCCCGCCTGCATGTCCGATTCGATCTCGAGCCACTTTCCCAGGAGCAAAAAATAAAATCGGCTGGTGATCAGTCCTTCCCGATCGAGCAGGTCCGTAATTTCCGAAAAAGTGGCCCCTTCCGGAACCTCGACCTGCTTCGTGTCCCCCTGGGAGGAAGGGGGATATTTAAGGAACAGCAAGGCCCCTGTGGAAAAAGCCAGCATGAGCAACGTCATGCAGAAGAGGCCGACCCAGACTCTGATCACGATCTCCCCTCACCCCTCGTTTTTTCGCGCGGCCAGATCGTCAATTTTCCTCTCCAGGCGTTCCAGGTCGGCGCGCGTGGGGATGATACAGGAAACCCGCCGTCGAATGTCGCCCGCCTTCTGCTTGATCTCCTCTTTCCCCCGCTCGGCCATCTCCATAACGGCCTTCAGACGACGCGCATCCTCCCCGTCACTGGCCTCTCCTTCCTGAACCAGCGCGTCCAATGTCTTCTGTACCCGCTGTTTTACACCCAATCCGGCCAACGCCACTTTTTTAAGTGATGTCAACATCGCTCCCTCCTGATTTAGTGGGGCTCGCGTCGCCCCCTCCACCGGCAAAGCCGGTGGAGCCTCCCCCTCAAACTGCGGAAAAGAAGGGGCTCGCGATTTAGTGGGGCTCGCGTCGCCCCCTCCACCGGCA
>CAZOFZ010000106.1:0-6391 GCA_964579175.1 uncultured Nitrospirota bacterium | reverse complement strand
GTTCGTAGTTGGGGGCTTCCTGGGTGATGATGACGTCGTGCGGATGGCTCTCCCGCAATCCGGCGGGGGTCACGCGCATGAAGCGCCCCTTCCGTTGCAGCTCCGAGATCGTTTTGGTGCCGCAATAACCCATCCCCGCCCGCAGTCCGCCAATGAGTTGGTAGACCACGCCGGAGAGGGGGCCTTTGGAGGGGACGCGCCCTTCGATCCCTTCCGGCACCAGCTTGCTACTGGACTCCTGAAAGTAGCGATCCCTGCCCCCCCGTTCCATGGCCCCCAGCGAGCCCATGCCGCGGTAGACCTTGTAGCTGCGGCCCTGAAGCAGCACGGTTTCGCCCGGACTTTCGTCGCAACCCGCAAAGAGGCCGCCGATCATCACGCAATCGGCCCCGGCCGCAAGGGCCTTGGTAATGTCCCCGGAGAACTTGATGCCGCCGTCCGCAATGACGGGCACCTTGTAGCGCTTGGCCACGCGGGCGCAGGCGGCGATCGCCGTAATCTGGGGGACGCCGGCACCCGCAATCACCCGCGTCGTGCAAATGGAACCGGGGCCGATGCCCACCTTGATGCCATCCACCCCCGCCTTGATGAGCGCCAGGGCCCCCTCCGCCGTACCGACGTTTCCGCCGACAATTTCCAATTCCGGGTATTTCGACCGAATGGCGCGAATGTTCTCCAACACCACTTTGGAATGGCCATGCGCCGTATCCACCACGACCAAATCCACGCCGGCCCGCACCAAGGCCTCGACGCGCTCCTTGGAATCGGCCCCAACGCCCACTGCGGCCCCCACGCGAAGACGTCCCAATGTGTCTTTACAGGCATGCGGGTGTTTGATCTTTTTCTCGATGTCCTTGATCGTAATCAACCCCTTCAACTCGAAGCGCTCGTTGACGATCGGGAGCTTTTCGATCCGATTCCGGTGCAGAATTTTTTCGGCTTCTTCGATGGTTGTTCCAACCGGTGCCGTGACGAGATTTTCCTGCGTCATGACCTCGGAGATTTTAAGGCTGCCCCGGGTTTCGAAGCGGATGTCCCGGTTGGTCAAAATCCCCACCAGGCGTTCTTTCCGTGTGACCGGAATGCCGGAGATACGATATTGTTTCATCAACTGGATCGCTGCGGAGAGGGGCTGGTCGGGGGAGATGGTAATCGGGTCCACGATCATCCCGCTTTCGGACTTCTTGACGCGATCCACTTCGCCCGCCTGCGCGTCGGGTGCGATGGCACGATGGATGATCCCGATCCCCCCCTCCCGCGCCAGGGCAATGGCCATTCGGGATTCCGTCACCGTGTCCATGGCCGCGCCGACAATGGGGATCTGTACCTCGATCTGCCGCGTGAGCCGAGTTGGAAGACGCACCTCATGCGGCATCACCGTGGAATATCCAGGGATCAGCAGGACATCGTCAAACGTGAGTCCTTCTTGAAGGGATTCGGATAACATCGCCGAGACCTGATACAACGTGCGGGGTTGATTCCTCCAAAGAGAGGGCCGGGGGTGTGTCCTTAAAACGCCAGATTCACCCGCGCAGTATACAGCGGGATTTTTGAAAAATGGGCCTCCGCCACCAGGTTCACCACCAGAAAGGTAATTTTAACCCCCGCAAAGGCCCGTGAGAGGCTGACCTGTTCGTCCTCCAGCTCCAAGTCGCTGTTCTCCGAGCTGCGCACCCAGGTTTGTCCCACACCCGCATAGGGGGTAATAAAAGTAAACCCCTTGCTGACGGAGAGATCGGCGCCGTAGGTTTCGATGTCCAGATCGTCCACCCCCATCAGTTTTGTGTACGAGCCGCGCAGGGCGACGGCAGGCAGCGCCGCGTTACCGGCGATGGCCGCCCATTTTATCTCCGCGCCCGCCAGAGACAAATTCAGTTGGGATATTTTCGAATAGACCGCACCCACGTCAACGCCGAAGGGCAATCCCTTCTGTACGTGCAGCTTCGGGATCAGAATCGTACTGGGCGGATCGCTGTCGGTGGCGTCGGTCCAATAGCTCTTGTCATTGTGGATGTCCACGAATGTGGTTTCGAGACCGACATCGAACCCCAAAATTCCCAACGGTTCCGCCGGGGAAAGGGGAAGATAGCTGATCATCAAACCGGCCTCTTCCGTGAAGTCCCGAAACTCGTCCTGCGCAATGCCGGAGAGTTGAATCTCGACCGCCCGTGCCACCGGAACGCCACTCAACAACAGCCCCGCCAGTAGCCACGCCAGAAGTCTTCCACTCATCTGCACCTCCTCAATTCCCGCCAACCCCTCAGGGGGCAATCGTTAGAAACAGTGCCCTTCCCTGTCTCTGGACCAGGAGCAAGAGGGGCGCCTCCCGGTCGGCCTCGGCGAGACGGGCATTGTACTGTGCCACATCTTCCACTGTATTTCGGTTAATTTCCATGATCAGGTCGCCCTGCATCAGGCCCGCAGCGTCGGCGGGGCTGTCCTGTTCGACATGGACGACCACCACACCGTGCGCCGTCCTGGAAAGACCCAGTTGCCGGGCCAGCTCCGGCGTCAGTGCCCGTACCTGGACGCCGGCGAGGGCATTTTCTCCCTCTTCTCCGGCCTGCGCAATCTCTTTCGGTTGCGCCTCGATCTTGATCTCAATGTTCTTCTCTTTTCCACTGCGGATGACCTGCACCCGGGCGCGTGTTCCGACGCCCAGCTGCGCCACATGATTTCGCAACTGCGAGGCGGTTTCGATCGGTTGGCCGTTGAGTTCGACCACGATGTCGCCCCGCTTCAATCCCGCCGATTCCGCCGGGCTGTCCTCGAGAACGTCCGAAATCAGGGCCCCTTTGGACTCTTTGAGTCCGAATTCCTGGGCCAGTTGCGGGGTTACTTCCTGGATGGAGATACCCAGCCAGCCACGCACCACCTTGCCCCCCTTCAACAGGCTCGAAACGACCGATTTGACCATGTCGCTGGGGACGGCGAATCCGATTCCCATATATCCACCACTCTGGCTGAAAATGGCGGTGTTGATGCCGATCAGTTCTCCGCGCGTGTTGACCAGCGCCCCCCCCGAATTGCCGGGGTTGATGGCCGCATCGGTCTGGATGAAGTCTTCGTAATCGGCAATGCCGACATTGGCCCGCCCGATGGCCGAAACGATTCCCATGGTGACGGTCTGGTTCAGCCCAAACGGATTCCCGACGGCCAGGACATATTCTCCCACCTGCAGGGCGGAAGAGTCCCCCCAGGGAACCGTCGGCAGGTTGTCCGCTTCAATCCGAATCACGGCCAGGTCGGTTTTGGGGTCGGTTCCAATAACCTTCCCCTTAAACTCCCGTTTGTCCGCGAGGATGACGTTGATTTCATCCGCCTTCGCAATCACGTGGTGATTGGTGACAATCAGCCCGTCGGCCCCCACGATCACCCCGGAGCCCAGGCCCTGTTCCTTGCGTTTCCGTGGCCCCGGATGCCTGAAGGGTTCATCCCCGAAAAACCGCCTGAAAAAAGGGTCATCGAACGGAGAGCCGGACTCTTCCCGTTGGACCACCCGCGTGGACGAGATGTTGACCACCGCAGGGGTGACGGCCTTTGCGATTTCCGAGAAGTTGTGCTCCGTTTGCAAAATGGCCGGCAGCGCGACCCGCGGTTTTTCGGCCTGAGAGCCGTCCACGGCCCGGCCAACGGGGAGCAGGTGCAGCTCGGAGACGAGTGTGACACCGAGGACAACGCCGATGATAACCAGGAAGACGGAGACGATCAGCCGTCGGGGTTGGATGTCGTATCTGCCGTTTGTCATGGACTGGATTATATGACAGCCCCCACGGGAATGCAAAAGGGCGCCCCTGACAATGCCCCTCGATTCACCGCAGGGCCAAAACCTCTTCCAGGATCCGCGCCGCAAGCGCCTTTTTGGACATCATCGGAAGGGGGGTGATCTTGCCGTGGGTGTCTATCAGGTGCGCGATATTGGTGGAAAGATCGAAGCCCGCGCCGGGTTTCGTCACATCGTTTGCGACAATCAGATCGAGACCCTTCTGTTTCAGTTTCTTTTGCGCGTTCTCGACGAGCGATTCGGTTTCCGCCGCAAAACCAACCCAGAATCGCTCCCCCTTCCGGGCCTTCAAACAGGCCAGGATGTCTTCCGTCTCCTCCAGAAGGATCGGGCGGGGTCGTCCCGTTTTCTTGAGCTTCCCGGAACTTTCTCGCGTCCGGTAATCACTCACCGCCGCCGCCGCCACCAACAGGGTCGCTTCCGGGTGGTATTGCTTCACGGCCTGCTGCATCTCATGCGCGGTTTGAACCGGGACACAAAGAACCCCTTCCGGCGCGGTCAGGGCCGTCGGGCCACTGATCAGAATCACCCGCGCGCCCCACTGCCGCGCCACTTCGGCAACGGCATATCCCATTTTTCCGGAAGAGCGATTGGAGATAAAGCGAACCGGATCGATCGGCTCACGGGTCGGACCGGCCGTGATCAGCACCACGTCGTCCTTGAGGGGAAGGTCCGCGTGCAAACCCGTTTTCCGGTCCCGTTTCCGGTCCAGTACGGCGCGCAGATGCGAAAGAATCGCGTCGGGTTCGACCAGACGGCCCGCCCCGATGGCACCGGAGGCGAGGGGGCCCACGTCCGGGTCGATCACCACAACTCCCCGTTCGCGCAGGCAGGAAACGTTTTGCCGCACCGCTGGATGCGTCCACATGTTCAGGTCCATGGCGGGTGCGACGACCACGGGCGCGGTCGCGGAAAGGAGGAGGTTCCCCAACAGATCGTCGGACAGACCCGCCGCCATCTTGGCCATGAAATGTGCCGTTGCCGGCGCAATCAGAATCAGGTCGGCGTCACGCGCAAGGGTCAGATGAAGTATGTCGTCGTGGGGGTCGAAAAGGTCGCAAAAGACCGGATGTCCGGAAAAAACTTGAAGGGTTATGGCAGGTACGAAACGGCGGGCCGTCGGGGTGAGTACCACCCGAACACGGGCGCCGATGGCCGTCAGGTCGCGGACGATTTGCAGCGCCTTGTACGCCGCAATGCTCCCCGTAATGCCCAGCAGGACCGTTTTCCCGGACAGGATGTCGTGACCTGCCGCTTCGATACTTCGGGCTTCGGCCGGGAACCCGACGCGGGGCGCGTGGTGTGCGAAACTTGCGGCATCCCGCTCCATTCCAGATGGGCCCATGGGATCAGCGTCCGGAAGGTTCTCCCTGTTTCGCGGAGGCCTCAAGGTAGGCGTTCATTTCTTTCTTGAGGGCTTGCTCCATGTTGTCCGGTCCAGGTTCCGACGACGGGAACGGGGCACGCTTCTTCAGTGCCTCGCGTGACCGCTTGGCCTCCCGTTGCACCTGGACCGCCTCTTCCCCGTAGAGGATTTCCAGCTTTCCCTCCAAGATCTCCTGGAGTGCCACCGTGGCCGGCTTGGTGTGCCGGGATTCGACCAGTGGCGCTCCACCTTCCATGAGCTGACGCACCCGTTCGGAGGCAATCACGACCAGACGATAGCGCGAATCGACGTTTGAAGCACCCATTTCAAGGGGAAGGGAAATGACATCCATCTCTCGGACCTCTTCGTTTTGTTTTAGTCTTGACGCCTTCTGTGTCCACGCAGAGCACAGCGTCGGGTCAGCCTTCTTTGTTCAGTTGTTTGATGAACGCTTCCTCGATCCAGGACAGATTCATCCGTTTTGTCTTGATCCGTTCCGCAAGAATCACGGCCTCCAGTTCCCTGAGGGCGTCCTCATATTCACGGTTGACGATCAGGTAATAATATTGCCGGTAGTTCCAGATTTCTTCCCGCGCCCGTTGAAGGCGTTTTGCGACCTCTTCCGGCGCGTCCGACTTCCGGTCCATCAGGCGCTGGCGCAGGGTGTCGAACGAAGGAGGTAGAATATAGACGTAAACCCCTTCGTTATGCTTCTTCTTGAGCGTCATGGCGCCCTGTGAATCAATGTCGAGCAGGACATCAATACCGCGATCCGTCTGACTCATCAGGAGTTCACGCGAAGTCCCATAGAGGTTTCCGTGGACTTCGGCCCATTCGACAAAATCGTTCTTATCGATGCGCTCCCGAAAGCTTTCCGCGTCCACAAAGAAATAATCCTGACCGTGCACTTCACCGGGTCGTGGCGCGCGCGTCGTAAAGGAGACCGAATAGGACAGGTTCGGAACTTTTTTGACAATCCCCTTGCACAGTGACGTCTTACCCGCGCCAGAAGGCGCCGACACGACAAAAAGCAGACCCTGTTTTTCCATCTCTTAACGTATTGATTCTAAAACGGACATGCCGATATGCCACGGATCGCGCGGACTTACGAGACATCAAAACGCCGCACGCCCCCGTCTGGAAAGGAGTGTGATTATACCGTCCGCCTTCGGTGGTTGTCAATTTACCGCATTGCCTCATCGAAAATCTACCCCAACGGGGATCGTTGCCTCAATTGGAAA
>CAZOFZ010000105.1:0-6478 GCA_964579175.1 uncultured Nitrospirota bacterium | reverse complement strand
ACTTTAAAGAAGGGTGTATCTTTTTGTATACACCCTGTGGAATTTTTCCACACTTCCGTTACGGCACACCAACGACCTTTTCGCAGGACAGCGCGGTGTCATGGCCGCGACCGCCGTAACATTTGTCCTCGCCAGGGCCACCCTCCATCAAATCGTCCCCACTTTCTGCCCGAATCCGAAGGGCGGGGGTGTGACGCGACCGGGTCGGGTGCCACGGTTTTATCCGCGCGGCTTGGGAAGGCCCTCGTTTTCGACAGGCACCGCCTCCAAGTGGAACAGTTTCCGGGCCGCCTCCAACACCATATTGCCATTGGCCGACCCCGCCTCTTCACGCAGTACGGTCAACGGGTCGTGGAGCAATTTGTTGACAAGGGCCGTGGTCATCCCCTCCAGCGCCTCCCGCTGCGCCGGCGTCAACGTACCGATTCGGCCGAACAGTTTTTCCGTCTCCGCACGGCGAATCTCTTCCGCCCGATCTTTTAGGGCCACGATCATCGGCACGGCATCCAGCGACTTCAACCAGCGCGAAAGGGCGCCGGCCTCCTCCACCACGATTTCTTCGGCCTTCAGCGCCTCCATCTCGCGCATCCGGAGGTTGGCCTCCACGGAGAATTTGAGGTCGTCAATGTCGTAGAGGAAGACATTGTCCAGGCCATTGACGGCAGGATCGATGTTGCGCGGCACCGAAATGTCGATCAAAAAAATGGGGCGATTCTGGCGCGCCGTGACGACGCGCGCCACGTCATCCACGCCGATTAAATAGTGCGGTGCCCCGGCGGAGCAGAGCACGATGTCGGACTCCACCATTTCGGCCATGAAATCTTCGAACGGCACCGGAACGCCATTGAACAGGTGCGCAAGCTCCACGGCCCGTTCGAAACTGCGGTTGGCAATGGCGATGGACTTGACCCGATGATCCACGAAATGACGCGCCGCAAGCTCCGCCATCTCCCCCGCCCCGATCAGCAGCACGGAATGGGCCGAGAGTTTCCCGAAAATTTTCCGGGCCAGTTCGACCGCCGCATAGCTGATCGAGACGGCATTTTCGGCGATTTTCGTCTCCGTGCGAATCCGCTTGGCCACCGAAAGGGTCTTCTTGAACACCTTGTTCAGGATGACGCCCGTGGTCTTGTGCAGCATGGCCTGATCGAAGGCATCCTTCACCTGCCCCAGAATTTGCGGCTCCCCGATCACCATCGAATCGAGACTGGACGCCACCCGGAAGAGGTGCCGAATCGCGTCGGTGGCCGAGTAGAGATAGAGGCAGGGGGCGATCTTTTCGGGGGGCAGCCCGGCGGGGTATCGGGTGAGGAAGGAGGATAGCGCTTCAAGGCCCGCGCGGGTCTCCCGAACCACGGCGCAGACCTCCACCCGATTGCAGGTGGAGAGCACCGCGACCTCTTCCACCTGCGGGTCGGACTTCAGACGACAGAGCGCCTCCCCCATCGCCGTCTCCGTCATCGAAAAACGTTCCCGAATTTCGATGGGCGCGGTTTTATGATTCAGCCCTGCCAATACCAGATTCATCGTTCATGCCAGGGCCACGAAAATAAAGAGCGTCCCCACAAACCCGAAAATGGCCAGACGCGCCGCCTGCCGGGCCCGCCACCCGAACGTGATCCGCCCATGCAGGACGATCAGATAAAAAACCCATGCGCAAACGGCCAGGAGCTGCTTGGGATTATTCAGGGTCCAGGGCGATCCGACCGCATATTGCGACCAGATGGCCCCGGAAATCATCCCCACGGTCAACAGCGGAAACCCAAGCAGGATCGCCCTCTCGTTCCATTGATCCAACAGGTCGAGGGAAGGGAGCCGATCGTAGAGGGCGTTAAACTGTTTGGCCTTCAAAAAACGTTCCTGAAGCAGGTACATCACCCCCGCAATGAAGGCCATCGCAAAGGCCGCAATCCCCAGGATGGAGAGGGTCGTATGCGCCCCCAGCCAGGCGGTCTTCAGAGAGATGTTCATGTTGCGGATTTCGTTGGGGAGCGCGGACGCGGAGACCAGCGAGAGATCGGCCAGCGGTAGCACGAACGAACCCAGCACATCCATCCGGTATCGCAAATCGATCCAGCAGAAGATCAGGACCAGGGCCCACGAGAAAAAAGAGAGGGCATCATGCAGGCTGGTAAAGGGCACCGACGGAAGCCGCAGGGCCAGCGCCAGTGTGTGACAGACAAATCCGACCCCCGTCACAAACAGGGCCGGGCGCCAAACCCCCGTCGCTTCAGGGGTAGCGGGAGAAGATCGCTCTCTATCCCTGCGCCATAGGCCCAGAAAGAAAAGGCAGGTACCCAGCAGATAAAAAAGGAGGGTGCCCTTGAAAAAAAAAGCACTGAGGAGGGTCATCGTGGGCGGAATCGTATCGCCTCCACGATAAAGGTGTCAACCGACCATTTTATTGATCTTTATAATAATAGGTACGATTCATTCCCCTCCTTATCCAAAGGAGGGGTGGGAGGGGTGAGGGGTGGTTTGAGAGGGCGCTCGAAGGCAGACACGTAAAACATGACGGGAAGAGGTCACCGGTACCCCCTGCCCCGCAGCCGGCGTCCCGGCCTCCTCGAATGAGGAGGGGGGCGAGAAATGTATCCGTGTATTTAGCTAAACGTCAATATTTTAAAAGTGGACGTGTCTATCGCAAGTACGATAGAATGCACCCGCACCGCCGGCAAGGGGTCTCCGCAAGACGCAAGAAGAGGCGAGGGCACCCCCCCCGGAAACCATTCGGGTACGGGTAGGACAGAAAGGAATCGGAATGGACTTGAAAACAGCATTTGACGGCGTACTGAATGCGATGGACACACTCGGCCGTGCCCTTTCCGAGCAGATCGAGGCGCTGCGCCAGGCAGGCGCCAGCGAAGAGACGCTGCAAAGCCTGGACAAGGGCGCAATGGCCATGAAGAGCGCGGCCAGCATCTATCTGTCCTGGGCCAGACACTATCTCGACGCGTGCGACAAGGCGTCCGGATGGAACCCGGACGATGAATCCGCCGTCGTGGAGGAGTAACGATACGCTGCCCACGCCCCCACCGTCGTATACCCGGTTAGACCTGTCGTTCACTTTCATGCCTAAATCAAGGAGGAGTTCTTGAACAGTGCCATTTTGTTTTCGTTTGCCTGCGCCGGCATCGGCATTGCTTATGCCATCTATCTGTCGTTTTGGATCGTGAAGTTGCCCGCCGGGTCGCGGGCCATGCAGGCGATCCAGGCGGCCATCCATGAAGGGGCCCAGGCCTACATGGTGCGCCAGTTCAAGGCCGTGGCCGGTGTGGCAGCCGTCCTTTTTGTGCTGCTCTGGGCCGCCGGGGCCTGGTCGGATCACTTCGGATTGCTCACGGCAATGGGCTTTCTGGTCGGTGGGACGGCCTCGGCCATCTCCGGTTACGTCGGGATGATGGTGGCCGTTCGCGCCAATGCCCGCACGGCGCAGGCGGCGCATCAGGGGATGAACGCGGCGCTCCAGGTGGCGTTTCGGGGGGGGGCTGTGACGGGCCTGCTCCTGATCGGCCTGGGACTCCTGGCCGTCACGGGGTTCTACACCGTCGCGGTGGAGATCGCGGGCGAGGCCAGGACAATTCCCGCGCTGTTATCGCTGGGGTTGGGCGGCAGCCTCATTTCCCTCTTCGCACGCGTGGGCGGGGGGATTTACACCAAGGCCGCCGACGTGGGCGCGGACCTGGTGGGCAAGGTCGAGGCGGGGATCCCGGAGGACGATCCGCGCAACCCGGCCGTGATCGCCGACAACGTGGGCGACAACGTCGGCGACTGCGCGGGGATGGCCGCCGACCTGTTCGAGACCTACGCCGTCACCACCGTGGCCACGATGGCCCTTTCGCATCTGCTCTATCCCGACGCCAAAGAGGCCCTTCTCTTCCCGCTCGTGCTGGGCGGAATCGCGATCCTCACGACGATCATCGGCAGCTGGTTCGTCAAGTTGAACGAAGGGGGCGGCATCATGCCCGCGCTCTACAAGGGCTTCGTGGCAACGGGCGTCCTCTCTGGCGTAGCCTTCTACCCGCTCACGATGCGGATGATGGACGGCGTGGGGGGCATCTCCGGCATGAATTACTACCTCTGCGCGCTTGTGGGGCTGGCCGTCACGATGGCGCTGGTGGTGATCACCGACTATTACACCGCGAAGAAATTCTCCCCCGTTCGGGAGATCGCCCAGGCCTCCGTCACCGGACATGGAACCAACATCATCGCGGGGCTGGCCATCTCGCTCCAGTCCACGGCGCTTCCGGTGATGGTGATTGGCGCCGCCATTCTGGCCAGCCACGCGCTGGCCGGCCTTTTGGGCGTGGCGATTGCCGCAGAGGCCATGCTGACGATGGCGGGGATCGTGGTGGCCATCGACTCGTTCGGGCCGATCACCGACAACGCGGGCGGCATCGCCGAAATGGCCCACATGGACAAGGCCGTGCGCGACGTGACCGATCCGCTGGACGCCGTCGGCAACACGACCAAGGCGGTCACGAAGGGCTACGCGATCGGTTCGGCGGGCCTTGCGGCGATCGTCCTCTTCTCGGAATATGTCCGGTCGGTCTCCACCGGGAAGACGGCGATGGTCTTCGATCTGGCCGATCCGATGGTGCTGGTGGGCCTCTTCATCGGCGGGATGTTGCCGTTTCTGTTCGGCGCCTTTCTGATGAAGGCGGTGGGGCAGGCGGCCGGCTCGATCGTGGAGGAGGTGCGCCGCCAGTTCCGAGAGATCAAAGGGATCATGGACGGCACCGGCAAGCCCGAATATGGCAAATGCGTGGACATCGTGACCCGCGCCGCCATTTCCGAGATGATGATTCCGTCGCTGATTCCGGTGCTCGTGCCGGTGGTCGTGGCCTTCGTGTTGGGGCCGAAGGCGCTGGGCGGGGTGTTGGTCGGCAGCATCGTCACGGGACTGTTTGTGGCCATTTCGATGACCTCCGGCGGCGCGGCCTGGGACAACGCCAAAAAATATATCGAGGAGGGGCACCATGGCGGAAAGAAAAGCCCGGCGCATCAGGCCGCCGTCACGGGCGACACCGTCGGCGACCCCTATAAAGACACCGCCGGCCCCGGCATCAACCCGATGATCAAGGTCGTCAATCTCGTGGCCGTCCTGCTGGGCGCCCTGCTGTTTTCGTAACGGAAAGGACTTCCAGCGAGAGGACGCGCTCCGTCCCTTCGGACGCGATGAAACGGGCGTCTGCGCGGTGGCCCACAATCCAGAGGATACCCTCCCGGCAGGTCAGCAACGGAATGCGGAGCCTCAAGGGACGAGGAATTTTCGCATCCGAGAAAAAATCCTGTATCTTTTTGTGATGCCCGTTCATCCCCACGCCGACAAAGCGGTCCCCCGCCTGCCAACTGCGCAGGGTGAGTGGAAGCGAAATCCGATCCAGATCGAGCGAAAGGGTGTTGCGGGAAGGCGGTTTGTACACCCGCTCCAGCAGGAAGGCGATCCCCCACGCAGGCAGGTTGACCCGCCACGAAAGCACCCCAATCTCAACCGTCGGAAGCGGCGTCTCCTGAAGTTGAGAGCGTGAAAGGATCAGCCGGTCATACTCCCGGCGGGCCGACGTACCCATGGGGAGCGAAAGCCGCCTCCCGGTCTCTCCATCTAGCAATTCCATCAGCCCTTCAATCTGCGTAAAACCGACATCTCGCAGACCCCGATCGGATGGCCGATGGATTTCCGCAAGCCCTTCCCGAAGCACCCGTCGCCGTATGGCCGGATGAAGCCGGTTGAGTCGGGCGACATCGAAGACGATCTCGTCCTCCGACTGTTCAAGGCAGACGGTCGGCATCTGCTCCCGCGCATATTGCCGCAAAAAATCGTCTTCCGCCTCCAGCAGGCGGGCCGTCCTGCAGAGGATCGCCCGAACGTTGGGGTGATCGGCCTGGATGCGGGGGAGGAGTTGATGACGGATCCGATTGCGCAGATAGGTGGGCGCAGCATTGGAGCGATCTTCGATGTGGGGAATGCGCGCGCGCGCAAGTTCCGCCACGATCTGCTCGTGCGTCGTCGTCAGGAGTGGGCGGATGATCCGGTCGGCCCGGACCTGGGGGATGCCGGAGAGCCCTCGGCCGCCCGCGCCCCGCAGAAGCCGCATCAGGACAGTTTCAGCCTGATCGTCGGCGGTGTGCCCCGTCGCAATCCAGCGGGCGCCAATCCGGTCTGCACACGTGGTCAGAAATTGATAGCGGAAATGACGCGCCCCCTCCTGCCTTGAAAGGCCCGCCTGCCGACTGAGCGCTTCGATCGGCCACGATTCGAGGGTGGATGGAAGGCCCCATTCGGCTGCCAGATTTTCGACAAATCGCGCCTCGGAATCGGCTTCCTTGCGAAACCGGTGATTCAGATGGGCCACGTGGAGGGAGAAGCGATCAAGCCTGGCCAGCACGTGTAGCAGACAGACCGAATCGGCCCCGCCGGAGACGGCGACCACAATCCGGTCGCCCTCCCGAACCGACAGTGCGCGCAACGACTGGA
>CAZOFZ010000104.1:0-6588 GCA_964579175.1 uncultured Nitrospirota bacterium | reverse complement strand
GGATCATTGCGGGGGTGGTGGGGGCAGACAACGCGGGAAAGTGGATTGTGCGGGAGTTTGCCGAAAAGGGGGTATCGTGCGAGGGGATTCTCCTGGATTCGGACCGTCCGACCACCCAGAAGACGCGGATCATTGCCCATCACCAGCAGGTCGTCCGCTACGATCATGAGAAGAACGATCCCCTTCCATCCAAAATCGAAAAAGGACTGATTGACTTTGTCGTCGGTGCCATCCCGCGTGTCAACGGCGTTGTCATCTCGGACTACGCAAAAGGGGTGGTCACCCCCCGCCTGATCAAGACGTTGCTGCCGGTTGCCAGAAAGCGGGGGGTGCCGGTCCTGGTGGACCCCAAGGTGGGCCATTTCCCCGCCTATAAAAATGCGACCCTGATTACGCCGAACCACCTGGAGGCCGCGCAGGCGACGGGGATTGCCATCCGAGACGAACGGACCCTTCTGGCCGCGGGGGCGTGGCTGTTGAAGAAGATGGCCTGCGAGGCGATCCTGATTACACGCGGCGAGGCGGGGATGAGCCTGTTCGAGCGCGGGGGGACGGTGACGCATATTCCCACCGAGGCCAAGGACGTGTTCGACGTCACGGGTGCGGGGGACACCGTGATCGGCACGCTGGCCCTGGGCCTCTGCGCGGGGGCCTCCCTTGTGGACGCGGCGCGGATGGCCAATTGTGCCGCAGGATTGGCGGTCGGCATTGTCGGAACGGCGGCAATCGAAAAAGAGACGTTGAAGCGGGCACTGCCATGAATCATGACGTGGCGTCCGGGGATGTCCTGGTGGTCATCCCTGCGCGGTATCGCTCCAGCCGTTTTCCGGGAAAACCGCTTGCCGACCTCGGGGGCATGCCGATGGTGCAACAGGTCTGGCGGCGGGCCATGCAGGTGAAGCGGGCGAACCGGGTGGTGGTGGCCAGCGACGATGCGCGAATCTTGAAAGTGGTTGAGGCGTTCGGCGGTGAGGGATGGTTGACCTCCTCGACCCATCGCACCGGCACGGAGCGGGTGGCCGAAGTGGCCGAAAAAATCCCCGCAGCCCTGGTGATGAATCTACAGGGCGACCTGCCGCTGTTCCTGCCCGAGACGCTGGATCGCTTGATCGATCTGGGCCTTACGTCAGACAGCGACGCGCTTACGGTGAAATCCGAGATGACCGACCCGGCGGAGCGGTCGTCTCCCTCCTCCGTAAAAGTGGTCAGCGATCTGCGGGGCCGCGCCCTCTATTTTTCGCGTTCCCTCATTCCCTATCCGCGGGCGGATGACGGTCAGTTTAAATACTATAAACACTACGGGATTTACCTGTTTCGGCGCGATTTCCTCCTTCGCATCGCAAAGGCGCCGGAGGGGCGCCTGGAGGGGATGGAGCAGTTGGAGCAGCTTCGGATTCTGGAGCAGGGGGGAACGATCCAGGTCGTGGAGATCGCGCCACACGAGGCCGCCTCGTTCTGGGAGGTCAATCTCCCGGAGGATTTGGTCCGGGCACGGGCGATACTGGCGCAGCAGGCGTAACGGGGGGAGTCCATGCCGACAAAATATATTTTCATTACGGGGGGTGTTGTCTCTTCGCTGGGCAAAGGGGTGGCTGCGGCGGCCATCGGCAAGCTGCTCTCGGAGCGCGGGATTCGGGTTACTTTTCTGAAGCTGGATCCCTACATCAACGTGGACCCCGGCACGATGAATCCCTACCAGCATGGCGAAGTCTTCGTCACGGATGACGGGGCCGAGACCGATCTGGACCTGGGACATTACGAACGATTTACCTCCCTGAATATGTCCAAGGCCAATAACTACACGGCGGGGCGGGTGTATTACAACGTGATCACGCGGGAGCGTCGCGGCGATTATCTGGGGGGGACCGTGCAGGTTGTCCCCCATATTACAGATGAAATCAAACGGTGCATCCTTTCCGTCGGCGGTACCGAGGTGGATGTGGCGATCGTGGAGATTGGCGGCACGGTGGGGGACATCGAAAGCCTGCCGTTTCTGGAGGCGATCCGTCAATTTCCCTACGATTGCGGACGGGAGAATGTGCTCTATATCCTGGTGACGCTGGTGCCGTTCATCCAGGCGGCGGGCGAGCTCAAGACCAAACCGACGCAGCACAGCGTCAACAAGATGCGCGAGATCGGCATCCAGCCCGACATCCTGTTGTGCCGGACGGATCGCCCCATTGACGTGGAGTTAAAACGGAAGATTGCCCTGTTCTGCAACGTGGCGCAGACCGCCGTGATCAATGCGCAGGATGTGGAATCCATTTTTGAGATTCCCCTCCGCTTTCACGATGAAGGGCTGGATGACCTGATCCTCCAAAGGTTGCAACTTCAGGCGCCACCCCCTGAATTAGACGCATGGAAGGAGGTGGTCCATGCCGTGCAACACCCCAAAGCCACGGTTCGGATTGCCCTGGTGGGTAAATATGTCGAATTGCGGGACTCCTATAAAAGCCTCCACGAGTCACTCATTCACGGCGGGATTGGCAATCGGGCGCGGGTCGAGATCGGATGGATCAACAGTGAAACGCTGGAAGGGGGCGGGGAGGGGGTCCTGAAAGACTATGACGGCATTCTGGTGGCCAGCGGTTTTGGCAATCGGGGGATCGAAGGGAAGATTTCGGCCTGTCGTTTTGCGCGAGAAGGACGCATCCCATTCTTCGGGATCTGTCTGGGCATGCAATGCGCCGTGATCGAATTTGCGCGACACAAGCTCGGTCTGGATCGGGCCAACAGCGCCGAATTCAATCCCGACACACCCCATCCGGTCATCGCGCTGATGACCACGCAGCGCGATCTGACCGAAAAGGGGGGAACCATGCGTCTGGGGGCCTATCCATGCCACGTCGAAAAAGGGACGAAGGCCCATGCCGCCTACCGGTCGGAGACCATTTCAGAACGCCATCGGCACCGCTATGAAGTCAATAACCAATATCGGCAGGTGTTGACCGACGTGGGACTGCGACTGTCCGGTCTGTCGCCGGACGGGAATCTGGTCGAGATGATCGAACTTAACGGTCACCCCTGGTTCCTGGCCGTGCAATTTCATCCGGAGTTCAAATCCCGTCCCCAGCATCCTCATCCCCTGTTCCGTGAATTTATCCGGGCATCGCTTGAGAGGCACGTCTAAAAACCGTACGCTAATACGGTGGTTCCGGAAACCCCTCCCCCGTCATTCCCGCATGTTTTAAGCGGGAATCCCGAAGCGCTGATACGGGTCTCGACCCCGACGCGTTCGGCCACCACTTGTTAAAGGACGAGAAGTTTCTAGATCGGGTTGCACGGGCGCGGCAACAGTATCAGGAAGGAAAGCATACGGTACTGGAGGATCTACCGTAAAAGTATGCCAAAAAAAATCGCTGCGCTTGCCCACGCCCGCCACTCACCGCCGTGGTGGACGGCATACCGTAGACGGTCATGTTGCGGAGGCATGGGTGTTACTCTTGCCGGGTGAGGGTCTAGGATGTGTCGCGCAAACTCAAGGATGACGGTTGGTTTCTCCATTTTATAGACGATCATGGTTCGGAGGTGGATAGAATGACGGTGGAAGTGGGTGGTATCCGGGTGGGGGGAGGGGCGCTTTTTCTCATTGCCGGCCCGTGCGTGATCGAGAACGAGTCGCTGGCCCTCAGCGCTGCCGAAACGATCGGAAAGATCGCCGCGCGACACAATGTCCCCTTCATTTTCAAATCGTCTTACGACAAGGCCAATCGAAGCGCCATCGGCTCCTTTCGCGGGATCGGGATGGAGGAAGGATTGCGGATTCTTCAGAAAGTAAAATCGGAGATTGGGGCGCCGGTACTTTCCGATGTGCATTCGCCGCAGGAGGCCGTGGCCGCAGCGGAGGTGCTGGACGTTTTGCAAATTCCCGCACTTCTCTGTCGGCAGACCGATCTGCTGCTGGCTGCGGGCCAGACGGGGAGGGTGGTGAATGTAAAGAAAGGGCAATTCCTGGCCCCCTGGGAGATGAAGAACGTCGTGGAAAAGGTGATCTCGACCGGCAACCTGCGTCTCTTCCTGACCGAACGCGGAACCACCTTTGGGTACAACAATCTCGTGAGCGATCTGCGCGCGCTGGTCATCATGCGGCAGTGGGGCTACCCGGTCATCTTTGACGGCACGCACAGCGTGCAGCTTCCGGGCGGCGGTGCGGGGGGGAAGGTGTCGTCGGGACAGCGGGAGTTTGTGTTGCCCCTCTCTCGCGCGGCGGTGGCGGCGGGATGCGACGGTCTCTTTCTGGAGGTCCATCCATGTCCGGACGAGGCCCCCTCCGACGGCCCCAATATGATTGACTACGCCATGCTCTCCCGCCTTCTAAATGACATCTGCAGGATTCAAGAGGTGGTGAAACAGGGTCTTGAAAAATAGACGGGAACGGCGTATGAATACGTCAGCCGATGCCCCAATTCCGTGGTATGGGACGAGGCGGTCGGCACGACAGGCGGGGGCCAGGGTGGCCCAGGGTAGGATGGATCGCAACTTTAAGGGGAGGTCACGATGCGTTTAGCCAGAACGTGGGGTTTGGCGATTGCGTTTTTGGTCGTCACGGCAGGCAGTTTGTTTGCCGAGGGAGGAATGTCGTCCGTACAGACCAGCGGGTTTCTCGACCTGTATTACAGCTACAATTTCAATAAACCCGATTCCAACATGAATACCATCGGTCCCGGTGGCAGCAATTTCGATTTCCACCATAACAGCATCGGCATCAATTTGGCCGAACTGGTCTTCCAGAAGAGTGCCGATCCGGCGGGGTTTCGGATTGACCTGAACTTTGGCGAAACAACCGATTTTGTCCATAGCAGCTCGCTGAATGGAGACAGCGAAACGGAGACCTTCAAGCATATTCAGCAGGCCTATCTCACATGGGCCACCCCCTACAAGGTGACGTTGGACGTGGGGAAGTTCGTGACCCACATGGGGGCCGAGGTGATCGAGTCAAACGCCAACTGGAACTACACCCGGGGCCTCCTTTTCTGCTGCGCAATCCCGTACTATCACACGGGGCTGCGGGCAAATCTGCCGGTCTCCGACAAGTTCTACGTCAATGGGTATTTCTACAACGGCTGGAACAACGTGGTAGATGACACGAATGGCAGCAATACCTATGGCGTGACCCTCGGCGCAACGCCCGTGAAGCAGTTGCCCATCGTCTTCAATTGGGTGGGCCCCGAAGAGAGCGGCAGCTTCAAAGACTTCAACGTATATGACCTTGTCGTCACCTACAATGCCACGAACGACTTGTCCTTCATGCTCAACTATGACAAGGGCCGCTTCGATCCTCTGGCCGGTGGCGCCAGCCTCAGTTATTCGGGGATTGCCGCCTATGCCAAATGGAGCATGAAGCCGTGCGCCGTCGCGTTCCGCTTCGAGCACGTGGAAGACGATGACGGTGTGCTGTTCGGGGTACCGGACAACGCCGTTCAGGAATTTACCCTGACGGGCGAACACCAGGTGGCCAAAGACTTCATGGTGCGCCTGGAATATCGCCACGACAAGGCCGATGCGGCCATCTACGAAAATGACGATCCGGGGAGTACCACCGATAACATGGATCGCCTGGTTGCGGGTCTGGTCTACAGCTTCTAGGCCCGGCTGAACACCGGGGGAGGGGGTGGGGGAGCCCCCCCTCCCCCCAGTGGGGAGGTATCGATCCTGTGGGGAGGGTGATATGGATAAGCGCCTTGTGTCAGGTCGTTCTGTAGTCGCGTGGTTCTTCGTCGTTTTCGGGTTTATGGGGTGGTTCGCCCCCGCTTTTGCCCAAGATACCCCACCCGCAACGGAGGAGGTCGTCTCACCGGAACTTGCGGCCCCGCCCGTGGCGGAAGCCGTTGAGGCCCCGCCTGTCGTTGAGGCCGCGCCGACTGAGGCCGCGCCCGCGGCGGCACCCGCCGGACCTGCCGAATGGAAGGTGGCGGCCGATACCATCTGGGTGCTCCTCACCGCCATGCTGGTTTTCTTCATGAACCTGGGCTTTGCGATGGTGGAGTCGGGTTTCTGCCGCAGCAAAAATACGGTCAACATCCTCTCTAAAAACTTCATCGTCTTCGCCGTCTCCTCCCTCGCGTTCTGGGCGATCGGCTGGGGCATGATGTTCGGAAACGGCAGCGGGTTCATGGGGACATCCGGCCTTTTCTTCATCGGCGGCGCGGACAACTCCCCGATGACCGGCGACCTCTATCAGGGGGACTACCCCTCCATCGCCTGGGCTACCGTGCCGCTGCTGGCCAAGTTTTTCTTCCAATTGGTCTTCGCGGGGACGGCGGCCACCATCGTCTCCGGCGCCGTGGCCGAACGGATCAAATACATCTCGTTCATCGTCTTCTCGTTCTTCCTGGTGGGTCTGGTCTACCCGATCGTGGGCCACTGGATTTGGGGGGGCGGGTGGCTTGCGGGCAAGGGGATGTGGGACTTTGCCGGCTCCACGGTCGTCCACTCCGTTGGCGGCTGGGCGGCGCTGGCGGGTGTGATTGTCCTCGGTCCCCGCATCGGGAAGTACGGGCCCGACGGGAGGGTCAACGCCATTCCGGGTCACAGCATGACGTCGGCCACGATCGGGGCCATCGTCCTCTGGCTGGGCTGGTTCGGGTT
>CAZOFZ010000103.1:0-6867 GCA_964579175.1 uncultured Nitrospirota bacterium | reverse complement strand
CGCCCGTTAAAGCGGTACGAGAGTTGGGTTCAAAACGTCGTGAGACAGTTTGGTCTCTATCTGTTGTGGGCGTAGGAAATTTGAGGGGAGTCGACCCTAGTACGAGAGGACCGGGTTGAACGGACCTCTAGTATGCCGGTTGTCCCGCCAGGGGCAGCGCCGGGTAGCTATGTCCGGTTCGGATAACCGCTGAAAGCATCTAAGCGGGAAACCAACCCCAAGATAAGATTTCCCTGCCGCAAGGCACTGAAGGTCCCCTGTAGACGACAGGGTATATAGGCGGGGTGTGTAAGAGTCGTGAGGCTTTCAGCTAACCCGTACTAATCGACCGTGCGGCTTAAGCCATGAGTTGCTTCTGATAGATTCGGTTTTGCTTGTTGTCGCTTGTTGTCGAGGAATGTCCAGCGTTGTGCGAGTTCGAGGGGTCTCTATGTGTAATGCATCTATCCCTTCGAGTTCGTAGATTTTACAAGGTTTCCGGTGGTTATGCCGGAGGGGTCACACCCGTTCCCATCCCGAACACGGAAGTTAAGCCCTCCAGGGCCGATGATACTGCACCCGCGAGGGTGTGGGAAAGTAGGACGCTGCCGGATTTTAAAAAAGGCCCCCGTTCAGCAATGAGCGGGGGCTTTTTTTATGTGTGCGACACGCGGAAGTTTCCGGCGCTACTCCCATGCATCACCTGATTGATCGTTTTCTCGTCTATCTCTCCGCTGAAAAAGGTCTGACGGCCAACACCCTGTCGGCCTATCGTCGGGACTTGCAAAAATTTGCGGATGGCCTGCAAGAACAGTCAATTGCGTCACCGGAGCAGATCGAACGAAAGGCAATTCTTCAGTTCGTCTCCGGTCTCTCTTCGCTTGCCCCTTCCTCCGTCATGCGGCTCCTTTCCACGCTACGCACGTTCTTTAAGTTCATCGCCTCGGAGGGCATCTGTCACCGCGATCCCATGGCGCACATCCGGGGTCCCCGCAAAGCCCTCCGCCTTCCCCGTGCGCTACAATTCCGAGAGGTGGAGGCGCTCCTGGATCTCCCAAAAGGGGAGACGCCCCTTGCGATGCGGGATGACACCATGATCGAGCTCCTTTACGCGACCGGACTGCGGGTGTCCGAGTTGGTGGGTCTACAAGCAAATGCGGTCAATCTGGAGGCCGGCTATCTGGCGACGTGGGGAAAGGGCTCCAAAGAGCGGATCGTGCCGATCGGTCGGATCGCCCTTGATAAACTTTCGCATTATCGGATGTCGGTCCGTCCGCGGATCCTCAAAGATAGAATATCCAGCGACCTGTTCGTTACCGCACGGGGGAAGAAGATGAGTCGCCAGGCATTCTGGAAACGACTGAAGCACTATGCAAGGCTTGCGGGCATCCGGCGGACGATCACGCCGCACATGCTACGACACTCCTTCGCGACGCATCTTTTGGCGAATGGCGCCGACTTGCGATCGGTGCAGATGATGCTGGGGCATGCCGATCTCTCCAGCACCCAGATCTATACGCACGTCACACGGGAGGGGCTTAAAAAAATACACGAGAAAAGCCATCCGCGTGGATAAAACGGGGGTCTCCATGCTAGGATCGGACAGATCGTATGGGGTCTCTCGCCGTTTAGGTTTCCGGACCGTTCCATGGCAGTTTACAATTACAAAGGGCTGGATCGAAGTGGGAAGGCAACGACGGGGGCGATCGATGCCGATAACCCCCGTCTGGCCCGTGCCAGGATCAGGAAGGGGGGCATCTTCCCAACCGAGGTATCGCTGCGGGACGCAGCTGCAGAGGTCTCACTGTTCCCAGGGCGGATGAGCCTTGCACAGACGGCCGTCTTGACCCGTCAATGGGCCACGCTTCTGGGGGCGGGAATCCCGCTGATCGAGGCCGTGACGACGCTGATCGATCAGACCGAAGAAGAGACCGCCCGAAAGACCTGCCTGGACATCCGGGAGAGAATTCGTGAGGGCACGACGCTGGCCGCCTCCCTCGATCGGCATCCACGGATATTTTCCCAACTTTACCGCCAGATGGTGCGCGCCGGAGAGGCCGGAGGGCAGCTCGAGTCGGTCATGCTGCGTCTGGCGAATCATCTGGAAAACCAGGCGCGGCTGAGAGACCGGATCCTCTCGATCCTGGCCTATCCGGCCCTGATGTTGCTCGTCAGCCTGCTGATCCTCCTTTTTCTCCTGACGTTTGTCGTGCCGAAGGTGGTGGTGATCTTTACCGACCTGCGGCATGCCCTCCCCCTGCCGACGGTGATCCTGATCGAACTGAGCGACTTTTTTATCCACTATGGATGGATGCTGGGTATGTTGGGTATTGCCGCAGCGCTTCTCTTGCGGCGCCACATTGCAAAGCCGCGCGGACGCGCGCAATACGACCGGTTGATCCTCACCCTTCCCCTGATTGGCGGAATTGCCAAGAAGATCGCCATTTCCCGATGTACGCGGACGCTGTCCACGCTCCTCGCAAGCGGGGTGCCGATCCTGGAGGCCCTCTCGATTGCGCGGCAGGTGGTGGGAAACCGGGTGATGGAGGAGGCCCTTCAGCAGGCCAGCCTCAACATTCGGGAGGGGGAAAGCATTGCCGACCCCCTGAAACGGAGCGGCCTGTTCCCCCCCATGGTGATTCAGATGGTTGCGACGGGCGAAAAAAGCGGCCAGTTGGAGCGAATGCTTCAGAAAGTTTCGGAGTCTTATGACAACGAGGTGGAGACCACGGTCACCCGCGCCACGGCGCTGCTTTCCCCGTTGATGATCCTGGGAATGGGGGTCATCGTCTTCTTCATCGTCACGGCCATCCTGCTCCCCATCTTCGAAATCGGCCAGGCCGTAAGATAGGCGGACAGCTACCCCTGCCGCCATTTCAGGTAGCTTTCGATGAAGGCGTCAATGTCGCCGTCCATCACCGAGGCGACATTGCCCACCTCCGTGCCGGTGCGATGATCTTTCACCATCTGGTAGGGCTGGAAGACATACGAGCGAATCTGGCTCCCCCAGCCGATCTCCTTCTTCTCGCCGGTGATTTTGGATAGCTCCTCCTGCCTCTTTTCCTGCTGGAGTTTGTAGAGCCGCGACTTGAGCACCGTCATTGCCACCGCCTTGTTTTGAAGCTGGGAGCGTTCGTTCTGGCACTGCACAACGACACCGGTCGGAAAGTGGGTGATCCGAATGGCCGAAGAGGTCTTGTTGACGTTCTGGCCGCCCGCGCTGCTGGCGCGGTAGGTATCGATCCGGATATCCTTGTCGTCAATCACCACGTCGGGATCGTCTTCGATCTCGGGTGAGACGAAGACCGAGACAAACGAGGTGTGTCGCCGCTTGTTGGCGTCGAACGGCGAGATGCGCACCAGGCGATGGACGCCCGACTCGCCCTTGAGATGGCCGTAGGCATATTCCCCCGACACCCGGAGGGTGACGCTCTTGATGCCGGCCTCATCCCCCGGCTGCAGATCGAGTGTCTCGACCGCATAGCCCCGGCGCTCCATCCAGCGCAGATACATCCGCGTGAGCATCTGTGCCCAATCGGCCGACTCGGTGCCCCCGGCGCCCGGATGGATTACGACAATCGCGTTTGCGGGGTCCTTCTCCTCCGAAAGATGTAACTGGGTATAGAGCCGCGCCGACTCGGTTTCCATCCACGCAAGGTGATCGCCAATCTCTCGAAACAGGGTCGTGTCCCCCGTCTCTTCGGAGAGCTGGATCATCAGGGCCGCCTCGTCACGCCGGGCTTCGATTTCTTCCCAACGTTTGAGGGACTTTTCCAGCGACGCTTTCTGCGCCAGTGTTTGCCTGGCCTCGGCGGCGTTCTTCCACAAACCGGGATCGTGCGCGGCCAGCGTGAGGGTTTCCAACTGACGGGTCAGCTTGGCCGGGTCAAAGACGCCCCCGAAGTTCGGAAAGACGCGCAGTCAATATGGCCAGCTGTTGTTGCAGATCAGTTAGCATGACGTCTCCTCTTGTGGGCCCTCTTACCGCAAACGGCAAGTGCGATGATAACACAGGCAACCGCGAAAACGTCCCCATGGGTGGTGTAGAACGTCCGCCGCCTGCCGGGGTGCAGTTGCGCCACCTGGGCCGCCTCCACGAAGAGATCGGTGCGCGAGAGGATTTGGCCCCGCGCATCAATGAAGCCGGAGATGCCGGTGTTGGCCGCACGCGCGAAGGGGACGCGGTTTTCGATCGCGCGGAAGATCACCATTGAAAAATGTTGGTCGGGCGCCGCAGAGTCGCCAAACCAGGCGTCGTTGGTGATCGTGGTCATCAGCGTTGCCCCACGATCCACGAATTGGCGGACCAACTCCGGGAAAATCGCCTCGAAACAGATGACGGTGCCGACCTTCTCGCCCGCGATCCCCATGACCACGGCCTCGCGTCCCGGTCTGAAATCGCCCACCCCTTCCACCATTTTATCCACGAAAAAGAGGAGCGACGCCATCGGGACATACTCCCCAAACGGCACCAAATGCATCTTGTCATATCGGGTAATCGCACCCCGGGGAGAGAGGAGATAGGCGCTGTTGAGCAGGCGCACCTGATCCCGGAAGATCCTCTCGAACGCCGGAGAGCCGAAGAGAAGATATACGCCTGCCTGTCTCGAAAAACGTCGCAACGCCATCTGATCGCGCCGTTCGGTCTGGAAAAAAAAGGGGACGGCCGATTCGGGCCAGATAATCAGGGTCGGGCGAACGGCACCCGTCAATAACGACTGCGACAGACGCCGATAGGTTGCCATCGTCTGGTTGCGGAAGGCCTCATCCCATTTATATTCCTGGCGGATATTCCCCTGGACAACCGCCGTGGCGATGGCCTGTTCCGCGTCCACCGATTCGTTCAGCCTGCGCGTGCCGTAGGCCAGCGTCAGCAGCATCAGGAACCCCGCAATCACCCCCTCCCAGACGACCGTCCCCTTCCATCCCCGTTGCCAGACTTGAAAAATCCGAAAGAGGGCGACATTGACCAGCACCACCAGGAATCCGACGCCGTAGACGCTCGAAAAATCGGCGATCTGGATGACGGTCAGGCGCCGATATTGCGAATAGCCCAGGGCCGACCAGGGGAAACCGGAGAGGAGATGGCCCCGTATATATTCCAGTGCGACCCAGAGCACCGGTACCCACAGGACCATCAACCAGCTTTTTTCAAGCGTACATCCGACCGCGAACAGACCGACATAGCAGGCCAGGTAGGCCACCAGCAGCAGCATCAGCAGATAACTGGTGCTCCACGGGAGCTTCCCGTAATCGTGCATGCTGATCGTGACCCACGACAGGGTGCCCGCAAAGTAGACCAGACCGGTTACCCAGCCGAGCAGAAAGCGTCGGGAGGGAGGATGCTCTTGGACGGCCAAGAGGAGCGGGATGAGCGCGATCCAAGCCAGGAGATCGTACTCGAATCGGGGGAAACCGAGGACCAGCAGGCCACCGGACAGGGCGGCCAGGCCGGGTGAGCCGGAGAGGCCGGAGAGGATGGACGGGAGGATCGGCTTTCGGAGAGAAGGGGGCACGGTCAGAGTCTGTTTTTAAAACAGATCAGGAGGTCTTTGACCGAAAGAATCCCGACGATTTTATCGCCGTCCGTCACGGCCAGGTGCCGAATGCCGTGCGCGGCCATCAGATTGCAGGCGTCCCCTGCCGTTTTGTCAATGTCAATGGCGATGATCGGCCAACTCATGACCGCTTCAACCGATGTGGTCTGGAGGTCCAGGCCCTCCGCGATTGCCTTTCGGACCAGGTCCGTTTCGCTGAGGATGCCGACCGGTCTTCCGGGATCGCCAACGAGTAGTGAACCGATCCGTCGGTCGCGCATCCGCCGTGCGGCCTCGAACAGCCGGGTAGAAGGGGAAACCTGTTCGAGGCGACGCTGCATAAGAAGGGCCAAAGGGGTCATTGAGACGTCCTCTCGATATTCTGCCCGATATTTCGTTGAACAATGTCGGACAGTTGCGCGGCCATTTCCGAGATCGAATCCGGGTTTTCCCCCTCGATCATGATGCGCAGGAGCGACTCGGTGCCGGAATAGCGTACCAGCAGCCGCCCGCGCCCGCCCAGTTTCCGCTCGCAGTCCGCCATGGCCCCCTTCATGCCGGGGATGTCCGGGATCGGGGGCTTCCGCGACACCGGCACATCCACGCGGCATTGTGGCAGGGGGGTCATACATGCCGCCAGATGGGACGCCGACTGTCCCGTCTTTTGCATGAGCGCCAGAAACTGCAAGGCCGTAATCAGACCATCGCCGGTTGTATTGTAGTCCAGAAAAATGACATGCCCGGAGGGCTCGCCGCCCAGGTTGTAGTGGTCGGCCAACATCCGCTCCAGAACATAGCGGTCTCCGACGGCCGTTCGCACAACGGAGATGCCTGCGGGACGGAGGGCCAGGTCTACCCCCATATTGCTCATCAGGGTACCCACCAGGGTTTTCCCCTGCAAGGCCCCCTGCCGGTGCAGGGCTAGCGCAAAGGCCACCAAAACGGCATCTCCATCCACCACGCGGCCCTTCTCGTCCACGAAGAGGACGCGGTCGGCATCTCCATCGTGGGCGATGCCGACATGGGCACCGGAGGCCACCACTGCGGATTGGAGCTGTTCGGGGAACATCGCTCCACAATTGCGGTTGATGTTCAGGCCATCGGGGGCGGCATTGATCGCCGTCACCTGTGCACCCAATTCGCGCAAGACGGTGGGCGTCACTTTGTAGGCCGCTCCGTTGGCCACATCCACGACCACCTTCAACCCCTGAAAGTCCAGGCCCTTCGGCAGGGTGTTTTTGACGAACTCGATGTAGCGTCCTTCGGCATCCTCCACGCGGTAGGCCTTGCCGATGGCGGCGGCCGTGGGACGGACGGCATCGGGGCGATCCGCCGCCATTCGCCGTTCGAT
>CAZOFZ010000102.1:0-6996 GCA_964579175.1 uncultured Nitrospirota bacterium | reverse complement strand
GCGACAGCATGACATCCCCCATGACATTCCCCTAGATCGTTCGATGTTTGTAAAGCGTCACCGTGTGCCGTCCACAGCCGCTATTATTGCTCGGCAGACAGGATGCCCCCGGCTGTGGATAGTAGACGTCAATGGTAACCTCTTTCAGATTGGGCGACAGGTCGCGGGTGACCCAGAGAATCGTGTAGTCCACCGTCCCCTGCTGGGCCGCCTGACTGGGATTTGGGTAGATGGAAAAGTTTGTGCCCAGACAACTGTTCGCCTCGCTGTAAGTCGTGTCGAGGCCGGGATCAATGGGGGTCGCGATGGGGGTCGCGTTTGTCTTCCCATTTGTTGGTGCCGCGAGGCCACACGATCCGGCCGGGACCCCCTCCATCGGCTGCGCCAGGATCACCTCCGCGATCTGGCTGGTCAGCCGGACCGCCCCACTTTTCATCTCATCCTGCATGTTGCTTCGCATCGTGGTGAGCGTCAGCGCCATCAAGCCCAGGATGGAGACCGAGACGATCGCCATGGCAAACATGATCTCGATCAGCGAAAAGCCACGCATCCCCCTCCCCCCCCTTCCTTGTAAGGGGGAGATAATGGGAGAGTTATAAACATTTATTTGCCGGATCATCCCACACCCCCTCTCTGATACGTACCGCGTCAATGGCGATGCACCGTTGTTGTGGAATACCATACCGACTGATGACAATCGTGTTTCCGGCCACGCTGCTCCAGTTTGACGTTCTGACGATCCCCAGCGGGTCGTAAATCCAGACGTCGCCGCTGTCCAGAAGGGTTCCCGCAGTGTCTTTGGCCGTGACGGAAGCGGGGAGGTCCATCGTGGTCACCGGCAGCAACTCTTCATTCACGCCGTCGTAGGTAAAGTTATCGTCCAGATCGTTAAATTCGAAAAGGATGTATTGGTCGGCGTTGTTCAGGCCCGTACCCGGGCTGAACCGGATTCCAAAGCCCAAGCTGTTCGCGGCGGGCGGCAGCGTTCGTTGCGTCATGGCCTCCTGTCGCAATCTCTGCAAGTCTCCAAAAAGGCGCTGGGAGGCCGCCTTGAGCCGATGCCCCTGTACGTAGTCATATCCCAGCGCCGCAATGGCCGTCGTGACCCCCATCAGGACCAGCACCACGAAGAGCTCGATCAATGAAAACCCGTGCGTGTTGCGTACCGACCGCACTGCGGATGACGTGAGACGAATTTGAAAACGTGCAAAGTGCATCTTTCCCCCCATCGGGTGACACTTATAAATATAAGCAATATCCGTGCCACGCTATTGGGCGACCGAAAGATAGGTATGTTTCCTTATTTATCAGTATATTGTGTAAATACGTTGGGAGGTGAAACAGTGGAGATTGTGAAGCGGAAGGGTCAAACAGTGTGAAGCGCGTTACACACCTGGGGACTTCCCCCCGGCAGGAGAGGTGGTATCCCCATCAACGGAGGTTATGCGGGGGGTTATGTGGGGGGTCGTCCGAAAGAATCGCCTGGGCGAATGCTTCGATGTCGAAGGGGATCAGGTCGTCCACCCCCTCTCCCACGCCGATGTGGGTGACCGGCACCGACAGGGCCTCCACGATCGGCACGACAATGCCACCCCGCGCCGTTCCATCCAGTTTGGTCAGGATGAGACCGGAGACGCCAATCTCCGCGTGGAAGAGGCGGGCCTGGGAGAGGGCATTCTGCCCCGTGGTGGCGTCCAGCACCAGCATTTTTTCATGGGAGGGGGCGGGGGCGGAAAGGGCCTTTGTAATCACCCGGTCTATTTTGTTGAGTTCCGTCATCAGATTGTGTTTCGTCTGAAGGCGGCCCGCCGTATCGATCAGCAGATGATCCACCGATCGGGCGCGGGCGGCGCTGACGGCGTCAAAGACCACGGCGGAAGGGTCGGCGCCGGCCTGATGCCGGATCACCTCCGCATCGCAACGCTCTCCCCAACGGAGCAACTGCTCGATCGCGCCGGCCCGAAACGTATCGGCGGCGGCCAGAAGAACGCGCTTCCCCTCCTGCTTCAGGCGATAAGCCCGTTTTCCGATCGTGGTCGTCTTGCCGACGCCGTTGACCCCCACAAACAGCGTGACACGCGGCGGCGGGAGCACCCTCGGCGAGGCGACCCCCTTCTTCAGGATCGTAATCAGATAGGCGCGTAGCCTGGCCTTGAGCGCGGGGAGGTCCGTGGCCTCCTTCCGTTCGACGGCCACACGGAGTCCGGCCAGGAAGCGCTCCGTAATCTCCACCCCCAGGTCGGCCCCGATGAGCAGCGCCTCCAGCCGATCCAGGGTGTCGGGAGAAAGCTGCGGCCCGTCCGAAAAGAGCGCCGAGAGCCCCTCCTTCAGTTGCCGGCCCGTCTGGGCCAGTCCTTGCGCGATCTTGCCCCAAAGTCCGGCCATCTAACCTTCCTTGTCTTCTTGATCTTCTTGCCAGAGCCGTTTGAGCAGGAAATTCTCTCGCCGTTTCATCCGTCGGGCCTCGGCCTCCGAGCGTTCGTGGTCATAGCCCATCAAGTGCAGCATCCCGTGGATCAGCAGAATCAGCAGGTGCCGGGGCTCCGGCCTCCCAAATTCCTTCGCCTCGCGCGCCAGGGTCGGGAGCGAAATCATGACGTCCCCCAGAAGTTCCGGGTTCAGCCCGGCCCCCTCCCCCTCCTGCATCGCGAAGGCCAATACGTTGGTCGGCCGATCTTTGTGCCGGTAGTCCCGGTTGTAGGCCTGAATCTGGCGATCATTCATAAAATGGAGCCCCAGGATTCCTTCCGGATACCGTTGCAGCAACAGGATCCGCTCCGCCCACCGCAGAACCCGGGGGCGGTCAATGGGATGTTTGCGTTGACGGTTTCGGATCGAAATTTCCATTGCGTGGGTATTCACGATTTCCCAACGGGATGGTTTTCCACAGCGGCAAAGCCGTGTTGAAGGGGAGGCTCATCGGGCTTTGCCCGATGAGGGGCATCGTGCCCCGCGAGGGGCGACGCGCGCCCCCCTAAATCGTGCGTAGGCATTGACGATCTCCCGAACCAGACGGTGCCGGACGATATCCTGGTCTGTGAAATAGACAAACCGGATGCCGGTCACTGACTTCAGAACGGTCTGAATTTCAACCAGGCCGGAGGTCTGATCGGCGGGGAGGTCAATCTGCGTGATGTCGCCGGTGATGACCGCCCTGGAATGGGGCCCCAGCCGTGTGAGGAACATTTTCATCTGTTCCGATGTGGTGTTCTGGGCCTCGTCCAGGATGACAAAGGCGTCGCTCATCGTCCGCCCGCGCATGAAGGCCAGCGGGGCGATTTCGATGTCGCCGTGTTCAATGAGGCTGTTCGCCCGCTGCACGTCCATCATGTCGTAGAGGGCGTCATACATGGGGCGCAGGTAGGGGTTGACCTTTTCGAACAGGTCGCCGGGGAGGAAGCCGAGCTTTTCCCCCGCCTCCACGGCGGGGCGGGTCAGTACGATCCGGCCGATCTCTTTTTTGTGGAATGCGGAGACGGCCATCGCCATGGCCAGGTAGGTCTTTCCCGTTCCCGCAGGGCCAATGCCAACCACGATGTCGGATTTGCGGATGCTTTCGACATAGGCCGCTTGGGCGGTGCCCTTGGGGGTGATCGCCCGTCGCCTGCCAGAAACGGAGATGGCCTCCGGCGTGGGCTCCGAAACGGCTTCCGGCGCGGGGGACCGGGGCGCGTCTCCGACCAAAATCGCGCGGGCCACGGTTTCTCGCGTCAATTCGATGCCATTTTCTGAACGGGAAGCCAGATCGAGGAGCACCCTGTGGGCCTGCCGCACCCCCTCGGTCGTCCCCGTCAAGGCGATGTGATGCCCTCGGGCCGTCACCCGGACGGAAAAGGCCTCTTCGATCATCCTCAGATGCGCATCGAAGCTGCCGTAGAGCGCCACGCTGTCCACGGTCTCTTCCAGCGTCAATTTTGCAACGGAGGGTTTTTTCATGAAGGATAACAAGAGGGTCAGCCAGCCGCGAACCGATGTGGTCTAAAATCAACCCCGCTATTTGCGGTCGGCTCCAGTGACTGGTTGGGTGCTGCACAGGCGCGTGAGCCGCATATCTACGGTAACCGGCAGTTCGAATAACTCTTTCCGCAGGAAGCGTATTGAGAAGAACAACACTTCCAGGTTCTCGACGAGGCCCGTATCGGGGTTGAGTCGTGCGACGACCTCGTCCCCAAGCTCCTCCGACTCTTGTTCCGAGTAGGGCCGACACTTGTCAATGTGGAGAATATCAGCCGCCCTGTCGTACATGAATCTCATCTTCGTTTCCATTCGACCTCACCTTCCGCAAGTTTTCTCGCAATATAGGCGGTAATAACCCAGTGACGGTTATTTGCGTCAAACTCGCCCACAACTACAACCACCACGTGTTTACCGCTCCGGAAATCATCGTACCACCGAGAGAACAATTTTGCATTACCAAACCGAGCAGACCTGCGAACTTGATCCGGGTCGGAGAGGGTTTGAGCAATCCGTTCACGATACGCCGGTAGCAAATCAGGATGGTTTTCTGCGATGTGATGTTCTCGTTCATCGGTGAGTTCGACCTCCCCATTCAGGTAGGGACATGGAAACTGCATTAGCACAACCTATCGCAGGGGTAGATACCGAACTTGACCGTCCCACTCTCCCTCAAGGCTGCACTCGGCCAACAACAAAATATCCTCAACAATTGCACCAATGGCCAAGTCACGGCGAATCTCAAAGACCCCAGGCATCGCTCTGCCGGCTTGAACACGTTCGTAGGCGTAACGAGTAATCGTACTAACGTCATGCGTCAGGAGAATACGCCCTTCTTGTGCTGACCACTCCAGAACGGCCGGATCATCCGCACCAGAAAGTCCGGCGTCCTGGATGCGGACAATATCCAAATCCAGATTCCTACGCAACAAGCCACGCACGATGTCGTTGTTGAAATTCTCGTCTGCCGTAAACAAGAGCATCGTCGCGAGTCTTAAGGGGTACGCCGGACGAGTAGGCGGTTGCGAATACCGACTGGATCGAAGCGCGTTTCATTCTGTTCCCGAACGTCTTCCGCTTGGGCCTTCCTCTGGTGGAGATAGATCGCAACATCAGTGGGGCGACGAAGGTAATAGCCAATCACATGGTAAATGTCTGCGAGGTCAAGGGAGGGATACTGCTGGACGATTTCTTCTGCGGTCGCACCCTCCAGGAAGGCAGCGATAACCGTTTCCAAAGTTATGCGTGTTTTCCCCACGCGGATGACGCCATCCGCGTCAGTAGCAAGGGGGATCGATTCCGTAGCAAAAGAGAGAGCCATTACCGTACCTCCGATGCCACCATCTCATACAAGATCGGCAGACTGTACGAATCCGGTTCTGGGTATGGATTAAAACGGTCCAACGCGGTACTGAACATCCGCGATTCCATATAGCATATCCGACACCAATTTTACGATGGAGGGTTTTTTCACGTAAAGGATAACGACAAAGCTAACTTGCGCGCGCTTTTTTGCGAGTCCGTGTTCAACACCCTGTTCTCCCTCGCGGGTTTAAGGATTTTTCTTGAGAAGCGTTAAATTGCACGACCTCATCCCATAAGATTTTTCCGTCCGTGTCGCAAAACTTCTGTATGAACTCCAAAGTGAACTTGTTGGCCACTTTGCCATACTTCTCCATGAATTGGTCGTTTTTCTTTTTCGCTTGATGCCCAAGGGGTTCGATAATTTTCGTGTAGAGCGCCTCATCTGCTGAAATAAATGTCCAGAATCGCTGACCACACAATTTCAAATAATCACCCTTGTCAAACTGATTATCTCGACCATAGCAACAACCATTGATTGCAACAACCTTCATAGTAGAGGATAGGTTTGCACCTAAAATCCTTTTGGCCTGCTTAAAATGATCCTTCATTTTCTTGATCTGACTGCTGTTCCCCCAGCTTGGCCCAGACTTGATAGAGACAATATACTTCGTTTGGTCTCGCTCAAATTCCAAGTCTATTCCCTCCGCCGATGACTTTTTACCACCCAGCGTTTTCCCACAGATGAAAATCGCTAATTCCTCCAGGAATCCTCCGAACACGCCCTCTTCCGAAGAAGATAGGAACGCATCCAATATGTTTTTGACCAACTCCCCTGCGGTATTAATATTCTTGGCCTTAAACAAGTAGGGGTTCTTGCGTTCAAGCACGTCTTCCAGCTTGAGTTTCTTGAGTTTCTCTAAACGATTCTGATGGAATTGAGGGATATGTGCTTCAACGTAGCCGATGATCTCTTGCGGCGTGATCAATTTCATGGAGTGTTTCTTTTTAAAGTAAGATGGGCTGAAGAGATCTCGTATTCTTTAAGGCAAGTTCATAATATTCCGGGAACACCTCAATTCCTACGGAATTTCTGGCCATTTCCTGCGCGACTTGGCATGTGGTTCCCGATCCTACAAAAGGGTCGAGAATCCAGTCGTATTCTTTTGTGAAAAGTTTAATAAACCACTCCGGTAGCGCTTTAGGAAAGGCCGCACTATGGCCCTTATTCCCACATTCCGTCGCCAAATGGAGCACATTGGTAGGATAGGCTAAGTCCCGTTCCAACCAATTGGCAATGTTTTTGCCGAAGCCGCTACCAACCTGGGAATCATAACGCACGATGTCATTCTCCCCCAAACTCTTGAGACGCGTCTTTGCCCAATCACCCATTGGGATACGGACACCTTCCTGATACATATTGAATTTTTTGGTTTTGTTAAATTGGAGACATCGTTCCCAAGCGTCTCGAAAACGATTGGGCCATTTACCCGGATAGCAATTCTTTTTATGCCAGATAAATTCTTCCGTCCAGAGCCAGCCTTGCTTTCGCATTTCAATGATGAGTTCGAGCACATAAGTGTGCCTCTCCCCATCTGCCACTTTTTCTTTGATATTCAGGATAAACGTTCCCGTCGGTTTGAGAACACGCAAAAATTCCCTTGTTCGGAGGAGAAACCACTCCACATACCGATCAGGGTGGATACCGCCATACGTTTTAGAACGGTTATCCGCATAAGG
>CAZOFZ010000101.1:0-7031 GCA_964579175.1 uncultured Nitrospirota bacterium | reverse complement strand
GGACCAAGAGCGCCAACGTCATCCTCACCAAAGTCGCCCATTGTAAAGAAGCGTTAGTTACAGCACACTAGAGTTTAGTCTTCATGATGAGCCATCCCCGTGCGTGAAAGCAAGGCAGCGGCCCGTTCGGATATTCCTGACGAGGCAATGCGGTAATGTCAGATCCGTGGTAGTGCGGCTCGCAAAGCGTCTCGACATACCGATCAAATCCGGCTTCACGCAGCAGCGGGTTGAGCTTGCCGTGGAAGGCATGCCCCTTGGAGTGCGGCAACGCGTCGTGTGTGACCCAGAGCGACGGCTGCTGCTCCTCCTTTCGAGATCCCAACGCCATGACGAACCCTCCGCGATCGAAAGACCGTAAAACACCGTTCACAAGACTTTTTCAACGGGCTGCCAGCCACGGGGTGCAGCGACGGCTTCCTCACGATGCGTCGGCCGAATACGGACGCGAAAAAAGCGCGCGCCGCTCACCGTCGCGTTGCGTGCTTGAAAAAGTCATACCAAAGTGATACCGTTCCCGCATGAAAGTCGCCATCTCCGTCCCCGATACGATCTTCCATGATGCCGAGGTTCTTGCCTCCGCGCTGAACAAATCCCGTAGCCAGCTCTATGCGGAGGCACTCGCGGGTTTTGTGCACACCCACAGCGCGCACAACATCACACAACGCATTAATGCAGTCTGCGACCGTGAATCCACGGCGCTCGATCCTGCTTTTGCTGCGGCTCAATTCAGAGTGTTAAGCCGTGAGACGTGGTGAGGTTTGGTGGGCCGGGCTACCGGATCCATTCGGCTCTGGCCCCGGCATGAAGCGTCCGGTGCTCGTCATACAGGCCAACCCGTTCAACGAGAGCCGTATTGCAACCGTTATTGTCGCCATCATCACATCGAATCCTGGTTTGGCCGATTTTCCCGGTAACGTTCGGATTGGCAAAGCGGAATCGGGCTTATCCATGCCTTCGGTTGTCAACGTTTCGCAATTGCTGACCGTTGACAGGGGCTTGTTCATCAAGAAGCTAAAAATGCTCCCTGCAGGCAGCCTGCACAGAATTGACGAAGGCATCCGATTGGTGCTGGCATTATGAGCCGCGCACCCCACAAGGCGTTGCACCCCCACGCCTCCGCTTTGCCACGGCGCGGGGTCGGGCGAACTTGACAGGGTAAATATGGGTATACGGCGAAACGCCAGGGAACTGGCACTTCAGATGCTCTATCAGATGGATTTTAATGGCAGCGGTGCGTCCTTTTGGCCTGCGGAAAGAATTGCGCCCGACGCGCGGGCCTTTTCGGAGCAGCTCTTCCATGGCGTCATGCAACATCGTCCCGAAATCGATCGGCGCATTCGCGCGGCGGCACAAAACTGGTCGTTCGAACGGATCGCCGTTGTAGATCGAAATATCCTCCGTCTGGCCGTTTATGAACTGCAACAGACGCCGGACACCCCCTATCGCGTCACCCTCAACGAAGCGATCGAAATCGCAAAAAAATATGGAAGCGAAGATTCGGGCGCCTTCGTCAACGGCGTCCTGGACCGAATTTGTCAGGAGACACGGTCTGACCCAAAGACACGGCCTGACACGGACGCCCCGTCCGGTGTTTCTGAAAGGGTAATCGCCCCATGATCGAACGATATTCCAGGCCCAAAATGGCCGCCATCTGGAGCGCTCAAAACAAGTACGAGATATGGTTGCAGATCGAACTGCTGGCCTGCGAAGGACGCGTTCGGGAAGGGGCCATGCCGCAGGCGGCACTCGACACGCTAAAGGCCGGGGTGGCGATCAACGCCGCGCGGATCGATCAACTGGAACGGGAAGTCAAACATGACGTGATCGCCTTTCTCTCTTCGGTCACGGAGCAGGTTGGGGAGGCGGGCCGCTTTCTGCATTGGGGGATGACCTCGTCCGATGTCCTGGACACCGCGCTGGCCGTGACGATGCGCCAGGCGGCCGACATCCTGATTGACGACCTGACCGACCTGCTGAACGTCCTGAAGGAGAAGGCATTCCAATACCGAACCACCGTCATGATCGGGCGATCCCACGGGATGCACGGCGAGCCGATCACGTTCGGGTTGAAAATGGCGCTCTGGTATGATGAAATGCAGCGCAATCTTCATAGGATGCGGGAGGCGCGCGCCGTGGTCTCGGTCGGGAAGCTCTCCGGCGCGATGGGCACCTTTGCCCATCTTTCTCCCACCGTGGAGCGCTTCGTCTGCGATCGGATGGGCCTTCAGCCGGAGCCGGTTTCCAACCAGGTGGTGCAACGGGATCGCCATGCGCAATATATGCAGACATTGGCCCTGATTGCCGCCAGCCTCGAAAAATTTGCGACCGAAATTCGCCATCTTCAACGAACGGAAGTCGGAGAGGCCGAGGAGCCCTTTTCAACGGGACAGAAAGGCTCTTCCTCCATGCCACACAAACGCAACCCGATCGGCAGTGAGAATATTTGCGGCCTTTCGCGGATCGTGCGCGCCCACGCGGCGGCGGCCTTGGAGAATGTCCCGCTGTGGCATGAGCGGGACATCAGCCACTCTTCGGTTGAACGGATCATGTTGCCCGACGGCACCCTCCTGCTGGATTTCATGCTGAATCGCTTCACCCGAATGATGCGCGATCTGGTGGTCTATCCCGATCGAATGCGCCAGAATCTCATGCAAACGGGTGGCGTCATCTTTTCGCAAAACGTCCTGCTGCGGCTGATTGACAAGGGAATGCAGCGTGAGCAGGCCTACGAAGCGGTGCAGTCCGCCGCGATGCAGTCCCTGCGTGACGGCGGCACGTTTCAAAAAATAATCCTGGAATCTTCCGCGATCCGGTTGCACTTGAACCCTGCGGAGATCGAAGCCTGCTTCGATCCGCAACCCTTTATTCGGCATACCGAGACGATTTATCGGCGGGTCTTCGATGTGGAGACCTCTGGAGGAACGGCATGATGCTGGCGCGTATCTACATTACACCCAAGCAGGACATTCTGGACCCACAGGGGAAAGCGATTCGGGAAGCGCTCTCGACGCTCGGATTCGCAGACATCGCGGAGGTGCGCGTCGGGAAATATATGGAAATTGCGATCCACGCCGAGTCGGCGGATGCGGCGGCGCAGACCGTCAAAAATATGTGCGAGAAGCTACTGGCCAATACGGTGATCGAGACCTATCGTTACGACGTCAACCCTTTTTGAACTTGGATTCCCCTCCCTGAATGCGGGGGCGGGATGGATTAAAAATACGGAGATACTGAATGGAAGCAGACGCGATCAAGCGTGTTTATTCTATTTTTTCAGGTTTTTATGACGTGCTGTTTGGCCCCCTGTTTCATGCGTCGCGGGCCGAAGCCATTGGAATGCTAAACATCCAGAAGGGAGAGAACATCCTGGAAGTGGGGGTGGGGACCGGTTTGTCGCTCCCCCATTATCCGCGTGGTTGCAGGGTGGTGGGCATCGATTTCTGCGAAGAGATGCTGGACAAGGGCCGGGTGCGGCTGGATCGCCATCCCCTGCCTCACGTCGAGTTGATGCAAATGGATGCGATGCGGATGGACTTCCCCGACAATGCCTTCGACTCCATCTTTGCCGCCTACGTGATCTCGGCGGTGCCCGACCCGCACCGGGTGATCCAGGAGATGATCCGGGTCTGTAAAGTCGGCGGGAAAATTGTCCTGCTCAACCATTTCGAAAATGGAAACCGCCTGATCTCCACCTGCGAGAAGGTCCTCTCTCCCCTGACGAAAAAAATCGGATTCCGCGCCGACCTGAACTTGGAAACGTTGTTGACCGGAAAACCGCTGACGGTGCAAAGACACCAACCGGTCAAACCGCTGAACTATTGGCACGCGGTGCAATGCGTCAATCGAAAAGGAGATTACGACAACGGCAACGGCAATGGGAACGGGCGACATGCCGGAGCCGCTACGACGTAAAACGGACATGATACACCCCTTCAGGCAGATTACCCCCACGTTCCCCCCCACCGTTTTTATCGAGCCCTCCGCACAGGTCATCGGCGACATCGTGATTGGGGCCTATAGCTCCATCTGGTTCGGCGCCGTCGTGCGGGGGGACGTCCACTTTATCCGGATCGGCGCGCGCACGAACGTCCAGGACCTCTCCGTGCTCCATGTAACGCGCAAGACGCACCCCCTCATTGTCGGCAACGAGGTGACGCTGGGGCATCGTGTCACGCTGCACGGTTGCACCATCCAGGACCGTGTCCTGGTCGGAATGGGGGCGATTGTGCTGGATGCCGCACTCGTGGAGGAAGACTGTATCATCGGCGCGGGGGCACTGGTGACGGAGGGGATGCGGGTCCCGGCCGGTTCCCTGGTGGTCGGCGTGCCGGGAAAGGTGCGGCGGAGCCTGACCCCGGAAGAGATGGCGTTTTTAAAACAGTCGGCGCAAAATTATGTGGATTTGGCGCAGATCTATATGCAGGAGGGGAAGCCATGAAGAAGGCATTGGTGCTGTTGGCCCCCGGATTTGAAGAGATCGAGGCCGTTACGGCCATTGACGTACTGCGGCGGGCCGGCATCGCGGTCACAGTCGCGGGCACCCAGGAGGGGGCCATTTCGGGTTCTCGGAAGATCGCGGTGCTTGCGGACGTTTCGGTGGAGTGCGTGTCGGGCGGCGACTTCGATCTGGTCTTTCTACCGGGCGGCCAGCCTGGGACGGATAACCTACACAAGTCGGATCGTGTTCGCCACATCCTGGAAGAGGCCGCGCGGGATGGACGCACGATTGCGGCCATCTGTGCCGCCCCCTCCATTCTGGCGGAAGAGGGATATTTGAAAGGGCGGCAGGCCACCAGCCACCCCTGTGTAAAATCCGTCCTGGATGCAACCGGTGCGCACTATTCCGATGCGCCGGTGGTGGTGGATGGCCCGTTCGTGACCAGCCGCTCTCCCGGAACGGCGATGGAATGCGCGCTGGTCATGGTCCGGCAACTGCTGGGCGATGCGGCAGCAGACAAGGTCAGGACAGCGTTAATGGCAGCGCCTTAAGACGGGTATACCACCCCTATCGAACCTCTCAACATCCTCATCTTACTGATCTTTAGGTAATAATGGGTACGATTCATTCCCCTCCTTATTCAAGGAGGGGTGAGGGGTGGTTTGAGGGGGCGATCGAAGGCAGACACGTAAAACATAAAGGGAAGAAGTCACCGGAACAACCACCCCCTGCCCCTCCTTGAATAAGGAGGGGAGCAAGCAATGTATCTTTATTAGCGAACGTCAATCACTTTATTGATTGCCCCCGTAGCTCAGGTGGATAGAGCAGCGGTTTCCTAAACCGCGTGCCGGGTGTTCGAATCACCCCGGGGGCACCCCGTCAACAAGGAGCATGTCATGGCATCCGAACATCCCTACTGGGTCGCTGGAAAATGGAAAACGAGCGACGTCCCCTGGCCGGTCCTCAATCCCTATAACAACGAGACGGTGGGGATCACCTGGATGGCGTCGGATGCGGATGTGGAGTCGGCGCTGGCAGCGGCGACAAACGCCTTCGAGGAGACGCGGCGGGCCCCCGCCTATCGCCGCGCGGAGTGGCTCTTCCAGATTAGCGATGGGCTCAAAACCCGCGCAGAGGAAATCGCCCGGATAATCTCCCTGGAGGCGGGCAAGCCGATCTGCGATGCCCGCACCGAGGTTCGGCGCGCCGTCAACACGTTCCAGATTGCGGGCGAAGAGGCCAAGCGGGTTTCGGGCGAAATACTTCCACTGGATTTGATGCCCGGCTCCGACGGACGGATCGGCCTGACCCGTCGTATGCCGATCGGCCCGATTCTGGGTGTCTCCCCATTTAATTTTCCACTCAATCTGGTGGCCCACAAAATTGCGCCGGCCCTGGCCTCCGGCAACACGATCCTCTTAAAGCCGGCCCCCAAGACGCCCCTGACCGCGCTCCTCCTGGCCGAAGTGATCGAAAAAGCGGAGGTGCCCGCAGGGGCGGTCAATCTCTTTTTATGCACGAACGATCAAACCGCGAAAATCCTGACCGATCCGCGGATCGTCATGCTCACTTTCACGGGAAGCGCCCCGGTGGGTTGGCGCCTCAAAGAGATGGCCCCCCGGAAGCGCGTCCTCCTGGAACTGGGGGGGAACGCGGGGGTCATCATCCAGCCCGATGCCGATCTGGATTATGCCGCCCAGCGTTGCGCGATGGGCGGTTTTGCATATTCCGGCCAGGTCTGCATCTCCGTGCAACGCATCTACGTACACGAACAGGTCTATGACGCATTCGTCGGCCAGTTCGTCCCCCAGGTCGCGTCGTTAAAAAGCGGCGATCCCCTGGACGAGACCACGGTCATCGGCCCCATGATCGGCCCGGATGCCGCATCTCGCGTCGAAACCTGGATCAACGAAGCGGTGTCTGCGGGGGGACGTCTGCTCTGCGGCGGGTGGCGCGGCCACGGCGGGGGGCGCTCCGGAAATTTTGTGGCACCCACCGTGCTGGCCGATACGACGCCCACCATGAACGTCAATCTACAGGAGGTCTTCGGCCCCCTCGTGACGGTGACCCCCTATCGTCGTCTGGACGAGGCCATCGCGAAGGTCAATGACTCTCCTTACGGTCTTCAAGCCGGATTGTTCGCACGAGACGTTCAGGATATTTTTCAAGCCTTTCGTCATCTGGATGTCGGCGGTCTGGTCGTCAACGACGTGCCGACCTACCGGATTGACCACATGCCCTACGGTGGCATGAAGGAATCGGGCGTGGGCCGCGAGGGCGTGCGGTACGCCATCGAAGAGATGACCGAACCGAAACTGATGGCCCTGAATTTATCGCGTGCTTGATCTCTCCCCTTCCTGCCGGCCCTACGGTCTCTCGCTACGTCACAGGGCAGAAAGTGTGGAGATATTTCATGTCGTCCCTTTCGGCACGCGTGTTGGCCGTTATCAGCCCGTTGAAAAAGTCTTGCGGAAGGTGTTTTACGGTTTTTCAATCGTGGAGGGTTCGTCGTGGCGTTGGGATCTCGAAAGGAGGAGCAGCCGTCGCTCTGGGTCACACACGACGCGTTGCCGCACTCCAAGGGGCATGC
>CAZOFZ010000100.1:0-7040 GCA_964579175.1 uncultured Nitrospirota bacterium | reverse complement strand
AGGCTGGTCGAGGACGCCAGGATCGCCCCGTTCCCATCCACCACCTCGGACGTGGCATCCTCATTCGTTGTCCACGTGACCACCGCGCTGGTCATTGTGATACCCGACGTCGCGATGCTCGAAATCACCGGGGCAAGCACATCGGGGGACACATGGAGTGTCAGGGTCCTCCAACCGGTCGTGACTTCGAAAGCGGGAATCGTTGCGATACCGTAGGCATCTGCCTGTAGCGTGCCCGTTTGTCCGGCGCTGCTTTCCCACGAGACCGTTGCACCCGGACCGATCTTGAAATTCTGAAGCCTGCGTGGCGTGATATCAACGGTCTCGACACCATCCCCCACATAGTCCTCATAACAGGCCGGATAGACAAGATTGCCGGGAGGCGCGATACTGCCACAACTCCCCCCCGCCGGTTTGAGTGCAGCGTTATCCAGTATTCTAATGTCAATGGCATACGTGTCTGCCGTATCCACGATCGTATTGCTGTTCCAGCGGAGATGCCGGTTTAACACCCCCGCGATCGCCCCGTTGTGCCGGTTGTCCCCCGCAACGGTAACATCTCCGGCACACATATCCGTTCCGTAGAGCGCATCCACTGTCGTGCAGTCCATCTCGGAAGGGCCAACACCATAATCCTGGTTGTAGCTAAACCGGCTGAAGGCGGGGAAACTCTGGTCCAGACGCAAAGAAGAAGTCGGGTCTCCAATCACGTCCCATCCCCCGTCCCACCAGTGGTAGCCCAAGACCGGGTCCATATCAACGCTCGACTTTACGCTCCCATTATTTTTTTCATGCGCGCCCTCGTCCCACAGGGTATAGTGACCCACACGATACGCCTCCAACGTATCGAAAAAGCTCAAGCCTTGGGATGCAGGGGACGGGTAGTTAAACCAAGAGAAACGGGCGGATCCGTCGTCCTTGCCATGGTCGGTCTGAATCCAGAAATTCAGCTGCTCCGGGTGATTCTGGATCCACCATGCCATATCCGCATAGTCGAACGCATTACGCCCCTCATTGTTGCAGACATCGGGACTATTCCCCATCGCAAGACCGTTGGGTCGCAAGACATCCGAAATGCCGCCTGCAATCCGATCCTGGTTGAACATGGCCGTATAGACAGTGCCGGCCCCGCCTTTCGAATGCCCCCGAACAAAAACGCGGTTCGAATCGACACCAAATTGGGAGAGGACAAAGTCGAGGTAGTACCGGTAACGCCGCTGGGCGTAATCCACAAAAAGGGCGTCTGACACCACTTCCCCACTCGTCCGCTCCAGACCGGTCACGCCGTCAATGTAGTGCGAAAAATTGCTCATATAGCCATAGTGGGGAATCTTCCCATCAATGACACAACCTCCCAATGCGTTCTCGTAGTCCGTATTGGGGTCGCCCGGATAGAGAACGATGTACTTCAATGCCTCCGGCAGGTCGTCCAAGTGATCGTCATAATCTCCACAACCCCCATGAAGCCATACCATGAGCGGATAGGACTTGGCGGGGTCATACCCCGGAGGCACCGTTACGGCAAACTTCCGATTCCGCCCCATAAATCCGGCACTGTCCAGCCAGGCATCGGTGACGTGCTCATAGGTATAAAGCGTCGTACCCTGAGACGTGGAGGACTGGGTCAGCAGACTGGGCGGAGGAGGGGGATTGTTCGGCGGGACATTGATGGTCGCCAACAGTCCGCTTGCATCGTTGCAATCGACCGGGGTCGGCGCAACGGGTGCAGCGTGACTCGGAGTGACTGCGATCACCCCCAACAGGCTTAAGAAACCGAAGAGCATCATATCCCCCTGTTCGATGTTCCGATAATAAGTCCCGCTTGCCATACATTGCCGCCACGGATTGCCGATAACGGACTCCGTCTTGTCGGACGATTTCCCGTGTTACATTAGCCGGTGTTTTTGGAGATTGAGTCATGCGACTCCTGCTTTTAGTCCCCAGAATTTCCTATCGTGCGACCGATTTTCTGAACGCGGCAGAGCGTCTGAAGGTGGATGTCGTGGTCGCATCCGACGTGCGCCAGACCCTGGAAGAGGCTGGAGGGACCCTCACGCTGGACTTTCTGGATTTGCAAGGGGCGACCGAGGCGGTCCTTTCGTTCTCGGCAAGGTACACAATAGACGCCGTCGTGTCAACCGACGAAGAATCCACGCTGCTGGCCGCGATCCTCTGCCAGGCACTATCGCTGCCACATAACCCCCTGGCTGCCGTCGAAACCGCCAAAGATAAGTCACGGCTTCGGGAGGTGTTGTCGGCCGCATCGGTACCGACACCGGCCCACCAGATTTTTCAAACGGACCAATCTCCGGAAGCGGCGGCGGTGCAGGTCAACTATCCCGTCGTTCTAAAACCGACCTTTCTTTCGGCCAGTCGGGGTGTCATCCGCGCGGACGATCCGGAGGCATTTTGCACGGCTTTTCGACGTATCCGGCAGCTCCTTTCGGAACCTGAACTCCAGAAAAAAGGGGGAGCGTCGGCAAAAAAATCCTGGTCGAGCCGTTTGTGCCGGGAAGAGAGGTCGCACTGGAAGGACTGTTGCGGCAGGGCCGACTCTCTCTGCTGGCCCTTTTTGACAAGCCCGATCCGCTGGACGGACCCTTCTTTGAAGAGACGATCTACGTCACCCCCTCCCGCCTCAGTGCCCCGATTCAAAGGGCAATTTTAGCGTGTACCCAACGGGCGGTGGAGGCCATCGGTCTTCGGGAAGGGCCCATCCATGCCGAGTTACGTCTGAATGAGCGAGAGGTCTGGATGGATCAGCCCTCGATCTGGGTCATCGAAGTGGCCGCCCGATCCATTGGCGGGCTTTGTTCCAGAACGCTCCGATTTGGCGTGGGCCTTTCCCTGGAGGAGATCATCCTGCGGCATGCCCTGGCCCTGCCCATCCAGACCCTGAGGCGTCAGCGGGCTGCGGCGGGTGTGATGATGATCCCAATTCCGAGGGGGGGCATTCTGGCAGATGTGCAAGGAACGGCTTCGGCCCGCGCCATACCGGGCATCGAGGCCGTGACCATTATGATACGAAGGGGTCAAAAGGTGGTGCCACTGCCCGAGGGACGGAGGTATCTGGGATTCATTTTTGCCCGCGCCGCAGACCCCGCGAGGGTCGAGGCGGCCCTGCGCGAGGCCCACCAGAAGATCACCTTCACCATCGTTCCCCCGTCTATCTCCTAATAAAAATGGTTCCTAAGAAAAATGGGCCCGGGTCGCCCCCGAATCGAGTGCGCGACAGACCGCTGCGGCAGCCTCCCGCAAGGCGCCAAAACGACCCAGGGCATACAGAATGGACGCTGCGGAATAGACCAGTGCGTCGCGCGCGGGGCCGGAAGCGCCCGACAACGCCGCAAGGCCGGCATCCACGCCTGCGGCCCGCAGTGCGCTTCGCGCGTCAACCGACACGGGTAAATGCGCCGGAAGGGGCACACTGCGCAGCGTAGAGACGACTCCGGCCTCTTGCGGGTCCAGAGACAAGGCGTGCGTCTCCCCCCCCTCCACATACAAGCGGACGGAGGCCGCACCATTCAGGGGCGCCACGACTCCGCCTTCCACCCCTCGAATCACCACCGCGGAACGATATCCCGCGTAACGGGCGGCCTCTGGTAGAAGTCGTTCGTAGTCCTGATGCACAAACCCCACCACGAGATGGTTTTTTTGAGCCCGCACCGGTCCGCACAGTTTTTCCAGAGTCGAAAGACAGGGCCGTTTGACCATCAGGCGGCGCACCTCGGTCAAGCGATGCAGCGCCGGGCAGAAAAGGGACTGATCCACATAGGCCCATCCGATCTTCGGATCGGAGAGCCGTAACGCCGCCTCCTGCGGCGTCAGGTTGACCGGCACCCCCGCAGCGGCCAGAATCTGCCGGTGCGTCACGCCAAACTTGGGCCCCACCTGTTCGCAGCCATGCAACACGGTCGGCAAACCGCACGCCGCAAGGAGGGCCGGCAAGAATGAGGAGACCGGTAGCGCGCGTAGAAAACCGTCGTAGGGATCGGCCAGATCCACCAATTCCGGCACGGAACTCTCCGCATAACGGGTCGCCTCTCGCAGCGCCGTCAACACGCCGAAGTTTTCCGCATCGGTCTCCCGCTTCATCCGCAGGGCCACCAGAAAAACCGCCGTCTGCACGTCGGAAACCGATTGCGAGAGGATCAGGCCCATCCCGTCCTGGGCCTGTGCAAGCGTCAAGTCCTTACTCATCCGGGGGCCGGTCGCAATCCGTTTGATGTAGGCGGTCATCCGTGCCTCTGCGGCCGGTCCGGGAGGGGAGTCCATCGCGTCATCCTGTGTTGTCATGGGGCGGCATCATAGCACAGGTGCCCACACCGTCCATTTTGTGATACATATGGCGAGGCCGATTTAAATGGAGAGATTTTATGGACAAGAATCCGTACCCGGACGATTCGCGCCCCATTCTGGAGATGCCGCAAGGCCATCGGAATCTGCTGCTTCACTCCTGTTGCGCCCCCTGCGCCGGAGAGATCATGGAGGCCCTGGTCGCATCCAAAATCCACTTCGCCCTCTTTTTTTATAACCCGAACATTCACCCCCGAAGCGAGTATGACCTGCGCAAGGAAGAAAATATCCGGTTTGCCCGAAAGATGAGGATTCCTTTTATAGATGCGGATTACGACAAGGATGACTGGTTTTCCCGCACGCGGGGCCTGGAGTGGGAACCGGAGCGGGGTGCGCGTTGTACCGCCTGTTTCGATATGCGCTTTGAACGGACGGCGCTGTATGCCCACGAAAACGGCTACTCGATTTTCAGCAGCACGCTGGGGATTTCCCGATGGAAAGATATGGATCAGATCAACACCGCCGGCCTGCGCGCCGCCGGGCACTATCCCGAAATGGCCTACTGGACGTTCAACTGGCGCAAGCAGGGGGGCGCCGAGCGGATGATCCAGATTTCCAAGCGGGAGCGCTTTTATCAGCAGGAATACTGTGGTTGCATCTACAGCCTGCGCGACACCAATCTCTGGCGTCTCCAAAACGGGCGGCCCCCCGTACAACGCGGCACCCGGTTCTATACGAACGAGCGCGGGTTAGCATGTCCTCCGTCGGTCGTAAATTAACCGGAATCCGCAACGGAAACAAGCACGCTAATTGACAAGGCCCGGAGCGGAGATTAGTATAACGGGCCGCCGTAGGGCAGTCCCGGACGGTAGGTTCTTGAAGCGGGGCGTCCGGAAGATTTGTTGGGGCGTCGACAAGCGGCAAGTCACGAGATTTTGGATCTCGCATTCCCAGGTTCGAATCCTGGCGCCCCAGCCCGCCGCCGCGTGTGGCACACGGGGAGACGGGCGTTTTGGCGCGGGCGTATGGGGTTTTCGGATCGTTGATGAGCGATATGGAGAGGGTCCGCATATTTTCCGGAACGTCGCACCCTGCCCTGGCCAAGGAGATTTGCGATTTCCTGGGCATGCCGCTGGGCCGGGCAACGGTCTCGACCTTCAGCGACGGGGAGGTCTCCGTCAAAATCGAGGAGAGTGTGCGCGGGCATGCCGTCTTTGTCATCCAATCCCTGTCCGACCCGGTCAACACCTACATCATGGAGCTGCTCATCATGCTGGACGCGCTCAAACGCGCTTCGGCCCGTGAAATCACGGCGGTGCTCCCATACTATGGTTATGGTCGGCAAGATCGAAAAGATCAGCCCCGCGTTCCCATCACGGCGAAGCTGTTGGCCGACCTGGTGGTCACGGCGGGGGCGCAGCGGGTCATGACGATGGACCTCCATGCCGGCCAGATACAGGGGTTTTTCAATATTCCGGTGGACCACCTCTATGCCGCGCCGGTTTTGCTCGACGCATTCGGAAAGAAGGGGCTGCGCGACCCGGTCGTGGTCTCTCCCGATGCGGGTGGGGTGGAGCGCGCACGGGCCTTTGCCAAAAGACTCAACGCGGGACTGGCCATCGTTGACAAACGACGCGAGGGCCCGAATCGTACCAAGATCATGAACCTGATCGGTGAAGTGGCGTGCCGAGATGTCCTCATTCTGGACGACATGATTGACACGGCGGGCACCATTGTCCAGGCGGCCGAGGCGGTTCGGGAGAAGGGGGCTTCGCGCATCCTGGTGGGCTGCACCCATGCCGTCCTCTCGGGCCCGGCGTTAGAGCGACTGAATCGATCCCCGATTGACGAGGTGGTGGTCACGAATACGATTCCGTTGAAGGACAAGGGCGCCGTCTGCGGAAAAATTTCCGTCCTGTCCGTGGGGACGCTGTTGGGAGAGGCGATTCGACGGGTCCACAAGGAGGGGTCGGTCAGCTCCCTGTTCGTATAGTCATTTTATGAATTGTTCGAGGAGGTTTTATGCAACAAGTCTCTCTTCAGAGTGAGATTCGCAGTGGTGTGGGAAAGGGGGCGGCCCGGCAGTTACGCAGGGAGGGGAAGATCCCCGCAGTTTTGTATCGTGCCGGTACTTCCATGGCCATTAGCCTGAATCCGAAGGACATTTCCGGATTCCTGCGCTCCGCATCGGGTGAAAACACCCTGATTACCCTTCACATGGAGGGGGGCGATCCCCGTGTCGCCATCCTACGGGAGCTCCAGCGCGATCCGCTAACGGGTCGCATTCTGCACGCCGACCTGTTTGAGATCTCCATGGACGAGCCGATTGACGTGCAGGTCCCCGTCTTCATCGTGGGAAGCGTCCCGGTCGGGGTAAAGGATGGGGGTCTGCTCCAGCATTATACCCGGGTGTTAAGCGTACGCTGCCTCCCTGCGCTGATTCCGGATCGCATCGAGGTTGACGCCTCCAGGTTGGGGATCAGACAGTCCATTCACGCAAAAGATATTCCCCTGAAGACCGGGGTCAGCATGATCACGGATGGGGATCGAGTCGTGGTCACGGTGACCTCGGCGATGTCGGATGCCAAACTGCAGGCCCTTCTGACGTCGTCAGAAAAGGGCGGCGTCGAACCGGAGCTGATCGGGAAGCCGGAGGAAGAGGCTGGAAAGGCCGACGCGAAGGGGAAAGCGGCTCCAAAGGGTGAAGGCAAGGCCAAAGAGGCCAAAAAATAGTCGTCATTTCC
>CAZOFZ010000099.1:2375-7199 GCA_964579175.1 uncultured Nitrospirota bacterium | reverse complement strand
GTTCTCGATGCTCATCCTGATCATGGCCGACAACTACCTACTGATGTTCGTCGGCTGGGAGGGGGTGGGACTCTGCTCCTATCTGCTCATCGGTTACTGGTATCAGAAACCGTCGGCCACCACCGCCGGAAACAAGGCGTTCATCGTAAATCGGATCGGCGATGCGGGGTTTCTCCTGGGGATGTTTACGATCTTCGCAACCTACGGCAGCCTGACCTATGCCGATATTTTTCCACGCGCCGACCTCGCATCGCAGGCCACCGCCACGGCGATTACGCTGTTTCTCTTTGTGGGTGCCATGGGGAAGTCGGCCCAGATTCCGCTGTATGTCTGGCTGCCGGACGCAATGGAGGGCCCCACGCCGGTCTCGGCCCTGATCCATGCCGCCACGATGGTGACGGCGGGGGTCTACATGGTCGTTCGATCCAATGCGCTCTATGCCCTGGCGCCGTTCTCCTCCGATGTGGTGGCGGTCGTGGGAGCGGCCACAGCCCTGGGCGCGGCCGGAATCGCGCTGACCCAGACCGACATTAAAAAAGTCCTGGCCTACTCCACCGTCAGTCAACTGGGTTACATGTTTCTTGCGGCGGGGGTCGGTGCCTATATCCCGGCCATCTTCCACCTGGCCACGCATGCCGCGTTCAAAGGGCTGCTGTTTTTGGGCTCCGGCAGTGTCATCCATGCCCTCTCCGGCGAGCAGGACATGCGCAAGATGGGCGGCCTGGCCCGGAAGATTCCCATCACGCACAAGACCTTCCTGATCGGGACGGTGGCCATTGCCGGCATTCCGCCGCTGGCCGGTTTCTGGAGCAAGGACGAAATCCTGGCCTCGGCCTTCGCGGGCCATCACTACGCGCTCTGGGGCATCGGGATGGTCACGGCGCTGATGACCTCTTTTTATATGTTCCGGCTCCTCTTCCTGACGTTTTATGGCCCGTCACGGGTGGATCATGCCGTGGCGCATCACATCCACGAATCTCCCTCCGTCATGACGCTCCCGCTTTTAATCCTGGCGGCGTTTTCCGTCGTGGCCGGTTTCCTGGGCGTCCCGCCGGAGTCGGGTCTTCTGCACCACTTTCTGGCACCGCTGATCGCCGTCCCTGCGGAACATCATCTGTCTTTGTCCACGGAGATTGACCTGATGATCTTCTCGGCGGTGATCGCCCTGCTGGGTGGGTTTCTAGCCTACGTTCTATATATTAAACATCCGGCCTTGCCCGCGCTTCTGGCCGACCGGATTCGTCCGCTCTATCTGGCCTCCTATCGCAAATATGGCGTGGATGAGGCCTACGATCTGTTTATCGTCCGCCCCCTCCTCCAGATATGTCACACCCTCTGGAAACTGGATCGGTGGATCATTGACGGGGTCGTCAACGGCATCGGCTATTTGACGAGATTCGAAGGGGATGTCTCGGCGTGGCTGGACCGACATGTGGTGGACGGTCTGGTCAACTTCACGTCCAGCCTGCTCGATTTTTTCGCACGCGGACTGAGACGACTCCAAACGGGTACGATCCAGCACTATCTGTTGGGGATGATGGCGGGTGTTGTCGTCTTTGCACTCTATATGGTTTTTTAAGATGGTCTCTTAGAAATAAGGAGGTTTCGGTCTTCCCATGCTATCGCTTATTGCCTACTTGCCGCTGATTGGCTGCATCGTTCTCTTTTTCATTCCCAAGGATCGGCCCCAACAGATCATGCAGGTTGCGTTTGGGGCCAGCATCGTGACGATGTTGGCCTCCTTTCTGCTGCTGTTCGGATTCGATTCCGCCTCGCCGGCGATGCAGTTCGTCGAGCGATTCTCCTGGATTCCTTCCCTGGGTGTTCACTATCACTTCGGCATTGACGGGATCAGCCTGATGCTGATTCTTCTGACCACGGTCCTCTGCCCTATCGCCATCGCGAGCTCCTTCTCGGCCGTCCACGAACGGCTCAAGGAGTATTATGTCTCGCTCCTCTTCCTGGAAACCGGCATGCTGGGGGTCTTCATGGCGCTGGACCTGTTCCTCTTCTACATCTTCTGGGAGGTGATGCTGGTGCCGATGTACTTCCTCATCGGCATCTGGGGAGGAGGACGCAGACTCTACTCCGCGATCAAATTTTTTCTCTACACCCTGTTTGGCAGCCTCTTTATGCTGCTTGCGATTCTGGCCCTCTATTTCCTGAATACAAATCCGGAATATGGCACGGGTGTCTTTACCTTCGACTTGATGGAGTTACACAAAATTAACCTGCCCCTCTGGCCCTATCAAGGCTGGCTTTTTCTGGCCTTCTTCCTGGGTTTTGCCATCAAAGTACCGATGTTTCCCTTTCATACCTGGTTGCCGGATGCCCACACCGATGCCCCCACGGCGGGGAGCGTGCTACTGGCGGGGGTGTTGTTGAAAATGGGGACCTACGGTTTTGTCCGCTTCTGTCTCCCGCTGTTCCCCGCAGCCAGTCATTATTTCATCCCGGTGATCGCGGGCCTTTCGATCGTCGGGATCATCTACGGCGCACTGGTGGCGCTGGTGCAGACCGACGTCAAACGGCTGGTGGCCTATTCGTCGGTCAGTCACCTGGGGTTTGTCATGCTGGGAATGTTTGCCCTCAACACGCAGGGGATCACCGGCAGCATCCTCCAGATGGTGAACCATGGCATCTCGACCGGCGCGTTGTTTTTGATTGTCGGGATGATTTATGAGCGCCGTCACACGCGGGCCATCGCCGACTTCGGAGGACTGTCGCATCGGATGCCGGTGTATGCCGCCATCTTCGGGATCAGCATGTTCTCTTCCATCGGCCTCCCCGGCCTGAACGGTTTTGTGGGGGAGTTCCTGATCCTGGTCGGCACTTTCCAATACAATAAGATTTATGCGGGTTTTGCCGTCGTGGGAATCATCCTGGGCGCGGCCTACATGCTGTGGCTGTTTCAGCGGATGATGTTCGGTCCGTTGGACAAGGCCGAAAATCAGGGGTTGTCCGATCTCTCTTCGCGGGAGGTAGCCTACATGCTTCCGCTGATCGTTCTGATGTTCTGGATCGGCCTCTATCCAAAACCCTTTATCCGGATTCTGGAGCCGCCGGTCGCAAAGATCGTTCAACGGGTCAGCCCCGGCGAAAAACCGCAGGCCACCGTCGCGCGGGAGCCCGAGGCCTTGCCCGAAGGGCATTCGAACGAGGTCGTGGAGTAAGATGCAGTCCTTTTCTCTCATTGCCGTCCTGCCGGAGCTGATTCTGTCGGTCCTGGCCTGTTTGCTGTTTGTGCTCGACCCGTTTGTGCCGCGTGACCGAAAAACGGGCCTGGGCTATTTTGCGCTCGGTTCGCTGCTGCTGTCGGCCCTTTCCCTGATTCCGTTGTGGGGCAGCAACCTGACCGCCTTCAACGGCATGATTACGCTGGACAGCTATGCCCTCTTTTTCAAATGGCTTTTTTTGCTGATTGCGGCCCTGGCGATTCTGATCTCGCTCCTGTTCGTGCAGATCGAGCGGATCAACATCGGGGAGTATTACGGCCTGATTCTTTTTGCGACGATCGGGGCGATGCTAATGCCGGCCGCGAGCGATCTGCTGGCCTTCTATCTGGCGCTCGAACTGATGTCCATGTCGTTCTATGTCCTGGCCGCCTTCATGCGCAAAGACACCCGTTCGATGGAAGCGGGTATGAAATATTTTCTGACCGGCGTCTTTACATCCGGTCTCATTCTCTATGGCATTGCCTTCCTCTACGGCCTCACCGGCACCACGCATTTCGGTTCGATTCGGGCTTATCTTTCGGCGGCCGGGCCCAGTCCGAGCCTGGCCCTGGCCATCGTCTTTTTGACGGCCGGTTTCGGATTTAAAATTGCCGCAGTCCCCTTCCACATGTGGGCGCCCGATGTCTACGAGGGGGCGCCCACGCCGATCGTCGCATTTTTGTCCACCGGCTCCAAAATTGCCGTCTTCTCCAGCATGTTGCGGGTCTTCATGACCGGGCTGGAATTCCATTATGAAGCCTGGTGGCCGATCCTCTGGGTGATTGCGGTGTTGACGATGACCGTGGGAAATATCGCGGCCCTGTTGCAGACCAATCTCAAGCGGCTTTTGGCCTACTCCTCGATCGCGCAGTCGGGTTATATCCTGATCGGTCTGATCGCGGCGGGGCCTGGGGGGCTCTCGGCCGTCCTGATCTATTCGGTCGCCTATGCGGCGATGACGTTGGGGGCCTTTACGATGGTGGTGCTGCGCTGCACCGGGGAAACCAGGGGGGAGCACATTGACGACTTCCGGGGACTGGCTCGGACGCATCCCGCGCTGGCTGCGGCCTTCGTCCTCTTTGCGCTCTCGCTGGTCGGCATCCCGCCGACTGCGGGTTTTACCGGAAAACTGCTTTTGTTTAACGCGGCGCTGGAGAAAGAGTTCTACTGGCTGGCCGTCATCGCGATCCTCAACAGCGTCGTTTCGCTCTATTACTATTTCAAGGTGGTGGTTGCCATGTACATGGAAGCCCCCGGGGACAACCTCTCTATCTCCTTCTCCCACCCGCTGAAAACAGCGCTCATTGCCCTCTCCCTGGCCACCCTGTTCCTGGGCCTCTACCCGGAACCCCTCATCCGCGCCGCCGCTCAATCGGTCGGAATATTCTGATCCTGGGATGCTGGGTGGGCGCCCGCTTTCCTGCCGTCATCCGCTGGTAAGCCATCGCGTCCTCCCCGTGCCTGCACACACGGAGAACGTGGCGTAAACCCGTCCCCATCGGTTGTCCTTCCGCTTCGCGGGCGGAGGGACAATAGGGCGGTGAGCGGAACCCCGTCCCCAGCGGTCGTCCCTCCGCTCCGCTGCGGGATAACCAGGCACTGGAGACGG
>CAZOFZ010000099.1:0-2365 GCA_964579175.1 uncultured Nitrospirota bacterium | reverse complement strand
GGCGAGAGCAAAAACCGCTCTCACCCAGCAGCCGCCGCTGAACCGCCGTGTTGGGCTCCAGACAGACTCTGTGTGCAGCAAAACAAGAAAAAGGGTATGGTCGTCCTATCTCTCTGAAGGAAAGGATGGACTTATGTCTGAGATACTCAGCATGACAGAAATTGCCGCCCAATTTGTCGCCGAATGGGTGCTCGTTGAAGACCCGCAGACGAACGACGTCTTGGAAGTACAAAGCGGCAAGGTCCTCGCCCACGGCAAAGATCGGGATGAGATCTATCGTGACGCCGTGCGGTTACGGCCCAAACGGTTTGCCATGCTGTACACTGGGACCCTCCCGCAGGATACAGCGATTGTGCTATGAGCCTCCCCTTTGAAGCAGCGCACGGACTGATCATCGTACGTGCCGCAGTGATGGGCCATCTGGGAGTGCGGTCTTGCGGCTGGCACTCGACACCGGAGCCACAGGAACGTTAATCAACGTGGCGATGCTCGTGGCTTTGGGCTATGATCCTGCGCTAACCCCAGAACGCATCCAAGTGACCACGGGAAGCGGTGTTGAATTTGTTCCCCGTGTCCCTCCGTCCGCACCCGCCGCACGATCCGGCGAACCGGGCCGTCGGTCAATCTCAATTCCGATGCCGTTGCCTGCTGCGTCATCTTCCCATCTACCGCCTGCCGTATCACATACAACCGCCTCGCCTCTTTCTTGCTCATTACAATCACGTCCCTTTCCGCCATGCCGTCTCCTCCTGGGTGAAGAAACAGCATCGCAAATCAGGACATTTCTATCTCCGCCAAATTAGGACATTTCTAAATCCGTATAACAGCCAACATCGCCCCTTTCATTTGATTCTGAACTCTGCTAGGCTCGTCTACCGTCTTGGAATCTGATAAGTCCACCCTCATTCTGTAGAGGCCCGTCAGCCCGCCTAAAAACTCCGAATCCACCTTTCGACAGGCTCAGGTCAAGGGGCTGCTGTGTGTGATGACACGGATAGAACACCCGCCCATATAGACGAAACGCTCCGAGATCGTTGTCATGAACTCGAAGCTCGAGTCGCCTCTCTCGAACAGGCCAACAAGGACCTGGAGTCCTTCAGTTATATTGCCTCTCATGATTTACGTGCCCCGCTTCGCGCCATCGGCATGCTTGTGCAAAGTTTGTTCGACGAGCACGCCGCACATCTTCCACCCGAGGCCCGGAACGACTTGGACACGATACGAAAGCGTGTTCATGCCATGGATGCCCTTCTTCAAGATTTGCTCTCCTTTGCCCGTTTGGGCCCTCGGGCGCTTCAGAAACAGACGGTGTCCGTCGCGGAGCTCGTCCGCCAGGCGCTTCCCGAAGTGCGTGCGGAACATGAAGGGAGGGAGGTTAAAATTACGATTGACGATTCGTTTGTCTGCGAGGCGGACCCTATTTTGCTGAAGTCCGTCTTCGTCAATTTACTTGACAATGCCTTCAAATATACCCGTTCGCGTGCGTGTCCCTCGATTGAGGTGGGCATTTGTAACGTGTCTCCCGAAGGAGCTCCCGTCTTCTTTGTGAAGGACAACGGGATTGGTTTCGATATGAAATATGCACACAACATCTTCGATCCCTTCAAACGCCTGCATGCCGCCAGCGCATACGAAGGCACCGGGCTGGGTTTGGCGATCGCGCAGCGCGTTGTCGAACGCCATGGGGGCCGGGTGTGGGCGGAGGCGGAGGCGGGAATCGGGGCCACCTTCTTTTTTACACTTGCCAGTCACTGACAGACGAAGTCTCCGAAGTAGACCTTTGACAAAGATCGTTTTCTTCGTATCGATGAGTGGGGGGCTCATGGTATGGATACTATCCATCAAGAAGGGAAAAGCCACGCATTCGGCAGAGCGCATGTCGCCAGGGTAGAGACACACAACAAAGAAAGGCGCAAGGAATCGAGGGGAACGACCCATGCCTTGCAAAAAACATGGGTTGAAATACCCCTTTCTTTTGCAAAGGGGGCCAGGATTGTCGAAGAAGTGATGGACCTCCATGAGGGAGGGTTGTCGTTCAAAATGGCCCAAGAGGTGGGATTTCTACTTCCTGGAACCGTCATCAAGCACCTCACGATTCACTACAAAAATAGACGCATCGAAAAGCCCGCTGCGGAGGTGATGTATGTGACGCCGCTTCAAGAAAGCTCCGATTTTAAAATCGGCCTTCAATTTCTTTCCCATTCCAGTAAGCGATCTGCCCTCGGGCGGGGGAGTATGGCACACGCCTTACGACCCATTCGGCATACCCTTTCCGGCCTGGGACCGCAACAAAAGAGCGTTCGCTTCACGTCCCCCAGCGGGCTGCATGCCTCCGGCGTGCTGAAAAATATCTCCGACTACGGCC
>CAZOFZ010000098.1:0-7224 GCA_964579175.1 uncultured Nitrospirota bacterium | reverse complement strand
AGGATCGTCCCCAGACGCACCCAGGTGGCCCCCTCCGCGATGGCCACCTCGAAATCGGAAGACATCCCCATTGAAAACCGATCCAGACCCAGATCGTGGCCCATCTTGCGCAATCTGGAAAACCAGGGGCGCGCCCCCTCCGGATCGGAAGTGGCCGGGGGAATGGCCATCAGCCCCCGCAACGAAAGGTGCGGACGGCTTCGCACCTGTGCGACCAGTTCCGAGACCATCTGCGGCGAGACGCCACGCTTCGTCTCCTCCCGCGCCAGATTGACCTGGACCAGCACCGGCTGGATGAGCGACTTTCGCTCCGCCTCTCGCTGGATCGCGTCCGCCAGACGGATCGAGTCAACGGAGTGGATCAGCGCAAAAAACCCGACCGCCTGCTTCACCTTGTTGGTCTGAAGCGGCCCGATCAGATGGACGCTCATGCCTCCGCCGTCCCCAAACTTCTCCTCGGCCTCCTGAACGCGGTTTTCGCCAAAGACCCGAATGCCCGCTTCCCATGCCGCTTCGATCTGCGCGGGCGTCGTCCCTTTGGAGGCGGCCACCAGCGTAATCTCGTCCGGGCCGCGACCCGCGCGCAGGGCCGCAGTCTCGATCCGTCCCCGAATCCGGGCGATGCGCTGCGAAATGTTATCCATCCCCGCTTCGCAGGATACCACTGACCATCCGCCCCGTCTTCCCCTCCCGCCGATAGGAATAGAACAGCTCCGGCGCGCAGGCGGTGCAGCGGTCGCAGAGGGCGATCCGCGCAGGCAGCAGTCCCGCTTCCTCCATCTGGAGGGCATTCAGCCGCGGTAAATCGAGCATTCTCTTTTCGCCCGTCCCGCGCGCCACGACCGCGTCCCGGTAGTCCGGGCCGACCCCGCGCCAGACCTCCGGACCCACCTCAAAGCAGCAGGGCCCGATGGCGGGGCCGATGGCTGCCATCAGATCGCCGGGACGGCTGCCGAAATGACGCCCCATCTCCGAAACCGCCCGCTTCGCAATGCCCAGGAGGGTCCCGCGCCAACCCGCGTGGATTGCCGAAATCGCCGATCGAACCGGATCGAACAGCAGAATCGGCACGCAATCTGCCGTCGCAACCGTTATTAGAACACCCGCCCGATCGGTCGTCAATGCATCTCCCTGCGCATCGTCCCGAAATGTGGCCGGGTCGTCCACGCGGACCACCCGATCGCCATGCACCTGGCGGAGCCCGAATGTCGCCACCCCTCCACTACTGTCCCCCCCCTTATTCAAGGGGGGGCGAGGGGGGGGATTCAGGGGAAGGTGGGAGGTCGTGTGTCGCGTGCCGAAGAAATGGAAGAGACCTGCCCGCAAAAACATCGGAGCGACGAAATAGCGCCGGTCGTCACTGAGGCGGCAGGGCTCCATCGGCCGGCTAATCCGCCTGTTTCCTCAGGAAGGCCGGAATATCCCACGATGCCTCGTCGGACAACCGGGCGGCCTCCCTGCCGCTTCCCCGCCCCACCTCCCTCAAGACCGGTCGGAGGGGCGTCTTTTCCGGAACCTTTGGAGATTCCCGTTTGGCCGGTCGGCTGTTTCCAACTTCGTGGGCTTCGCACGCCTCGAACCCGGTGGCAATGACGGTCACCTTCATCTCTTCCGAGATGTCGTCGTGGATCACCGATCCAAAAATGATATTGGCGTCCGGGTCCACCAGGTCCTGGATCATCGTGGCCGCCTCGGTCACTTCGTGCAGGGAGAGGTCGGAACCGCCGGTGATATTGATGAGCACGCCGCGCGCCCCCTTGATGGAGCTGTCTTCCAGGAGGGGACTGGAGATCGCCCTCCGGGCCGCCTCGGCCGCGCGCCCCTCGCCCCGTGCGATGCCGGTTCCCATGACGGCGCGCCCCGTGTGGGACATCACGGTGCGCACGTCGGCAAAATCCACGTTGATCAGGCCCGGCAGCGTAATCAGGTCGGACACCCCCTGAATCGCCTGCCGCAGGATGTCATCCACCACCAGGAACGAAGCCTTCATCTGCGTCCCCCGCTCCACCACGCTTAAGAGCCGTTCGTTGGGGATGACGATCACGGTATGACAGGCCTTTTTCAACTCTTCGAGCCCTTCCTGCGCCTGTTGCCCGCGCCGGGCCCCCTCGAACTGGAACGGTTTGGTCACGACACCGACCGTCAGAATGCCCATCTCCTTGGCGGTATTGGCGATGACGGGCGCGGCGCCGGTGCCGGTGCCCCCCCCCATCCCCGCCGTAACGAAGACCATGTCGGCCCCTTCCAGCGTCTCCCGAACCTGGTCCACCGTCTCGATCGCCGATTCCTTGCCCACCTGGGGCCGGGCCCCGGCCCCCAGTCCTCGCGTCAATTTCGCACCGAGCTGAACTTTGTGCGGGGCGCGGGACAGTTTTAATGCCTGAACGTCGGTATTGGCCGCAATGAAGTCAATTCCGTTCAGGCCATAATGAATCATTCCGTTGACGGCGTTACACCCGCCGCCACCGATCCCCATCACCTTGATACGCGCCGTTGCCGTATGATGGTCATCCTCGTCGAACAGGAACATTCCACCCTCCTTGTTGTGACGGAAGGATCAATACCTCGATCCCCCCTCCCGGTCGTCGGTCGTTACGCGACGCCGATACCCTGCTCCGTACCCGCAGCGCTTCTGCGTGCGCTAGAAGAATTCTTTCACCCAGGCCTGCATCCGGCTCCGGATGTGCGTCCACATCTGTCCCCGATTCGCCTGACGCATCTCGGTTTTGTCGCGGTTTCGGACCGCGTGCAGAATCAGCCCGACGCCGGTGGCATACATCGGGCTATTCACCACGTCAATAAGCCCCCCCACGCCGGTGGGCCGCCCGATGCGCGCGGGGCAGCCGATCATCCGTTCCGCCACGTCCACCATCCCCGGCAACGTGGCCGTGCCGCCGGTAATGACCGTGCCGGAGGCGATCCGCTCCTGATAGCCCATCTTCTCGATCTCCTGCGCCACCAGCGCGAAGATCTCCTCCGCGCGGGGCTGGATGATCTCGCACAACGTCTGCCGCGAAAGGGTGCGCGGCGGGCGCCCCCCGACGCCGGGCACTTCCAGCATCTCCGTTTCCCGAACCCGCTCGGAATCGGCGCAGCCATGTTTGAGTTTGATCTTCTCCGCCTCGGCGGGGGGGGTGCGAAGCCCAATGGCAATATCGTTGGTGAAATGGCTGCCGCCGATCGCCATCACCGCCGAATGGCGGACACTCCCGTCCACGAAAATGGCCAGATCGGTCGTGCCTCCCCCAATGTCAATCATCGCCACACCCATCTCTTTTTCTTCGGAGGTCAGCACCGCCTCGCTGGAGGCCAGCGGCTGGAGCACCATATCCAGCATCTTGAGGCCGGCGCGGTGGATGCTCTTTTCGATATTCTGCGCCGCCGTGACGGCCCCCGTGATAATATGGACTTCCGCTTCCAGGCGCACCCCCGACATCCCCAGTGGGTCTTTGATGCCGTCCTGCGCGTCCACGATAAATTCCTGCGGAATGACGTGCAGCGTCTCCCGATCGTCCGGGATCGCAACCGCCTTTGCCGTGTCGATGGCGCGCGCAATGTCGGCCCGCGTCACCTCGTGTGTCTTGACGGCAATCACGCCGCGGCTGTTGAACCCCTTGATATGTCCTCCGGCAATGCCGGTGCAGACGGCATCGATCTGGACGCCGGCCATCAACTCGGCCTCCTCCACCGCCTTCCGGATGGACTCCACCGTACTTTCGATGTTGACCACCATCCCTTTTTTGAGCCCGTGCGACGGATGCGTGCCGACGCCGATAATGTCAATCCGATGGTCGTCCGAAACCTCCCCCACGATCACGCAGATTTTCGTCGTTCCGACATCCAACCCCACCAACACTTCTTTTGCCATATCAAATTCTCTCCACTTCCCGCGCCTGTACAATCACCTTCCCCGGAAAACGGAGGTCAATCGAAAGGGGCAGGCTGGCCCCCTGTAAAAGATCCGCCTCCACCTCCAGAAAGTTGCGCCACTGCCGCGCCGCACGCGCCCCGCTGTCGTCTCCCTCCGGTTCACGGCCGACATGCAGCGTCCACTGCGGGGTCAGATGGACCACCAAATCGCGCGGGTTGGAGAGGTCCAACACCGCTTCTCTCCGATCCGACAACAACCCTGCCCAGGTAAATGCCAGCGGCAACAGGGTCAACGCCTCCCGATGCACCCGCATCAGGCGGGGCAGATCGGCCGGATAGCGCCCACCCCGTTCGATCACCACCCCGTCCCTTCCGAGGAGGGCCGCGCGATCCGGATCGTCCACCGCCACCGCGGCGGGAATCCGCTCCGACACCACAAACAACAGGCGATTCGGAAAGCGCTTTTTGACGGCCCCCGCTTCAATTCGAGGATCGGAGAGCAGGCGTCCGCGCAAAGGGGTCAGTTCGACCTGGAACAGATTCCGACCCAGCAGGTCGGAAAAAGCCGGATTCATCTCCGCCGCGTTCCGACGTTGCAGACCGACCCACTCGATCTTTTCGATCTCGAAATAGGAAGAGCCCAGAAACCGATGGAAACCGGTGTAGAGGAAGAACAAGGCACTGCCCAGTCCCCCCGATACCAACAGGATGGCCACCCATCGTCCGATGGCCCGCCAGGGCAGGGGTCGTTTGTTCTCCTTCTTTCTCATTCCGATGATCCGTTCGATGATTCTCTCTTCGTCGTTTTGTCGAGGCCCGCAGTCGAAAGAATGCGCAAGACCAGCGTATCGAAATCAATCCCCACATGCCGGGCCATCTCCGGCAGCAGGCTGGTCTCCGTCATCCCGGGGAGGGTATTGACCTCCAACACATACGGGTTCATCGCGCCATCCAGCAGCAGGTCCACCCGACTTACGCCGCTGCACCCCAGGGCCCGATGCGCCGCGAGGCCCAGCGCCAACACCCGTTGGTAAACCGGCGGAGGGAGCGGCGCCGGAAAAAGATGTTCGGACATGCCGGGGAGATATTTTGCCTCATAATCGTAAAATGCCGTTTTGGACCGGATTTCGATCGCCCCCAACGGGGCTTCCTGTAGAATCCCGACCTGGACTTCCCGACCCGCAATATACGGTTGGACCATGATCCGGGGGTCTAACCCGAAGGCGGCCGCCATCGCCCCTTCCAGCGCATCGGCCCGTTCCACAATCGTCACCCCCAGGCTGGAGCCCTGCGAGACCGGCTTGACGATCACGGGAAAGTCGAACGGCAGGGTCGGAGCCAAGGTCGCCTCCTTCCGCGTCACGAAAACGGAAGGTGGCGTCGCGATGCCGTAATGCGCAAAGAGGTCGGCCGACGCCTTCTTGTCCATTCCGAGGGCGCTGGCCAGGACGCCGGAGCCGGTGTAGGGAATCCGCATCGTCTCCAAAAGCCCCTGGATTTCGCCATTCTCGCCGCCGCCGCCGTGGAGGGCCATAAAGGCGACGTCAATCCTGGAGGCGCGAAGCGCCCGCGCCACCTCCGCGTCCACGTCAATCGGCTGGGCATTCCGCCCGGCCCGCAGCAGGGCCGCCGTGATCGCCCGACCGCTTTTGAGCGACACCTCCCGCTCCGCCGACCTCCCCCCCATGAGTACGCCGATCTTCGAAGACACCTCAGGCCCTCCCCACGACCCGGACTTCCAACGCCAGCGTCACGCCGCACTCGCGCTCCACCTTCTCGCCGATCGTATGGATCAGCGCCCACACGTCGTGCGCCGTGGCCTCCCCGCAATTGACGATAAAGTTCGCGTGGCGCGGCGAGACCTGGGCATCCCCGATCCGGTATCCCTTCAACCCCACGGACTCGATCAGCGCACCCGCCGTCGTCCCTTCCGGATTTTTAAACACCGACCCCATGTTCGGCTCCGAGAGGGGCTGGGTCTCCCGCCGATGGGCCAACAGGCGCTGCTGTTTCGCAAGGATCTGTTCTTTGGGCCCGGGCGTGAGGTGAAAAGAGGCGGAGGTGACGATTCCGGCAGGAAGCTGTGATCGGCGATATTCGAACGGGATATCGCTCCGTTTCACGACCTCGGTGCAGCCATTCTCGCGCACCAGCATGATTTCCGAAAGGACCGACGCGGTCTCTTCCGCCGGAATACCGGCGTTCATGACGACCGCCCCCCCCACCGTTCCCGGAATCCCGGCGGCAAACTCCAGACCCGAAAGTCCGCAGGACAGGGCCATGATGGAGAGACGCGGGTAAGAAACCCCCGCATCCGCGACGAGTCCCGTCTCCCCGCTCCGGGCGATCCGGTTCGAGCCGATCTGGAGCACCACGCCTGCGATCCCGCCATCCCGGATCAGCAGATTACTCCCCTTTCCCAAGACGAAGAAAGGGAGCCGATGCCGGTTCATGATTTCCAGGGCCGCCACAATGTCGGAGGCGGATTTTGGAAACAGCATGACGTCCGCAACCCCGCCCACCTTGATGGAGGTGCAGAGGGAGAGCGGCGCGTCAAAACGGACTTCCGCCGGATAATCCCGAAACAGCTCACGCAAATCCCGCTTCATGCCGCAGCCTCCGTGCGAAGGGGTATTCCCGCAACCTGATAAGCGATTCGGACCATCTCTTCCGCCGAGTGGGGGTGGCCCAACCGCGCCGCCGCCGCAGCCATCGTCCGCCGCCGCTCCGGCGCATCCAGCAGATCGGCGATCCGTCGCGCCAGCAGCGGGCCGGTAAGGTCTCGTTCCAGAATCATCTCCGCAGCCCCTGCGGCCACCAGGGCCTCGGCGTTTTTGGCCTGATGCCCCTGCGCAAAGGGGTACGGAATCAGGATCGCCGGAAGCCCCGCCGCCGAGATTTCGGCCAGGGTACCGGCCCCCGCCCGACTGACAATCAGATCGCATGCGCCATAGGCCGCCGCCATATCGTGAAGATAGGCCGACACCCGGGCCTTCACGCCGTGGCGATCGTAGGCCGCCCGCACCGCCGTTTCGTCTTTCTGGCCCGTCTGATGCAGAATCGTCACCTGCGCTGAAGAAAGCAGTGGGGCGGCCTCCATCATCGCGCGATTGATCGCATGGGAGCCCTGGCTTCCACCCAGCACCAACAGCGTCAAGGGCTTGCTGACCCCGTTGGCCCGCGACGGGGCTTCATTCGAACGCACCGCCACAATCTCGGGTCGGACGGGTGTCCCACAGCAGACCAGGTTTGGACCCTTCAAGTAGGCCCGCGTGGCCTCGAATGCAATCATCACCTTGTGGGCATGGGGGGCCATCCAGCGATTGACCAGACCGGGCACCGCATTGGGCTCCA
>CAZOFZ010000097.1:0-7247 GCA_964579175.1 uncultured Nitrospirota bacterium | reverse complement strand
ACAGCGATGGCGACGGGATCATTGATGCGACGGAAGGGACGACCGACACCGACGGGGACGGGGTGCCCGATTATCTGGACCCGGAGATCCCCGAAATTGCCTACTATGACCCCGCGTACGGAAGTGTACGACCGGTTTCTTCCGTGGGCGCGCCGCTCTATCTCCAGGCCCGCGCGGGGGTCTGCAATCGCAATCCCAACGCGATTGACACAACGCCGATACAGATTGTATCCAGGCTAACGGGTGACATCGAGACCTACACGGCGTATGAAACTGCGCAAAGTTCGGGCGAATTCCGCATCCTTCCAGATGTGCCCACACGCAATGGAGATGCGGTCCTGGGTAACGGCATCACCGAGCTTCGGCGTAACGACCGCCTGACCGCGACCTTGACGGAGTGCGGTGGCGTTACGACAACCATCTTGATTGACCCCTCTGGGATGGTCTTCGATAGCACGACGGGCGATCCGATTGCGGGGGCCACGGTGCAGTTAATTGACGTCGCCACGGGTGCCCCGGCGACGGTGTTCGATCTGGATGGCAATCCCGCACCGAGTACGGTCGTGACGGGAGCGGATGGTCTCTATACGTTCCCGCGTGTGGCGGTGGGCAACTATCGTCTGGCGATTACGCCGCCGGATGGTTATGTATTCCCCTCCGTCGTGCCGCGTGGCGATCTGGACCCGAACCGCGTGGTATCGGACGGCTCTTATGGCGCGACGTTTGAAGTTTCCGCGGCAACGGGCGCGGTGACGATTGACGTGCCCCTGGATCCGGGGCGTATCTCGATCCAAAAAACGGCGTCGTCCGAGGTGATCGAGATTGCCGATTTGCTCGACTATACGGTGACGGTGAAAAACGAGGGCCCCGTGGCGCTGATGCGGGTTCGTGTCGTGGATCAGCTTCCGCTCGGTTTCCGCTATCAACCTGGCACCGCGCGACGCGACGGCAATGCCATTGCCGATCCCACGCGCGGCATGGGGACGACGCTGACGTTTGACATCGGCGATCTGGCGAAGGCGGAAGAGACGCGGGTCTCCTATCGCGTGAAGGTGGGGCCGGGGGCGATGCTGGGCGACGGCACAAACAGCGCGCAGGCGCGAAATGAGGCGGGCACGGTCATCTCTAACGTGGCGAGAAAGACGGTTCTGGTTCAGCCGGGCGTCTTTAGCGATCGGGCCTTCATTCTGGGCAAGGTCTTTATGGACTGCAACTTCAACCGGATCCAGGATGAAGAGGAGTTGGGAGTTCCGGGCGTGCGACTCTATCTGGAAGATGGCACGTTCGTGGTTTCCGATACGGAGGGCAAATACAGCTTCTATGGGCTGCGTCCGATCACGCACGTGCTGAAACTCGACCCGACGACGATGCCGGTGGATGCGCAGCTTGTGACCACGGCCAACCGTAACGCGGGAGACCCGCAGAGCCTGTTTATTGACCTGAAAGGTGGCGAGCTGCACCGCGCCGACTTTGCGACCGACACCTGCACGGAAGAGGTGAAAGAAGAGGTTCGTGCGCGCCGTGAACAGGGACATGTCCGACGCGCGGAGGTGTACGAAATTACCCCCGTGGCGCCGGAGCGGGCCATCCCAGGCGTTCAGAAGACGCGACGGTTGCTGGATGGCAGCATCCTGGAACTGCCACAGGGACAGATACTGGAATCGTTGTCCGAGGAAAACCAGGTGGGCGAGCTGCTCTTTGGGCTGCCGGAAGCCGGCCTGGGTAAAGCGGGAGAAGCCGCACTGTCTGCCGATGCGCGGCGGGTGCTGGAGCGGGCGCCGGAAGACGCACGCATTGTGCTGACGCTGCCGGAGGGTGCCGTGGCCAACGGACAGATTCCGGTGAATGTCTCGGTGCGCGTGGAAGATTCGGACGGACAGCCGATGACGATGCCGCTGCTGCTGACGCTGGAGGCCAGCCACGGTGTCTGGGAGGTGGAGGACTTGGACGAAGTGACGCCGGGAGTACAAACGGTGATTTCAGGTGGGGCCGCGACCTATCGCTTGCTGGGGCCGCAGATGCCCGAGACCAGCGTGGTGCGAGTATCGAGTGGATACGTCGGCGCGGAGGGGAATATCTTCTTCCAGCCCGATCTGCGGCCGATGATCGCCGTGGGTTTGGTCGAGGGGGTCTTCAACTTCAACGGTTTCGATCTAAAGAACCTGGTGCCGGCACGCGAGGCCGATGGATTCGAGGAGGCCTTGCGGACGTTTGCCGAATCGGGTGAGGACGATAAGACGACGGGTGCCGCGCGTGCGGCCCTGTTCCTGAAGGGGAAGGTGAAGGGTGAGTATCTGCTGACGCTGGCCTACGACTCGGAGAAACAGTCACGCGAGCGGCTCTTCCGGGATATCCAGCCGAATGACTTCTACCCGGTTTATGGCGATGCGGCGCTGCGTGGGTATGACGCGCAATCCACCGGACAGCTCTATGTGAGACTGGACAAGGGGAACGCCTACCTGCTCTATGGTGACTACAACACGCGGCGGGAAGATCGGGGCGGTAGTCTGGGCACCTACAGCCGAAGTCTGACGGGCGGTAAGTGGCACTATCAGAATGACTGGGGCGATGTGAACCTCTTTGCCAGCGACGCCCGTTCGATGCAGGAGGTGGACGAGATTCGGGGGCTGGGGATTTCCGGCCCGTATCGCCTGAGCAGTGGCGACATCCTCGAAAATAGTGAAAAGGTGGAGATTGTGGTCAAGGATCGGAACAGTCCGGACGTGATCGTTCAGAGTACGCCGCAGACACGGTTCCAGGATTATGAACTCGACCTGTTTACCGGACAAATTCTGTTCCGCAGGCCGGTGCCGAGTGTGGATGAACAACTCAACCCGATCTTCGTGCGGATTTCGTATGAGGTGCGAAGCGGTGGCGATCGGTACTGGGTCTACGGTGCCAACGCCCGCGTGAAACTGCATGATCGTCTGACGATCGGCGGCAGTTTCGTCGAGGATGAGAGTCCGTTGAACGAATATCGCCTCTGGAGTGGCGACCTTGCACTCAAACTGGGTGAACGGACGATGCTGACGGGTGAGATCGCGCAGAGTGACGATGCCCTACTGGGCACCGGAAATGGGACGCGCATAGACCTGCGCCACGACGGCGAGACGGTCCAGGCGAGCGTCTTTACCGGGACGACGGACACCGATTTCGTGAACAGGACGGGCGGGATTTCGGCCGGGCGACAGGAAGTCGGGCTGCGGTTGGGTATCAAGATTGACGAGCAGACGCAGGTGGGTGCCGAGGCCACGCATACGGAAGATTTGAAGGCGGGTGGCGGGGAGCGGCGCGGGTATTTGGCGCGCCTGTCACGGGCGTTTGGCGAATCGGTGCAGGGTGAACTACGGCTGCGTTACGCGGACGCAACCACGGAGCCGTCGCAGCCTCAAAGTGTGGATGAAGGGGCGACCACCAGCTTGGGCGTGAAACTGAGCGCCAAACTTCCAAGCCTGCCTGAGGCCTCGGTCTATGCCGAGTATGAGCAGGACATCGAAGAGGCCGCGAAACGGCTGGCGGGCGTGGGCGGCGAATATCGGTTTGCCGATCGGGGCCGGTTCTATGGGCGCTATGAGTTCGTCTCCAGCCTCAACGGGCGCTATGCGCTCAATTCTCATCAGGATCGGAACACGGCGGTGGTGGGTCTCGACACGGCCTATATGAAGGATGGGCAAGTTTTCAACGAGTATCGCATTCGGGACTCGATTTCGGGACGGGACGCCGAGGCTTCCATTGGTCTGCGGAATCTCTGGAACGTGGCGGAGGGTCTGCGCCTGCACACCACCCTGGAGCGGCTCCATAGCATGGGAGGTGAGACCAACGAATTTACGTCGGTCACCGGGGCGATCGAGTACACACCGAATCCGCTCTGGAAGGGGACGGGACGATTGGAGTTCCGTTTTGGTAACCAGAATAATACGGTGGTCAATTCACTCGGGGTTGCCAGCAAGCTGGATCGTGACTGGACCTTCCTGGGTCGGAATCTGCACGTCAACGAACGCCAGAAGGGCCTCTCTGCGGGTCTCCGGATTCAGAATCGTGCGCAGTTGGGTGTGGCCTATCGCGATACCGACACGAATCGGTTCAATGGCCTCCTCCGTTTCGAACATAAGTACGATCGGAACGAGATTCTGCCATCGGATACGCACCGTCAGGCGGCGGTTGTCTCCGGACACATGAACTACCATCCTGAACGGTCGTGGTTCGTGAGTGGGAGGAGCGCCGCAAAGTGGGTGAGTGACTGGTCCGATGGTCTCACGAGCCGATACGCGGCCTATCTGGTTGGCGGACGGGTGATCTATGACATCACGGAGCGGTGGGATGTGGGGGTGATTGGAAACCTGATGTTTGACCGTGGTTATGACAGCCATCAATATGGCCTGGGCGCGGAGGTCGGGTATCTGTTGGGGTCGAATATGTGGTTGTCGGGAGGTTATAACTGGTTCGGTTTTGAGGATGAGGACTTCGATCCGAATGGCGAGATGCAACGCGGCGGCTACTTGCGGCTGCGCCTGAAGTTTGACGAGCGGCTCTTTGAGGGGGATGAACGGGCCGAAAACGCCCTCTTGTTGCCGAACAAGAGGTGAGCAACGGCATCGGGGTGTACAGTTCACATGCGTCCCGATGCCGTTGTGTTGTCTTCCCGGGAACGCCTCTTGAGAGAAAAGTCGGTATCCGGTCTGGAAGTTTCCAATAAAAAAGGCCCCCACGGTGAAAACTGTGGGGGCCTTTTTTATTGGAAACGGTTGCAGGAAAGGATTAGTACATATCGCCCATCCCACCTCCACCGCCCGGCATCGGCGGCATTTTCGATTTCTCTTCGGGGATTTCCGAGAGCATGACGTCCGTGGTCAACATCAGGCCCGCGACACTTGCGGCATTTTGAAGCGCCGTTCGCGTCACCTTAGTCGGATCGATAATGCCTGCATCCACGAGGTCCACATAAGTTTCCGTCTGGGCGTCAAACCCCATCGAACCCTTCTCCTTCTTCACGCGCTCGACCACGACGGATGCCTCAAGGCCCGCATTTTCGGTAATTTGCCGAATCGGCTCTTCCATCGCACGACGCACGATATCCACACCGAGTTTCTCATCGCCGTTTGCTTTGACACGATCCAGCGAGGAGAGGCACCGAAGCAGGGCGACACCGCCACCGGGGACGATTCCCTCTTCAACGGCTGCCTTGGTGGCATGCAGGGCGTCTTCGACGCGGGCTTTCTTCTCTTTCATTTCCGTTTCCGTCACGGCGCCAACGTTGATGACAGCCACACCCCCAACGATTTTGGCCAGCCGCTCCTGCAACTTTTCGCGGTCATAATCGGAGGTCGTCTCTTCGATTTGAGCCTTGATCTGCTTGACGCGGCCCTGAATCTTGTGCGTGTCTCCGGCCCCTTCGACGATGGTGGTGTTGTCCTTGTCAATGGTGATCCGTTTTGCACGTCCCAGATCGGACACCTTCACATTTTCAAGCTTAAGACCGAGGTCTTCCGAAATGACCTGGCCGCCCGTGAGGATGGCAATGTCTTCCAGCATGGCCTTTCTTCGGTCTCCGAAACCGGGAGCCTTGACCGCCGCAACCTGAAGGGTGCCACGCAGTTTGTTGACAACCAGGGTGGCCAGCGCTTCACCTTCGACCTCTTCCGCAACGATCAAGAGCGGACGTCCCTGTTTTGCAACGGCCTCCAGCACCGGAAGCAGGTCTTTCATGGAGGAGACTTTCTTCTCGTTGATGAGAATCAAGGCATCCGATAACGATACCTCCATCCTCTCCGCATCGGTCACGAAGTAAGGGGAGATATAGCCCCGGTCGAATTGCATTCCTTCCACCACATCCAGAGAGGTCGTCATGCTCTTGGCCTCTTCCACGGTGATGACGCCGTCCTTCCCCACTTTCTCCATCGCTTCCGCGATGAGGTCGCCGATCGTTCTGTCGTTATTGGCGGAGATCGTGCCAATTTGGGCGATTTCCTTTTTGGTCTGACAGGGCTTGGAGATGCTCTTCAGTTCTTCGATGACGACTTCGACGGCTTTGTCAATGCCCCGCTTCAGCTCCATCGGATTGGCGCCTGCCGCCAGATTTCGCACCCCCTCTTTAAGGATGGACTGCGCCAAGACCGTTGCGGTGGTGGTTCCATCCCCCGCGATGTCCGAGGTCTTACTGGCCACTTCACGCACCAGCTGCGCACCCATGTTCTCGTAGGGGTCCTTCAGTTCGACCTCTTTGGCGACGGTGACGCCGTCTTTGGTGATGGTGGGCGCACCGAACTTCTTTTCGATCATTACATTACGGCCCTTGGGCCCCAAGGTCGCCTTCACCGCAGTGCTCAACTGATTGACCCCACGGAGAATTGCCGTCCTTGCCTCTTCGCCGAACTTCATCTGCTTAGCCATTCATTTCCTCCTTACAGGTACTGTTTTCGCTTGTTTTATGCCTTTTTTCATACAATAACGCCCAGAATATCCTCTTCCTTCAGGATGAGGTATTCCTGGCCGTCCAGATTGATTTTGGAACCCGAGTATTTGTCGAAAAGCACCACATCTCCGACCTTTACGTTTTTAACTTCGGCTCCGATCGCTTCAATCGTTCCCTTTTGGGGCTTTTCCTTGGCGGCATCCGGAATGTAAAGCCCTCCGGATGTCTTTTCGAGTTCTTCCGTATAGCTGACGAACACGCGCTCTTTTAAAGGTCTGAACTGAACTGCTTTTTTTGTTGCCGATGCCGCTGATGCCATTGACTCCCTCCTTACAGGTCCTCGTCTAATCGTCTTTAGAAACCGGCACGCCTTACGCCCGCAGGACCCGCTCATCGGGCCCTTCCGCCGTGCGCCGGGAGGCCACCGTAAATCCGCCAGCAATAAAGATGCCACAGGATATACGGCCCCTCATGCCAACCGGCATTGGGTGCATGATATACGAACGCACGACGTGAAATCAACTCCGCGCATTGCCTCATCGGAGTCTACCTCAACGATCTCTATCGTAGGAAGATCTTCGTGAGGCAATATGGATTTTCTTTGGCGAGGTGTTTAGGCCGACGTTCGGGACTTCCAACCCGGCATTCTGACGACGGCGCGGATACTCACGGAACCGGGAGCCGTTTGACCTGCAGGCAAGAAGGATGTAAAAAGGATGGGCGTTGTGTCCATTCGATGTCCAATGCCGTTTTCCTGGCATTGGCATATTCAGGTGGAGCCAAGGGGAGCCAAGGGGAGCCAAGGGGAGATGGAGGGGGGGAAGATTATCGCGAT
>CAZOFZ010000096.1:0-7257 GCA_964579175.1 uncultured Nitrospirota bacterium | reverse complement strand
ATTCTCTTTTCATAATTTTCTCCTCTGGTTATGCCCCTCCTTGGCCAAGGAGGGGTGGTTCGTCCTGATAAAGTCCCTTTTATTTCACCTCCATCCCGACCACCGGCGCCAACGTGGGGCCGTTGGTCCATGTGCCGACGGGCGCGGCGAGGCCGGCGCCGGTGATGCCCAGCGTCTGGTCCACCAACAGATTCACGCCGAAGCGTTCATCGCCCGCCACCACCTGAATCAGCGTCGTACCGGATGCAAGTGTGGCAACCGAAAACGAGACCGTTTGTTCCCCTTCGTTGATACAAACCTGGTTTGGCACCGTTCCGACGGAGGGATTGCTGCTGGCGATCGTTACACACAGTCCTCCCGCCGGGGCCGGTTGCACGAGATTCAGCGTGACGGTTCCGGTATCGCCATTTTCTAGCACCAGCGCGGGGAGCAGGGAGGGGGTGATATACAAACCGGCCACCGGCGCCAACGTGGGACCGTTGATTCGTGTGCCGACGGGCGCGCCCATGCCGGCCGTCGTGATCTCCGGTGTCTGTGCGACCTGTAACCGGACCTCCAGGAGATCGCCACCCGCACTTGCGCTGATGACCGCATTTCCCGTTGCGATTGCAGTGACCGAAAACGCAATCGTCGCCTCCCCCTCGGCGATACAAACCTGGGGCGGCACCGTTCCGACGGCAGGATTGCTGCTGGCGATCGTCGCGCAAAGCCCCCCGGCAGGCGCCGGGGTGCTCAGGTTGAGGGTCAGCGTGGCGACGTCGCCCGGATTTGAAAAGAGGGATGGCAACAGGGAAGGGGTGATATACGTCGCCACAATCGGGGCGAAAGGCGGCCCCTGAACCGATGCGCCGGCCATGATCGCCGTGAGCGAAACCTCGCCACTGAAGGGTGGGGTCACAAAGATCGTCGTCGTTAGGGTTTCGGTCCCGATTGTGACGGGGATGAAGGCGACGCCTCCGGCGAGTCCCACCACGGGAATGTCTACCGCAAGACCTCCACCCGGAATGATTGCCGAGGGAGGAACCGTCGCCACCGTTGGATCGGTGCTCATGAGCGTAATCGTCGTATCGGTTGGCTGACTTTCAAGCCGTGTGACCGTGAGGGTTGCCGTCCCGCCGGTCACCACGGAAACCGCGCCCGGAACGCTAAACGAGAAGAGATAAGAAAAGCCATTGGCGTGCGTGCTGCTTCCGTTGCCATTGCTGACACCCACGTCAACCAGAAGGCCGGCTTGCCCCGCGGGGCTCTTGGCAGTGAGGGTGCCCGCGTCAATAAAGACGACGTCGGTGGCCGGGTTCCCACCGAGGGTGAGAGTGGTATCGGGGGTCAAGTCGGTACCGAAGAAGGCGATCGGTGTCCCCCCATCCGCCGGTCCTCGCGAGGGAACAAGGCGGACGACTTTGGGAAGAGGCCCGATGACCGTGAGGGTATTGGAGCCGGTGCCCAGGGAGGTCGTGACGGTCAGCTCGGCCGGGCCAAGAGACGCATCGGGTGCGACGATCAGCGTGGCGGTCATCTTCGTGTCTTGCACGCTGGTGTTGGCAATCGTCAGCCCCGGATGATTTGTGGTCAGCGTGCCCAGGAGGAAATCGGTCCCGGTCAAAACGACCTCGACACTTTCTCCCTGGTTGACGACGGTCGGATTGACGGACGCGATGGCGGGCGGCTTGAGATCCGCCGTGGTCGCCCGGATGCGAGAGAGGAGATTCCCCACGGCATCGTAGGTGTAGGTCACCACCTTTCCGGACGCGTCAATCGTCCGGACAAGCTGGCCATTCGGGTCGTAAAAATAGTGGGAGTCGGTGGTGGGTTGGGCAAGAAGGGGACAGGAAGAGAGAAGAAGCACCCCCGCTACGATGCGTCGAAACAGCGCCGGAAGCCGATGGGACTGCATGGTTCCATCTTACGGACGGCAGTGATACTACCTTTTCACAATTTAAAAATCAACGCTCGGAGCGCCCGCGTATTATTTTTGCGCACCCCCATAAACGTGGCGCAGCAGGTCGCGCACGGATAGAATTCCAACGATCTTTCCATTTTCGATAACGCCCAGGTGACGTACCCGTTCCCGCTCCATGATGTCGTTGGCATCCAGGGTCGAACGGGTAGACTCGATGACCAGAAAGGGCGTGGTCATCGCCGCTTCCACCTTTGTCGTGATTGGATCGAGGCTACGCGCGACCACACGCCGTGTAATATCCCCCTCCGTCAGGATGCCGACGATCTGCCGGCCGTCCCAAACCACGAGACTGCCTACCGTATTCTTGCGCATTGCCTCCGCGGCTTTTTGCACGGGCGTGCCCGTCCGCACCTTTAGGATGCGCGCCGTCATAACCTGTTTCACCAGGATCATCGCGACGGGCCTCTCAAAGGGTCGGAGACGCGATCGCCTCGGCTTCCGGGGATTCTGGGGCCTCGGATGGGCGGTCCGAATTGGTGCGGACCACCTCGATTTTCACCTGTGCCATGACATCGTGATGGACCCGGACCGGCACCATGAAGAGACCCAATTCCTTGATCGGACGTTCCAGAAGGATGTTCCGTTTGTCCACGTCTATTCCCTCTGCCGCGATTGCCTCTGCAATGTCCTTGGCCGTGACCGAACCGTAGAGCTTGTCCTGCTCGCCGACATGGACCGAAATGGAGAGCGAAAGCGCACCGATTTTCTGCGCCACATCCTCTGCGGCGGACTTCTCTTGCTTTGCCCGCAGCGCGATCAATTGTTTGACATGGGTCATTTCCCGGACATTGTGGGTCGTCGCGGCCACACCGATTTTTCTGGGGAGCAGAAAATTCCTGGCGTAGCCGTCCGCCACTTCCACGAGATCGCCCATCCGCCCCAGCCGTTCAAAGTTCTCCTTGAGTATCAACTTCATATTTCCATCTCCGTCAAGAGTCCGAATTCTATGCCGGTCTGCGGTGCATAGTCAACGTATTCGCGTCTGCATACACGGTTGGGTCCGTGATGCGGGCCGCCCGAAATGCCCGGATCCGTTCCGCACATTTGTTGCACTGTCCGCAGTGTAAAGAACCCTTCGGAGCAATGCAGGAGAAGGAGAGCGCAAGGGGGAACTTCCGACCCCGCTCCAGGACTTCCGGCTTCGACATCTGGACGTAAGGGGTGACGATTGTAAGCGGAGATTGCAGCCCTTCGGAAAGAGCAATTTCGAGCGTCCTCAAAAAACTGGGGGTGCTGTCGGGGAAGGGGTTGCCCTTCAAAATGCCCAACGCAATGGTTTCAATCCCATGAAGTGCGGCGTAGACGGCGGCCTTTCCGAGCAACAGGAGATTCCGGCCCGGGAGATAGACCGCGCGGTCCTCCGAATCGAAGCCGGGGGTGTGATCGCCGGTCAACCCCCAGTGGCTCCCGTGGGGATAGGTGTCTTCCAAAGGGAGGCGTGCCACCACCAGCGGTGCCAGGGCATTGCACGCGATTTTTTTAAGATAGTGGCGCAGCCCCCGCAACTCCGCGCGTTCCCAGGTAAAGCCGCACCGGACATAAAACGGAACCACCCGATCGAACTGGGTCAGCAGCTCCCCCACCAAGCCGCAACTTTCGACCCCGCCACTGCTCAACACGAGGACGGACGCCTGGGTATTTCTTTTTCCCATGGAGGGGACTGGAAGGGGCTTGGGCGGGCGAAACCCGCCCAAGCCAAATGTTTCGGTGGGTGGATTATTCTGTTAGGTGATGTGGTGATTACTGCTGAACCTCTATCGGAATGAATTTGGGGCGTATCGCTTCGGTATGGAACGACGCTACGCCGTCATCATCATCGTCATCGTCATCATCGTCGTCGTCATCATCGTCATCGTCGTCCCCTTCGGAACCATCGTCGTCGTCACCGTCATCGTCGTCGTCATCGTCTGCCACGTCGTTATCCCTTGCGGAGTAGACGCCGACAACGTCCAGGACGTCAAAGCGGGCATCCTTCACGGTGATCACCACAAACCCTTCGGCATGTTCTCCGAATCTCGTCCCGACGGGAAACAGACTTCGGACATCTTTACAATCAACCCCCATGGCCTGATCCGACTCCAGGGTCTCGGTCCGGACGTTTGAAATGGCGCCACGGGTCGTGCTGCGCTCCGGCAGGGCCAGCACCGCCTTCTTTTCGAAGGTCACCGGGCCCGGCTGCGGGTTATGGATGTTGATCGTCGTTGCATATTGACCATGCACCACATCCGCATCCACCGCAATCGGCCCGCAAACGAACTTCGCGGAATAGACGGGATAGACCTCCTCCGCGAACGACATCGTCCCCGTCATAAGCAGGACCCCCGCCCCCAGGAGGAACAGTCTTGCCCCCAGCTTCAATATCCCGTTTTCTCTCGGTTGTCTCATTGTTGTTACCTCCCCCCTTGTTAGGTTGTACCCCATGCGTACCTGGACGTACCCGAAGGATACGCCAGTGGTGTCATTTCGGTACGGTGACGTGAAATCTTTAGGGGATGCAACCGGTTGCTGTATTTATGATCGGGTCCGTTGGACGATTCTGGCTGTTCAACTGGCCGCAGGCGGCCAGGATATCGCGGCCTTTGCTCTTTCGGAGGGTGGCCACCAGACCGGCATCCAGCAGTCTCTTTTGAAACTGTAGAATCCGTTCGTCCGAAGGGCGGGAATAGGGCGAAGAGGGATAGGGATTGAACGGAATCAGGTTGATTTTGCACCGAATCGGTTGCGTGATCCGGATGAGACGGGCCGCATCCGCAAGGGAGTCATTCACTCCTTCGATGAGCACATATTCGAATGTGATGCGGCGTCGCCGGGGGAGAGGGGCCGATTTGCAGGTTGCAAGAAGCGTCTCCAAAGGGTAGAGCCGGTTCACCTTCGGCATCAGGCGATCGCGCACCGCGTTGGTGGTGGCATTGAGCGAGACCGAAAGATTGACGGGGGCCGGTCCGTTTAAGAAGGCATCGATCTGTGGCGCCAGACCCGCCGTGGAGACGGTAATGCGGCGCGGAGAGAGGTTCAGGCCCATCGGGGAGGTCATCCGCAGCAGCGCCTCCGTGACGGCGGTAAGGTTTGCCAGCGGCTCCCCCATCCCCATTAGAACGATGTGGGTAATCCGATTCGAGGCAGGCAGGAGCCGCCCCACCGTCAGGAGTTGTCCCACAATTTCGTGCGCCTTGAGATTGCGGTTGAACTTCTCTTCGGCGGTCAGACAAAAACTGCAATCCAGCGTACAGCCCGCCTGCGAGGAGATGCAAAGCGTCAACCACTTGCGCTGGGGGATCAGCACCGATTCGATCCGGTTTCCATCTTCCAGCCCCAGCAGAAACTTCTCCGTCCCATCCACCGAGATTTGCCGTTGCACAATCGTCGGATGGATCAGGTCGAACCGTTGGGCCAGCGCGCTCCGTGCATCGGCAGGGAGATCGCTCATCTCCTCGAAAGAGGCCACATGGCGCGCATAGAGCCAGGCCAGGATTTGCGCGGCACGGTACTTTTTCCAGCCCACCTCCGCGACAAACCGTTCGATTTCCTGAAAGGTGAGAGATAGGATGTTCGCTTTTTTTACGGAATGTTCCATCAGGCCTTTAAACCGCCCGCCAGCCCATCGCGTCCGTTCAATTTTGCCACGGCCTTGCGGTGGACCGACGAGAAGGGATAGTCGGAGAGCTTTTCAGGCGGCGTCCAATGGTACGCGGGGTCCACGGTGTCGGGCATCTGGTCCACCTGTCCCAGGAAGAGATGCAGCGTCATTTTGAAGTGGGTAAAGGTGTGATTCATCGCCCCCTCCTCTCGCCAGTTTCTTATTCTACCACGAAGGTGGGGCCGGAGCGTCCGCTTCAGTTGCGTCCCGATATCGCCCGCCGTAACCTGGCCTCCGGGGAGTTCCCACAGTCCGCCCAGAAGTCCCCCCTCCGGACGCCGATGGATCAATAGTCGGTCGTTGCAGAAAATGGCCCCGGCGGCATAGTCCCGATGGGGAATCGTTTTTGGAGCGCTCCGTTTCGGCAGGACGCCCTGCATCCCTCGCCGATATCCCAGGCAGCCCGCCTGGACGGGGCAGCGCGAACAGTGCGGCGCTGCGGGAAGACAGAGGGTCGCGCCCAGGTCCATCAGGGCGTGGGTGTAGGGACCGATCTCCTCCTGAGGGAGCAGATCCTCGGCGTATCGCCAGAGCCGCTCCTCCGTTTTGCGATCCCGTGGGTCTTCCTCCACGCAGAAATAGCGGCAGAGCACCCGTCGCACATTTCCGTCCAGGATGGGGTGGCGCTGGCCCAATGCAATCGTCAGGATCGCGCCTGCCGTGGATCGGCCAATCCCCGGCAGGGAATGGAGATCGTCGAACGTCGCGGGCACCTGGCCGCCGAACCGCGCGACCATCTCCTGCGCCGCGCGGTGCAGATTGCGCGCACGTGCGTAATAACCGAGTCCCTCCCAGGCCTTTAAAACCTCCGATTGGGGCGCTGCCGCCAGTTGTTCCATCGTTGGGAAGCGTGCCAGAAACCGGAGGTAATAGGGGATGACCGTGGCCACCTGGGTCTGCTGAAGCATCACCTCGGAGAGCCAGACGGCATACGGATCGGCCCCGCTGCGCCAGGGGAGGTCGCGCCCGAACGTGCGATACCAGCGCAGCAGGTTTTGGGAAAAATCAGGGCTTGTGTGGGACGCCGGAAGGGGGGGGCGTGCGTTTCGATGTCTCTTTAATATCGCGGAGTTCACGTTCGAGGCGCTCCAATCTTTCGGAAACCGGATCGGGCAGGTGGGTATGATCCAGGACGGCCTCTTCTTTCAAGCCCCGCACAATTTTCCCGGGAATCCCCACCACGGTGGCATGATCGGGGACCGACTGGAGGACCACCGAGTTGGCGCCGATCCGGACATGATCGCCAATCGTGATCGCACCCAACACCTTGGCCCCCGCACCAACTACCACGTGGTTTCCCAGGGTGGGATGCCGCTTTCCCTCCGTCTGTCCGACCCCCCCCAGCGTCACACCCTGATAGAGCGTGACCCGATCTCCGATGACGGTCGTCTCTCCAATCACCACCCCCATGCCGTGGTCAATAAAAAATCCCCGCCCAATCACGGCGCCGGGATGAATTTCGACGCCACTGATAAATCGCGCGAAATGAGAAATGAGTCGCGGAATCACCGGAATCCGGAGCTGAAAGAGGGGATGGGCAACGCGGTGCAGCAGCGTGGCATGAAACCCCGCATAAGTAAGGAGGATTTCAAGGACGTTACGCGCGGCGGGGTCCCGTTCGAAAACGGCCCGAATGTCTTCTCGTATCGTGCGCAACATA
>CAZOFZ010000095.1:0-7270 GCA_964579175.1 uncultured Nitrospirota bacterium | reverse complement strand
GGCGGGGTCCCGTTCGAAAACGGCCCGAATGTCTTCTCGTATCGTGCGCAACATAGTTCACGGTCGCGAACGGAATGTGTAAGGAGCGCGCTATGGGTCGTGAACACACCGCTTGTCTGTCCCATGCCCTGGTTACGGCCTGTTGTTTCAAGGATACAAGCGGAAATATTCTTCGGGGCTCAAAAACTGAAAATAAGTGATTAACGGACCAATGAGCCGGGTATCTGTTGTCACGATTCGACTTCCAGGAATCGAGTTGGCCAAAGCGATAAGGTAAAGATCATCCGATGGGGTTAGGCGAGCAAGTTCTTCACTCAATGGCTCCAGCCCGGACTCAGAAAAGATAAGTACCCGCTCGCTGTTCAGCATAAGCCGAAACAATCCACGGAAGAAGAGAGATGCTGCTTGGTCATGACGAGATCGCTCAGCATGCCGTTGAAGTTTCTTTGTGAAATGGCTGTTTTTAAGAACAAGGAGGCGATCTGCACTCCTCGCGAATCTCTGCAACCAAGCGGCTGTTTCAGCCACGCGTCCTTCAATGGGATAATGCAAGAGCCACTCATTGATAACGTAGTCCATCTAGAACGGCTTCAACCCGCTGAACCGAGAAATTCCCGGATATGATCAAGCTCAGTCTCAAAGAAACTTTTCAGACCTCCTTCGATCTGCCCTTTATTGTTGGCCTCCTGGCGTTCAAGCACGGATTGATTTCTTTCGCGCTTTACAAAATAGAACGCCGCTTTGTCAGCCGACAATTTGCCCTGAGCGATTTGGGAGAGGAGACTCAAAACGAAATGCTCGCTGTGGGTCGAGACGACAAAGCGACGTCCCTCCTGCCCGGCAATATCAATCAAGACGCCCACCAGCCGTTTAATTGCGTCCGGGTGCAGGTGAATTTCGGGCTCCTCGATAAAGACTGTCTGGATGGATGGGCGCAGGGCCTTTGCCAACAGGTAAACCAACTGATTGGTCCCAAATCCCTCGTTGACGAGATCGCAGACAAATCCTGTCTTTCGATCTCTCGTCTGGAGCTGGAAACTTGACGTCCCTAACGTGGGTCTTACGGTAAACGTGCGATTACAAATTGTCTCCAAGTGGAGATCGACCTTGCCCTCAAGATCTCGATCATTGGCCAGCAGTGTCGCAATCTCATCCTCGGTAATCATTTGGGCTTGAAGGGGCACGGCGCCAAAAACGGGCTTTGTAAAACCTCTCTTGAGCGGAATGAAGTCCACCCTCCGCAATTCCTCGGGGCCCTGCACCAACCCTTTTTGGATGGATGCCAAATCGCCTTCCGACGTGACGGTGCCACCAGCGGATACCGTACCTGTCACACCGTTCCAGTTAATTGTGATTGGGACATCGAACAGAGGTGGCTGAACGGTCGTCGTTGCCGAACCATTCAGCGGGTAAGGGAAACTAACGTCGAGGCTCATCTTGGTTGCAAATTTCGGAAATCCAAAGGAGAATCGCGATTGTCTTCTCCCGATCCCGAGATCAATGCCATACTCAACCTCGGTTTCACCATCGCCAGCGCAGACGATTCTAAACTCGACGTTCTTATCCTCATCCTTGAGATGAATGGCCTCTTTGAAGCCTCCCATATTGAGGAACCCGAGGTTCAGGAGGCTATCCAGCGGCTGGTTCGGGTTGGAAACGATGTTCTTCAGGACAACCAGGGCGTACCCGATACTCGACTTCCCCGAGTTGTTAGCGCCCGTGAGAACGGTGATCGGTGCCAGATTAATGTCTGCCGTGGAAAATCCTCGGAAGTTCTTTAGACTAATGTGCTTAATCATGCTTTGGGTGCCTCCCAGCAACGGCCTCGCGAGCCTATCATATTTGCGCGCCTGAGTTGCTCCTGTGCAGATGGCCCCGACTATATCACAAACGGGTGGCGGAGGTTTACAAAGAAATCGGGTTGTCATTTTGACGGGTGCGCGCCGCGTATGGTACATTCAGGCACTGGGCAAGGCGTGGAGTGTTGGAAGATGGAAACCTATCAGCGTCCAAAAGACCCGAAAGTGTTCGATATGTTCGTCATCGTGGGTCTGGTCTTCAATGTCCTGGTCGTGATCTTCATGGTGCTCTACTGGCTTGACCTCCTCTAGCGGAATGCCGACCCATCCGCCGCAGCTTTGCCGAACGGCCTTTTTGGGTATCCGGTTAAAACACTCCTACATCATGACTCCCCTCTTTGAACGGTTACGATCGCTCGGTTGACATCGCGATTATCGGTGGCGGTATCCAGGGCGCGGGAATGGCGCGCGAGGCGGCCCTGCGCGGGCTGTCTGTGGCCCTGTTCGAAAAGGGCGATTTTGCCTCCGGCACCTCCGGACGCACCTCCGGCCTGATCCACGGCGGCATCCGCTATCTGGAGCAGGGGGAATTCGGCCTGGTGCGGCAGGCGGTTTGTGAACGCCATCTCCTGTCGCAACTGGCCCCCCATCTGGTGCGGCCCATTCCCTTCCTCTTCCCGGTCTACCGGCACGACCACCGGGGCCGGGGACGGATTCGGATCGGGATGATGTTGTATGACCTCCTGGCCGGACGGAAGAATATCGGATGGCACCGGATGCTTTCCGCCGCAGAGACGCGGGGGTTGGAGCCTGCGTTAAATCCGGAAGGTCTGCGGGGCGCCGCGCGGTTTTATGACTGCCGGATGGACGACGCCCGGCTCTGCCTGGCCGTGCTTTTGTCGGCCCGCGCGCTGGGTGCCACGATCTGCAATTACACGCCGGTGACGGGCCTGATTCGAAAGGAAGGTCGGACCTGCGGCGTCTCCGTCCTGGATAAACGTTCCGGCAGGCGGTATGATGTGGCGGCCAACGTCGTCGTCAACGCTGCGGGCCCCTGGAGCGACGCAATCTGTCGGATGGAAGGGGTGCCGTCCCGGAGGATTCGGCCCACCAAGGGGATTCATCTCCTGGCGCCTGCCATCACGCGGCATGCCGTCGTGGTCCCAAGTCGAACGGATCGCCGAATCTATTTTGTGATTCCGCGAGAGGGCGCAAGCCTGATTGGCACCACCGACAGCGACTATACGGGCGACCTGGATCGTGTCCGGGCGACACGGGAAGAGATGGTGGCGCTCCTTTCCGAAATCGATGCGGTCATCCCGCATACGCTCACGCCGGAGCGCGTCACGGCCCACTATGCCGGCGTGCGACCGCTGGCCTACGCCGAAGGGGATGCCGCTTCGGACCTGTCGCGGGAGGGGTGCATCGAATGGAGCGATGGGGGGTTGCTGACGCTGATCGGTGGAAAATATACACTCTTTCGGAGCACGGCGCAGACGGCGATGGAAGCGCTCCTTCAAGTGCGGCCCCATCCCCATGCGCGTCCCCGCCGAGAGGCGCCGCTGCATGGCGGGGAGATCGCTTCCCTGGACACCTATCTGCGTGACGAGACGGCTTCGGTCATGCGACACCACGCCATCCCGGCAGCGACGCTCCATCAGACGATATGGCGTTTGATTGGACGATATGGCACAAAGTATACGGAAGTGCTGGCCCTTGCCGGGGAAGCACCCGACCTGTGGGAACCCCTCACGTCGGAGGGAGACCCGATTCGGGCGGAGGTCGTTTATGCCGTCCGCGTCGAGATGGCCCATCGCCTTTCCGATTTTATGCGGCGCAGGACGCACCTGGCCTTTGGCCCCTTTCAACGCGACACGGTTCTCATAGACAAGGTCAGTCGGCAGATGGGGGCGCTGCTAAACTGGGACGCGACACGGCGACAGGAAGAAATCGAGGCCTATCTGGAGGAACTGTAGGTGGAGAGCGATATCGAAGCGGTTTTTCGGGCCAATGAGGCCTTTTATCACGCCTTTGAAACGCTGGACATCCGGAAGATGGATGCCATCTGGTCGGAGGCGGATTATGTGAAGTGTATTCACCCCGGTTGGGTGCCACGCATGGGCTGGGCGCAGGTGCGCGATAGCTGGGTGACGATTTTCAATCATACCCTCCGAATCCATCTTTCGGTCTGCGTGATGGAAACCAGCGTGCGGGGAGACATCGGTTGGACCGTCTGCCAGGAGCATATCAACACAGTGGAGGAAGGGGGGGCTGGGCTGGTCATGGCCACGAATATGTTCGAACGGACGGATGACGGCTGGCGTCTCATCCATCATCATGGATCGCCCACGCTGGGCCTCCATGAGGCGTCCGAAGAAGCGTCCAAACACCCACTCCCGATGGCAAAGTAATTCGGATGTTTCGCATTCAGGAAATCACTTTTTGGGTGCTTTCGCCGCTGACCGTGGGCGGGGCGCTGCTGATGACGCTCCCCTCCCTGGAAGCGGCCGGCCTCTCCTTCTTCCGCACCAACGGCCTGGTTTTCCTGACGACGGGCATCTGCGGACTGGCCATCCTCCCCGTCCATACCGCAGCGGGAGACGGCGGTCTGTCTTTCGCCTTCCTCCCCTTCATCCTTGTGCTGTCGGCCTACAATCTGCGGCTATGGCTCCGGCACCCGCGCCACAGCCGGCCGCTGCTGTGGGCCGCCGTCCTTTCGGGAAACGGGGCCATCCTGTTGGCCATCCGTCGCCACCTCGCAGTGTCGGGGACGCCGCACTGGGGGACCTTTGGACTCTGGAGCGACCTCCTGGCGTCGGGGCTGTTCCTGGGGGCGGGGGTGCTGGCCATGCTGCTGGGCCATCGCTATCTGACCTCCCCCTCGCTCTCGATGGTACCGTTGCGGAATCTCTCCCGAATTTTCGCGGGCCTGGTGGCCTGGAAAACGGGCGTCGTGTTGTTCGGTCTGTATGGTTTATGGCAGACTCCCTGGCTGTATGCGGCCTTTTTCATCCATACACTGGAGGGGGTCTATCTCTGGATTCGACTCCTGATCGGCCTGGTGGGCCCGATGATCCTGGCCCCGATGATTTTGCAAACGGTCAAAGAGCGGGCCACGATGTCGGCCACCGGCCTTTTGTACATCGCAATGTTGATGGCGATTATCGGCGAGATCGTGGCCCGCTTCTTCCTGCTGACCCGCCAGGCGATTTTGTGACGCCCGCGGGGGCGACTCCGCTTGCACCCCGGGCGTAGATGCGTCATGACGATGCGCGAAAAAATTGCCTATTTTGACTGTTTTTCGGGGATCAGCGGCGACATGATCCTGGGTGCCATGCTGGATGCGGGTCTGCCCCTCCCCGCCCTGCGGGAAGTGTTACAGGGGCTCCAGATTCCCGGCTGCGATGTCCGGGCGCGCAGGGTGCGGCGCTGCGGACTGTCGGCCATGAAAGTGGAGGTGGCGGGGGATCATCCCCATTTTGCCCATTTCGACACCTTCGAGGCGATTGCGTCCCATCTCATGAAAAGCGATCTCCCTCCGGAGATTCGGGACACCTCGATTGCCATTTTCAAACGGCTTACGCAGGCCGAATCGGCGGTCCATGGGCGAAGGCATGCGCACCTGCACGAAGTGGGCGCGATAGACACGCTGGTGGATGTGGTGGGGGCCGTGGCGGGGCTGTCGCTGCTGGGCGTCGGCCGGGTCGTTGCATCGCCGATTCATGTCGGGTGTGGCACCGTGCAGACGGCGCACGGCCCGATGCCGATTCCGGCCCCCGTCACCGCCCTGTTGCTTCGGGGCTGTCCGGTCTATTCGACCGGCGCGGCCGGCGAATTGACCACCCCCACCGGCGCCGCGATCATCCGCACCCTGGCCGACTCCTTTTCCCCCCTGCCGGCGATGACCGTCTCCGCCGTCGGTGCGGGCGCGGGCGCGGCGCAACGGGAGCGCCCCAATCTCCTGCGGCTCTGGATTGGGGAGGTGGACGGGGTGGAAAGCGACGATGAGGTCGTGCAAATCGAGACGCAGATGGACGACATGAACCCGCAAATCTACGAGCATGTCTTCGAGCGACTCTTCGCGGCGGGGGCCCTGGATGTCTTTTTGACGCAGATCATTATGAAGCGCGGGCGGCCCGGCATTCTGCTGACCGTCCTTTCGCTGCCGGTCGAGGCCGAGAAGATGACCCGCCTCCTTTTTTCGGAGACCACGACGCTGGGCGTGCGGATACAGCGGATTGCGCGCCGAATCCTAACGCGCAAGATCGGGCCTTCCGACAGCCTCCCCATCCGGATCAAGACCGCCTATCGGGATGGACGGCCCCTCAAACGACGCCCGGAGTTCCGGGATGTCCAACGCATCGCCCGGAAGAGCGGTCAGGCACTGGCCCCGCTCTGGGATGAAATCAATCGGAGTCTGTGAATGTCGGCGATCTGGTGGTTCTTTAATCTATGCATCCTCCTCCTGCTGGCGCTGGACTTGTGGATTGCCAACCGGGGCGCGCGGGAGGTCTCTCTTCGGCAGGCCCTGGTCGGATGCGCCTTTTGGGTGGGACTGGCCCTTGCATTCAACCTGCTGGTCTATTTCTGGCGCGGGCCGGACGCGGCGCTGCAATTTTTAACCGCCTATCTTATCGAGGAGTCGTTGAGCGTTGACAACCTGTTTGTCTTCCTGCTGATTTTTTCCTATTTCCGGGTGCCGCCGGCCTATCAGCGCAAGGTGCTCTTCTTTGGCATCCTGGGGGCCATCGTGATGCGGATGCTCTTCATTGTGGTCGGCGTTGCGCTCATCGAGAGGTTTCACTGGGTGATTTATCTGTTTGGCCTCTTTCTGGTCTACACCGGCTATAAAATGGCCGTGGCGCAGGACCCGGAAATAGACCCGGGGAAAAACCCCCTCCTCCGTCTGGCCCGAAAATTTCTGCCGGTCACCGATGCGTATGAAGGGGAGCGCTTCTTCGTGAATAAGGGGGGGCGGCGGTACGCGACGCCGCTGTTTATCGTCCTGCTCGTGGTGGAAAGCACCGACCTGATTTTTGCCGTGGACTCGATTCCGGCAGTCCTGGCCATCTCTTCCGACGCATTCATCATCTACAGTTCCAACGTCTTTGCCGTGCTGGGTCTGCGCTCCCTCTACTTCGCCCTCTCCGGCATGATGGGTCTGTTCCACTACCTGCACTATGGCCTGGCGGCGATCCTCTCCTTTGTCGGCATCAAGATGCTGATCTCCGGCGTCTACCACATCCCCATTGGCATTGCCCTCGGCACGGTGGCGGGCATCCTGACCCTCTCCATCCTGGCCTCGATACGATGGCCGTCCACACAAAACGAAAAGAGCTGACGGCTGCGAAGCAGACGGATGACGCAATCTACCGAAGCAACGGATGGAGAATCGGCCAGAGGCGATCCAGAATCGCCCGATAGCCTGCCGGCGTGGGGTGGAGACCGTCGTCCTGGTTGAGGTCGGGTCG
>CAZOFZ010000094.1:0-7317 GCA_964579175.1 uncultured Nitrospirota bacterium | reverse complement strand
CGTCCGTCAGAGAGGACTTTAAAATGAAGATCGTTTCGTAAGCACCCATATCTTATTTCCTTGCCCGATCCACCACTCTAATCCAGCTACACAGAGCGGTGATCTTTAGCACATTGGCTCCGCATACGTCAACTGCGGGGGGCGTAAGTGGCCATTCCACCCAAAACAAAATATCAGCCCCGAACCTGCCCGAACCTTGACGCTGTTTGGGGCGCGTGCGTATGATTGGACGTCACTTTACGGCGTAAGGGACTTCAATAATGATTTCGCTTTTTCCGGCCTTGGACGCCGACTGCGGGTTGGGGCACCGACTGCAAATTGAAACATGGGCCTGGTTCTCGTCCGAAAAAGGGTTCTACTTTAACGGGCACCTGGTTGCCGATGGGGAGCAGCGCGTTCTGATCGATCCGCCGCCGATGCCCGTGGAAGCGCTGGAGCGATGCGCCGCCCGGGGAATCGCGGCCGTTCTGTTGACCAATCGCGACCATGTCCGGGATGCGATGGACTGGCGCATTCGATTCGGAACCCCCATCTGGGCCCCGGCGCTGGATGCCATGGCGATGGACTTCGTGACGCTGGATGAAACCTACTCGGATGGGGACATTTTGCCGGGCGGACTTCGGGCCGTTGCCCTGGAAAACGGTAAGTCGGCGGGCGAATCGGCGCTTTACCTCTCCGCCTTCGGGGGAATTTTCATCCTGGGAGACGCCTTGATTGGCGTGCCAGAAGGGACGTTAAACCTGCTTCCTCCGGAGAAATACGCCGACGCTGCCAAGGCCGCGCAGGGGCTGCGCAGATTGCTGGACTTTCCCTTCGAAGCCGTGCTGGTGGGGGATGGGACCTCCCTCCTGGCGAATGGAAGAGCGGCCGTGGAACAGGCGATCGAACGCGCCTTCCAGCGGGCCGGACAACGGGCGGATTAAGGACAGCGGGTCATGCGTCGTCTCTATCTGCGTTGGGCGGGGGTGTTGGCGGTCGGTGTCCTGGTTGCGTTTTGGGGCGCCCGGCGCTATTGCAACGAAGTCGCGGCACAATCGGTGGAGCGCCTCTCGGCCCGAACGGAAGCGGTCGGTGAAATCCGTGTGATAGGACAGGTGGACCGCTTGACGCGGGAGACGGGCAAGTTTCGCCTGACCGGAACGACGGAATGGATTACCGTGGACGCCACCTCCGACGATCTTTCGGAGATCCGATCCCTGAAAACGGTGGTGGTAATCGGGCGCTGGATCCCCTCCACGCGGACGCTCACCGCCGATCGGATTGCCCCGATCCCCAACGGGGGGTATATCGCGGCGGCATATCTTACGGGTCTGCTTTCGTCCATCCTCTTCCTCTTCTCCATGGAACGGCGCGTGATCTCTCTGTATGCCGCGGTTAAACAAGAAAAAATGTATGAACCGGAACAGGTGTAGCGATGCGTAACAAAAAGGGCAAAGCGGGATTGACCGTTAGTATGGCCCTGATCGTGGCCGGGCTGGCCTATCTGATGTTCGGGAGTTTTGGGGAGAACCTGGTTTATTTTGCGACCCCTTCCGAGGTGGCGGCCTTTCCGTCCACCCACTATGGCAAAAAAGTGCGCGTGGGGGGAATGGTCGTCAAGGAAAGCCTCCGCGTGATACCCGATACCCTGAAGATGTCGTTCGATCTCACCGACGGCGCGGAGACGATCCCGGTGTCATTCGAGGGCATTCCCCCTGACCTCTTCAAGGAAGGACAGGGGGCGGTGGTGGAAGGTGCCTGGGAGGCCGATCGCATCTTCCACTCCCGGATGATCATGGCCAAGCATTCGGAAGAATACATGCCAATCGAAATGAAAAAGAGTGGCGCCCAGCTCCCCAAAAAAGATTTTTTCAAAACGCTGCAGGTGGAGTAAGGCCCATGCGTCGGACTATCGGTTATTCGCTCCCGATCCTGCTTGCCCTGCTTTTCTCCGGCGTCCACATCTCCGGCGATGTCCACGCCGCCGTTTCGGGAGAAACCGCGCGGGATGTCTATCGCCAGACGGAACACCAGGTTTCCGGGCCGCCCGCACCCGCGCTTCAATATCCTGGAAGCTATGGAACGGGCCGTCTGGACCACCGCTCCCTGCTCTGGATTTTCATTCAGCAACATTTTTTCCTGGGGAGTTTTATCCTGGGGGTTCCGATGATTGCCTGGATGCTGGAGCTTTCGGGCCAGGCGATACGGCTCCGAAATCCCGCGCGGGCCGCACGCCAGGATCGTCTGGCCCAGGAAATCATGCGGATTGCCCTTCCGTTCTATTCCTTCAGCGTTTTCACGGGGGTGGCGCTCCTGCTGGTCTTCCTCTTCTCTTATGGCGCTTTTTTCCGATACATGACCCAGCTCTTCAAACCGGCTGTCCTGCTGTATGCCGTCTGTTTTTTATCGGAAAGTCTCCTGATCTACGCCTATACCCTGGCCTGGGAACGCTGGTCTCGGGGAGAGAAGAAGTGGGCACACATGGGCCTGGGGGCGCTTACCTGCGCCAACGGCATCCTGATCATTGCCCTGGCCAATGCCTGGATGTCGTTTATGATGTCTCCCGCCGGTGTGGACGCACAGGGGCGGTATCTGGGGAGCATCCTGGCCGTGGTTCAGACCCCGTTTTGGTATCCGCTGAATCTGCACCGCATCCTGGCCAGCATCATGTTCAGTGGCGCCGTCCTTGCGGCCCATGCCGCCTATCGGATGCTCACGACGACCGACCCTGCACAAAAGGCCCACTATGACCGGATGGGGCACGTCATGATCATGATCTCGATGGCCAACCTGCTCCTGCTCCCCTTCGCGGGTTACTGGTTCGCCAAGGTGATCTTTATTTTTCGTCAGCGGATGGGGGTGACCCTGATGGGCGGGGGCTTGAGCTGGCCGTTTGTCATCCAGGCAATGCTCATCGGCCTGATTTTCATGACGATGACCTACTATTTGTGGCAGGGAACGGCCCGGATGCGGGGGGCAGAACGCTACGCGCCGCTGGTCAAATATCTCTTCCTCGTGTTGTGCGTCTCCGTGATGGTCTGGAGCACGCCGCACACCCTGCCGGCCAGCCAGGGCGAGTTTGGCGCGATGGGTGGAACGCAACATCCGGTGGTCGGAAATTATGGCACGATGGCGGCCAAGAACACGGCGATCAACACGATGATCCTGACCTTCGGGCTTGGACTGATGATCTTTCGGCGGTGCAACAAGGAGATTGTGGTCCCGTGGAGGCGATGGGGAAATGCGGCCCTGGTGGCCCTGTTTGTGGGGGCCGAGCTCAATCTGATTGCGCTGGGGGTCTATGGCCATTCGATTCCGGCGAACGTGCGGGTCGGCCTGGCCCTGCCTCAGTTTTTGAGCGCCCTCAGCGCGCTGCTGGTGGGTGGCGCGATCAATGGCCTCATGCTGCGGGGCGCGCGAAAACTGGGGCCGATCCGATGGGGAACGCTTCCCCTGCCGGGCGCCTTCGCCCTGTTTGCGCTGGCCCTGCTGATCTCCATGACCATGTCGCTGATGGGTTATATCCGGTCGTCGGTGCGCCTCACCTGGCACATCACGGAAATCATGGAAGACGTTACCCCCTGGGCGCAGACACCCGGCATCCCCTACGCCATCGGCATGGTGTTGTTGAACGTGGCGCTCTTCGCCCTGATCGCGGCCTTCATCTTCCGGATGGGCAAAGCGAACGCCTCCGTGCCCGCCGAAGTCACCGGTTCTGCCCAACGTCTTTCTCCCGAAATGCCAGAACCCGGCGGGATGCCGTCCCTTTAACGTGCCGTCGTCCCGACACGACCCCGGCCGGAATCCGAAAGACCGATACCAATAACAGATAGGCCACCCCATGATGCGTGCCATGGTGCTTGAGCAGGTCGGCGTGCCGTTGCGGATGCGCGACCTCCCGATTCCCACACCGCAGCATGGACAACTCCTCGTGCGGGTGCACACCTGCGGCGTCTGCCGCACCGACCTGCATATTTATGACGGAGAACTTGCCGATCCCAAACGACCGCTGATCCTGGGGCACCAGATTGTGGGGATGGTGGCAGGACTCGGAGCCGGCGTTTCGGGGGTCGCAATCGGAGATCGGATCGGCATCCCCTGGCTGGGCGCGACCTGCGGTCATTGCCGATATTGCGCCACGGGGCGAGAAAATCTCTGCGACGATGCCCGATTTACCGGCTATTGCATAGACGGTGGGTACGCGGAATATGCCCTGGCGAATGCCGCCTACTGTTTTCCCATTCCGGAACGGTATACCGATGTGGAGGCCGCCCCGCTCCTCTGCGCGGGCTTGATCGGAAACCGTGCGCTTCGAATGGCCGGCGATGGCCACCGCATCGGGTTGTTCGGATTTGGCGCGGCGGCACATATCGTGACGCAGGTGGCATCGTGGCAGGGGCAGGAGGTCTATGCCTTTACCCGCCCGGGCGATCGTGATGGACAGGCATTTGCCCTCCGTCTGGGTGCGGTTTGGGCCGGAGATTCCGATTGTGCACCTCCACATCCTCTGGATGCGGCGATTCTTTTTGCGCCGGCGGGAGAACTGGTGCCCATCGCCCTGCGCGCGGTGTCGAAAGGGGGGGTCGTCGTCTGCGCGGGGATTCATATGAGCCCGATCCCCGGCTTTTCCTACGACCTGCTCTGGGGGGAGCGGGGCATTCGGTCCGTAGCCAATCTGACCCGTGCGGACGGGCGGGCATTCTTTGAAGTCGCGCGCAAAATAAAAATTCAGGTAACGACGCAGGAATTTGCGTTGCAGGAGGCGGAGGTGGCGTTGCAACGATTGCAGCAGGGCCGCCTCCAGGGCGCGGCGGTGCTTCACACAGAGCGTTAAGGAGGCGACTGGGCCTGGCCAATCTCCTGAAGCCACTCCGTGGACTTCGAAATCGCGATCTCAAAAGCAGCGCTCGGCATCCCGATTTGCCAGCGGGTCAGCACCTCAGGGTGGACTTCGCCGATGATCCCGGCGATTGCCGCGCCATTCCGGGGTAAAATCTCGATGGTGCCGGAACGACCCGGGATGAACGTGGGGTGCGAATGGGGCGAAAGCCGGTACTTCCACCCAACGGCTGCAAGCGCCGCCTCCAGCACCGCTTGCAGCGCCGAGAAGTTGGCCGCAGGGTGTGCAACCAGACCCGCCAGGTGCACCGCCGTCTCCGCTTCCGCAGTCAGGGGGTTCACGCGCGCGACCTCCCCCACCTCGAATATCTGGTGCGGGTAGAACGCCCTTGAACTGACGCTTTCGACGCGCAGAAGGGAGGGGAGAATCCAGGGGCGCAGACAGGCAAAGCGCTCCGTCATGGGGTTTTGAATCTCCACCAGGCCCGGTACCTGTTCGTCTCGCGCACCGGTGCGGTGTAAAATTTCCTCTTTGGAACCCAGCAGATTGGAGACAACCTCCTGGAACCCCAGCCCAACCATCGCCTCCCGCAGCCGATCCGACAAAGACTCGATGGGGGTGAGCGATCCGACGCTAAATTCCGATGGCATTTTGGGTGCAAAGGTGGCATACCCCCGGCTGATGGCAAAATCCTCGATCAGGTCAATGGGGTGCATGACGTCATCGCGATAGGGGGGCGCCGTGACCCGAAGTGCGTCCTCCGTTGCGCGAACGGTGTGGCCGTAGCGCGAAAGCCACTGCATCGCCTCATCCGCTGTCACCCGCTCTCCCAGGACACGCTCAAAATCCGAGAGGGGAACCGCAACCTCGATCCCCAGATCGAAGGGGGCCTTGACCCGCATTCCAAGGTCGGTCTCCCATGGATAGTGAGTCGCAACCGGCGCAATCGTTGCGCCCCGATCGTAAAGATTGCATGCAAAGATATTTAAGGCCAAGAGGACCCTGCGCAGATCCGTGCCGGTGACCTCCACAAACAGGTCCGAATCGCCCACCTGCACCTCACCCAGGGCGCGACTGTTGATAATGGGCGGAAAGGAGAGAATCTGCCCTTTGGCGTCCATCAGGATCGGATAGCCTCCCTCCAGGGTATGGGCATAGGCGATTCCTTTCGGGTGGCGGGCTAAAATCTCGGCCATCGTCATCGGTTGGTCGCAGCCCAATGGAACGAACGCGACGTCCGGCGTTGCGACGCCGTAGGAAACGGGAAAAACGATCTTTTCGAGGCGATAGAGTCCGACGGAGACCGCTCTCCGTCTTTGTCCAAAGATATCCGCCAGTTTCTCCTGAACCTGGATAAGTTGGGCCAGGAGCGATTCCGTGACAACCATGCCGCGCGCGGCACACGCCGCAAGATACGGTCGCACCGACCCGACCTCTTTGGAGACCGTCACGCGATGGGTGGCGGGTTCCCTGAAAAAAGGATAGTTCGGAGGGGTTTGACGAGGGATGATCTGCCGAACGATTCCCTCTAGCGACCAGAGGTCTGGACGATTCGAGTCGTTGAGTTCCAGCCGCGCGGTATTCTCCTCTGCGGAAAACGCCTTGACCTCCCCCTTGACCCGCGTCAGGAGCGTTTCCAGGGACATCCGCTCGACACGCTGGCCCAGGAGCGATTCCATCTCCGTGATCTGAATGTCAATCGTTGGCATGAACCGTCACGCTGCGGTGGTAAGGGTCGTAAATGGATACAGGGGAAGTATCTTCGGGAAGCGGAGAATGGGGATGGACGCGGGGCACGGGAGATATCCGCCCGTGCCCCGCCGGTACGCTGGCAGATTAGAACGTATAGCTGATGGTGGCCTCACCCTTCATCTGGTCGTCATCGCCCGGCCCGAGCGTTTTCCAGGCATCTCCGGAGAAGAGATAACCCAGGTTGACCGAGACGGAAACATGATCGTCCAGCTTGTGCGTAGCGTTGAGGTCGAGCTCGATCCCCAAATCCTTTTCGGCCGTCAGAGAGGCATTTTCGGTCGTCCTGGCCCAGATCAGCGCGGCACTCCCACTACAGTTTGGCATCATGTGAGGCAACTCCACACCCAGTTTTGCCGCCGTGTAGCCCAGGCCCCCAACGCAACTTGCGGCGCCGGCACCGATCCGGCCCCCCTTAACGCTGGCGCACTTGCCGACCCGGTCGCTGTTGATACTGGTGTTTCCCAGAATATTCCCGAGGGCATAGTTCCCGGAAATGCCATTGATATTCGTATCATCGGCGTCTTCGGGTTCCTCACCGGAGGTATGGAGAAGCGTCACATTGGCGCGTGCGGCCCCCATGTCCATCCCGCCCCCAACCAGCAGGTTGAAACCGGAGAGGTCCACGTCCGTTCCCGTGTTGTTTTGCTTGCCATCCAGGAAATTCGCCTCGAACGTGGCGGTCACGGGGCCAAACACCCCGTCCGCCGTCGCGCCGTAGACAATGAATTCGGTCTTGTCATCCGCTG
>CAZOFZ010000093.1:0-7344 GCA_964579175.1 uncultured Nitrospirota bacterium | reverse complement strand
CCCCCCCGTGCTATAAGTATCCTCCGGACGGCGCTTCGAGGGCGTGGGAGAAGGGGGGCTCTGTTTCCAACACAATACAACTGGGAGGTTGATCCATGGGACGATATCGTTTCGGGAGAGGGTGGTTTGTTGTACTGCTCACGTTGTTGTTGGCGGCAGGTTGCAGCAGTGGTGGGAGCGGCGGTGATGGCACGGGCGGCGGGGGTGGCGGGGTTACCATCACGGGAAGTGTGTCGGCCCCCGGTGGGGCGCTTGCAAAGCCTGCGACGGTAACGTCCCGCGGCTTTTTCCAATGGTTTGCGGCCCTTTTCTCCGTGGAGGAAGGGATCGCCCAGTCGAGCGGTCTGGCGCCCGTTCCCAATGCCAACGTGCTGGTGTTTCGTGTGGATGATGCCGGCAATCCCGTCGGAGGGCCCTTGGTCACAACCACGACGGATGCCGTCGGCGCGTTCTCGTTGGAACTCCCCGCCGGAGTGGACCTCGCAGTGGATTTGATCGCGCAGGCATCCGAAGATACGACGCCGCAACCGATCTGCGTCGGGGACAGTTGTGCCGGGGGCTATCTGGATTGTCCGGTGACGTCCACGCGGCTCGACCTGACCCCCGCCTCGGAGCTGGCCACACGGTCCCTCTTCGGTGACATTGTGGCCCGCGCGGGCACGCTCTCCGACTTCACGGTTTCCCAAGTGGCCGACTTTGTCGCAACAATTCAGGCCCTTGTCGGAGATTCCGAGGCGGGCGCAACCATCGAAGAGACGATTGATGCCCTTGAGGAAACGTACGGTGGGCTGGTGGGGGTCGAGCTTGCAGGCTTGGCCGACCAGGAGGAGGCCCCCACCGATTTCGTGGGCGTCTACAATCTTTTGGAATTCTCCGGGTCTCTGGATGGGTCGGGTACCATTCAGCGTACGACCAGTGCCGGAACGGTGACCCTGAATGCCGACGGGACCTATCAGGGGGACGGTCTTGTGACGGACGTGCGGCAGTCCGAAGCTTGCGGCGAATACGCCTGTGACCGGACCTTCACGCGCGACATCCAATCGCAAGATGAGTCCTTTTCCGGAACCTACGTTGCCTTGGGCAACGGTGCGATCACCTTCACGGACTCGGAGGATGGGGGGATCACCCTGGGTTTTGCGGATCCGACGGGGAATGTCATCGTCTTCCAGTCTGGCGATGACCATGGGTTCTTCGTTGCCTTGAGGCAGGGGACGACACTCCCGGACGGCAGGTTCAACCTGGCGGGCCTCCACACATCCATTCCCGACACATTCTCCGTAAATGGGTCTTGGAGTCGGTTCACCTCCGCCCTTGAGGTGGGAATCGTGGATTTTACGGGATCGAACTTTAGCTATACCGGTACGGTGTCTTCCATGGAACAGCAGACCACCTGCACGGATGATATTGAGGGATGTTTTCTGTCTGCCACCGTCCTCCCGCAGACAGAGCCTGCCGAAGAAGCGGGCACGTTCTCCATTGCGGACGGAGGAGTCACATTTACTTCGGCGAACGATGGGGATCAGACTCTTGGCGTGGCCAGCCAGGACGGCAATGTCATCGGGGTCCAAACCGAAGATGGCAGCGACGGAGATGTTGGGCTTCTGGTGGGGATCCGCGAGGGTGCCGGCATGTCGAATGCCAGCCTGAACGGGGCCTATCACTTTGTGACCTTCGAAAACGATTTTACCTCCTTCGACATCTCTGAGGATACATCGGTGGGTGTGGTGACCTTCGATGGCGCGGGTGGTTTTGAGGTGGCCGGGGTCAGTGCAACGCAGGACTTGTCTGAGTCGTGCGGCGCCAGTTGTCCGGCGGTTAACTTCTCGTCCAACACGGAAGGCTTCATTGTCAGTGGAACCTATGCGGTCGAGGCCGATGGTCGCTTTACATTCAATGGAAGTGACCAGGATGGACAGGACGAATTTTCCTTTGAAGGCGCGGTCAGTCCGGATGGCAACGTCCTGACCCTCCACGAGGTGACCGATGATGAGAACGAATCAGGCCGATTCTTTCTGGTGGGGGTGAAGAAGTAGGCAATTACGCCCTTACGGGTACATCTAAGAACCGTCACGAACCGCCCCCTTCCCCCCCGTTTCGGGGAGGGAAGGGGGCGGAAAACGAGGTCTACGAGAATCGCTGTAACATCCAACCCGCCATAAAGATGCCCATGCCGACACCGGAGAAGGAATACAACATTCCCATGCTTCCGTCTTGAAAGGCAGAGATATACAGGGCATGTAAAATCAGCAATAAGCCGGTTGCCTGGACCGCTTTCGCAATATAGTAAAAGGCCTTTCTCATCGCACGGGCGTTTTCACGCAACATGGGGCACGACTGCAATGCCAAATATCTGGACACCACCTGCGGTGTGTGGCTGCGCGAAGCGTAACGCCGTCCGCAGGACCGGTTATTTTGCGAAGGCCTTTGCAAGGAGCGGTTCGATTTCGCCGTTTTTCGCCATCTCGTCCAGGATGTCGGTGTCGCCGTGGAATTCGCCGGCAATGAAGACCTTCGGCAGCGTGGGCCAGTTGGTCATCTTGGACAACAATTCCCGCTTCTCCATGTTCCGCAGGACGTCAACAACCTCGAACGGATACCCATAGCGGGCGAAAAAATCAACGGTCTCCCGCGTGAATCCGCACATCGGCATACTCTTCGTCCCCTTGCCGTAGATCAGGATTTTATTCGCCGCGATCTCCCCGCGTATTTCCTCTTCCAATGTTTCCGCCATTTTAATTCTCCTTAGTTAGCACGAAGTGAACAATTGTACTGATAACTCCCCTAGCCCCTCTTTAAGTAAAGAGGGGGAAACGCGTCCCTTTATCAAAATGAAGGTTGGGCAGCAGCGCCCGTCCGCGCAGCGTCAAAAGCCCCGGGGGAACTCCTCCCCTTTGACAAAGGGGAGGTTGGGAGGGGTTTATCACGATGCAGCCGCTTCTTCGGGGGTCTGCGCCTTGATCTCCAGTGCGTGGATCCGCCCATCCTTCATCGGTGCGTCCAAGGCCTGGTAGACCAGCCGCTGCCGATCCAGGCGGCTCTTCCCTCGAAACAGCCCCGACACGACCCGCACCTGATAGTGGTCCATCGTGCCGGTCCGGTCCACCAGTGTTACCTCCGCGTCCGGCATGCGTTGCCGGAGATGCAGGACAATGACATCACGACTAATCATGGGCGTGTCTCCCGCCGTGCTTCCGCCCCGTATACGTCCCTTTCAAATCACCCCCCACCCCCTCCTAATCCAAGGAAGGGAATTTAGGACGGTTGGGGCCGCGTGCAACGCCCCAACCGTCCGTTTGTTACCTGACGGAAAAGTGGGCGCGCCGGTTTTTCTGATGGCATGCCTCGGTATCGTCCGAGCAAACAAGGCTTTCTTCTCCGTAGCTAATGAGGGAGAGTTGCGAAAGGCTGGCGCCCGACTGCGCCATAAAATCGAGCACCGCCTTGGCCCGACGTTCTCCCAGCACCAGGTTATACTCGTTGGTCCCCCGCGCGTCGCAATACCCCTCAACCTGAATTTTGGCCTCCGGATGCGCCTTGATCCATCGGGCATTCCCTTCCAGAATGGAGGTCATATCGCCCCGAATCTCCCAGGTATCGTAATCGAAAGAGATGTCCTGGAGTGCGGACGGAGCTGCCTCTCCCCCCGTGAGGGTCCGGGGCGGCAGATCGCTCTCCGTCATCGGGTCGTTGATTATTGGGGGAGGGGGCGGCACTTCGGATGGATCGCGCCTTCCTTCAAAAATCTTTTCGTCGGAAATTTCGATGGTGTCGGAAACGGGCGTCACCTTTTTGGGACACCCCATCAGCACAAGCGACGACAACGCAATCGCGGTCGCCGAGAGAAATGGAAAAGATACTTTCATCGTGAGACTCTCCTTTTTATTGGTTAACACCAGTCCTGGATCTGTCCTAGCGGGGCGACCAGGACGGACTGGTATGATTGGCCCCGTTTGAAGTCAGTCGGACGAGGTTGCTCCCATCGGCGGAGATGGCAAAGAGATTGCTCTTCCCCGCGCGATTGGATGAAAAAACGATCTCCCTTCCATTGGGAGACCAGGATGGCGATTCATCGTCCCAGTCGCCGCTTTCGGTGATTTGCGCGGTCTCGTCCCCATCCACGCGGGTCATACAAATTTTAAGCCGCCTCTGCTCGTCGCGGCACGCATAGGCAATCCGATCGCCGATGGGAGACCAGGCGGGGGACGTATTGTACCGCCCCGAGAAGGTCAGTCGGCGCACGTGGCTGCCGTCGGCGGCCATCACATACACCTGCGGACCCCCGCCACGATCGGAGGTAAAAGCCACCTGCTTGCCATCCGGCGACCAGGTGGGAGAGAGGTCATTGGCCTCATTGAACGTCAGCCGCGTGAGGCCCGTGGCGTCCGGGTGCATCGTATAAATTTCGGCGTTCCCATCCCGTGTTGTGGAAAAGACCACCCAGTCGCCGTCCGGAGACCAGGCCGGCGGAAAATTCGAACCGGGATACGACAGGAGCGTTTTGCGCTGCCCACGCTGGATGTCCAAAAGGTAGACATCCGGGTTTCCAGCGCGATACGAGGTATAGGCCACCTGCTTGGCATCATGAGACCAGCGGGGCGAAAGGACGATGCTGCGATCGCTGGTAATCCGGATCTCGTCCTCGCCGTCGTAGTCCATCAGATATATTTCTTTCTTGCCCGAGAGATCGGAGATATACGCAATCCGGGTTTGCGCAATGCCCACCTCTCCCGTAAAATGCGCAACCAGCTTGTCTGAAAATCGGTGCGCCACGCTCCGCGCCGATTTCGCGCCGATCCGGACGCCCACGATCTGTGTCCCCTTCCCCGTCTCGTAGGCGCTCCCCGAAAGCTGTAGCGTATCCTCTTCCCGCTGCAACACGACGGAGATCAAGGCCCGCGCCCCGGCACGGGCGGCCTCGGTCATCCGCGCCGCATCGGGCGCAGAAAGCGCGCTGGAAGAGCGGAGCGGAGGATCGATTAAATGAAACAGTTGCGACCGGATCAGGTCCGACCGCAGCGTCCGCTCCGCCAACGCGATTTCTGCCGCATCGGATAGCGCCCCCGAAAGGGGGAGCAACATCAGTGGAATTTTTTCGGCCTGCGTGCGCCGACTTTCCAGGAACACATCCGCCGCCATCGCCGTCTCCATCGTCAACAGCGCGACCAGGCAGACCAGAATGCGCACGGCTTCAGGAATTCCCCTGAAAGATGAAACGATAATGGACATTCAATGCCTCTTCCGTCAAGCCCGGAGGAAAGGGAGGAAACCGCTTTGTTTCGTGGACGGCGCGCAGGGCGGCCTGGTCGAAGAAATGATTCCCGGAACTCTTCTCCACCTCAACGCCGGCAATCTCCCCCCGTTTGTTGATGCGGAAGTGGACAATCGCCGCCATTTCCGCATCCTGCGGCATGACGGGAGGGGTCCATCTTCGGTTAATCATCTCCTCCACCTGCGTTAAATAATAGGGGAACTGAAACAGGGCCGGATCGGCGGAGACCATCCCCGTTGCCGGGAGGGCATCCGTGCGAATCGGTAGCTTCCGGGGTGGGGCTGGTTCGGGATCGGCGGGCGACGGTTTTGAGTCGGGCAGGGGAACGGGCGGCACCGGTGACCGATCCTGCTTGGAAATGGACTTCATTTTTTTCTTCCACCATTCCTGTAATCCGTCCGGGTCGTCCCGTACTGCGGGCGCCGTCACGCCTTTCGGTTCCTTGTCTCGCGCCGGTACCCGCGCCGGTGCCTGTTTGGCCCGCCCCTGTTTGGGCGGGGCCTTCTCGGAACGGGGTGCGGGAGGCATTACGGGGGGACTCGGACGAACCCGTGCGGGGAGGGACGCCGACGACACCAGGGAGACCTGGTACGTCTGCAATGGAGGGGGGGCGCGCCGCCCCAACAGAAAGGCCAGCACCAAAAGAAGGTGCGCCGAGAAGGAGACGGCCGCCATCCGCGCAAAGTCTGTCTGCCATCGTAACGTTGACATCTTCCCAAAACCCTTCCCTCATGGAAGGGGCTCCGTCACAACGCCCAATTTATCAATCCCCGCCTGCTTGATCAGGTCCATCACGCGCACCACCGTACCGTAGGGGACTTCGCGATCCGCGCGCAGATAGATGGAGGGCGCTTTGGCGCTCATTGCGGCCAGGCGCTCCGGAAGCTGCGCCATCTCGATCCGTTCTTTATCCAGATAGAGCGAACGGTCTCGCTCGATGGTGATCACCTTCCGCTCTTCCGGTTTGATCGTGTTGGTGGCCGTCTGCGGAAGTTTAATGTCCACTCCGCGGTAGAGCAGCGGTGCGGTGATCATAAAAATAATCAGGAGGACTAAAACGACATCCACCAGGGGGATGATGTTGATTTCCGCCATAAAGCGTCGGCGTGTGCGTGAAACGGAGATCACGGCGGCCTCCCTACCTGGACGGCGGTGCGTCCCACATCCGATCTTCGACCAGCGTAATCAGCTCCGCCCCAAAGACATCGAGTTGGACTTCCATCACGCGCAACTTATTAACGAACAAATTATAGGCAACCACCGCCGGGATTGCGGCCAGGAGACCCGCCGCCGTTGTAATCAGGGCCTCAGCGACCCCCGGCGCAACTGCGGCGATATTGGCCATGCCCTGGAGGCCGATCTCCCGGAATGCCCGCATGATGCCCCACACGGTTCCAAACAGCCCGACAAAAGGGGTGGTGTTCCCGATCGTGGCGAGCAGATGGATATAGCGCTCCTGGTGTTCCATTTCGTCCTGGATTCCACTCTTGAGGACGCGATCCAGCCGGGCCAGTTTCAATGAACGATCGTCCGTCTCCATGTCGTTTCGTTTTCGCGGAACAGGGCCGGCTTTTTCCGCCGCCGCGTGGATGGACTGAAAAATGGCTGCGATCGGCCCCTCCTTCAGCTTCGTCGCCTTCTGCAGTAACTCATGGAAGCCGCTTGTTTTGGAGAATTTGGAGAAGAGGAGCAGGAAGGCCCGATTTTCCGCCTCCGCCTTCCGAAAGGTCAGGAAGCGATGCAGGATGATGGCCCACGAGAGCACGGAGGTAGACAGAAGGAGCAGGAGGACAGCCTTTGCGACAGGCCCCGCGGAAAGTATTAGCTCGAGCACGATATGCGGATCACGGCTTACGGACGATATAAACGAAGCTGGCGGGGCCGACGAGGATCGAACTCGCGACTTCCGGCGTGACAGGCCGGCGTTCTAACCAGCTGAACTACGGCCCCGATCGCGATGACAATCGCACAAAAAACCCCCCCCTGGTAGGCGGAACAGGGATCGAACCTGTGACCTTCGGCTTGTAAGGCCGACGCTCTCCCGACTGAGCTATCCGCCCAATCCAAGCGGCGCA
>CAZOFZ010000092.1:0-7428 GCA_964579175.1 uncultured Nitrospirota bacterium | reverse complement strand
AGCCAGACCGAGACGCCCAGAAGCGAGAGACCGGCCAGCATCTGGTTGCTTGCGCCAAACAAGGGCCAGAACGTCATGTAAGCGCCCTCGCCGGTCGTCAGCAGGAACAATAGGGGGAGGGCAATGGTCGCCACGCCACCCACGTTGCGGCCATGGCCCTCTCGCCATCCGGTAAGCTCCTGGAAAATATACCGTCCCAGTCGGGTGGAGACGTCCAGCGTGTCGTAGACGAACGTGGCAAACGCCAGCAGGCCAAAGCCGTAAGCCAGGTCCATGGGCACCCCCAGGACGTGGGCCAGACTCGCGAGGCCCGTGGCGTAGATTTCGGTGGGGCCTTTCGTCAGGACGGGGTCTCCCGGCGCAAACATCATGACGGTGGAAAGGGCCACCACGGCCACCAGCCCCTCCAGCAACATGCCGCCATAGCCCACCGGATGGGCGTCCCCTTCCTTCGCGAGTTGTTTGGAGGAGGTGCCGCTGCAGACCAGGCCGTGAAAGCCGGAACAGGCGCCGCAGGCCACGGTGATGAAGAGGACCGGAAACAGCGGCGCCCCCTTGGGACTTTGAAATCCCACGAAGGCCGGGTAGGCGATGGCCTGTCCGCCCAGCAACAATCCCACAAAACCCACCGCGAGCGAGGCGTATAAAAAATATCCGCCCAGCGCGCCGCGCGGCTGAAGCAACATCCACATCGGCAGGACCGACGCCACCAAACAATAGAGCAGGATCGCCACGCTCCATCCCTTTGCGGGTGCCAGCCCAAAAAATCCGGGAAGCGAAAGGGGAATCTTCTGGCCGCCCCAGATGATGACCAGCAGCAGCAGGAACGCAATCCCCATGGCGATCCGGCCGGGCACCCTCCAGCGCGTGAGCATCCACCCCAGCAGAACGGATAGCGCAAGATAGAGCAGCGACGACATGGCCACGCCGCCGCCGACCCCCGGGGCCACGAAGGTGGAGGCCGTGAGGTCCGTAAAGGCGACGATCACGTACATCAGGGAAACCCAGATGAACAGGCAAAAGAGGGAGTAGGCCCGCTGTCCCATTTCCTCCTTCACCACCTCGGCGATGGAGTGGGCCCGATGGCGCACCGAGACCATCAGCGTGGCGAAGTCATGCACGGAGCCGATCAGGATGTTGCCCAGGACGATCCACAACAGGGCCGGCAGCCAGCCAAACCACAACCCCGCCAGAATCGGCCCGACGATGGGGCCTGCGGCGGCGATGGAAGAGAAATGCTGCGGCAGGAGGCTCCCCACCCCCGTGGGGACATAATCCACCCCGTCGTTGACCGCGTGCGCGGGCGTGGTCCGCCGATCGTCCACCTGAAAAACGCGGGTCAGGAAACGCCCATACAGGCGGTAAGCCACGGCAAAGAGCGCGATCACCCCCAATGCGAGCGTCGCAATCCGCATACCCAAGTCCTCCTGCCTCTAACAGCCGGTTGAAACAGACAGGCACCTCTTCGTCTGGAGGGGAGTAATCCCCTCTCAATCCCCTCTTTTGGGGGGTTGCCCGCCTGTTCTCCGTTCCCGTACAATACCTTTTCCATACAGCCACTGCAACACGGGCAGGACACGCGGGGGGCTTGTCGGTGCCCGTCATCATTATGGAATTGCTGCGCACGACGTTGGAGGGTCCAACGCCCGTCGCACACAAACGAAGGAGACATCTATGCAGCCCTCGAACATCTCGCTACAAACTCCAGAACCGATTCAATCCGACGCAAACCGGTGGTACCTTCGGGTGGCGCTGTTGTTTCTGGGATTGGCCGCCGTCGGTTTTTATGTCCGGCGCTGGGATTTCTCCCTCCCGTACCACCCCTCTGCGAAGGTTGTCAAAGGGTTCGCGCTGTCCGGGGGGATGCTCCTTTTGGCCGATGCCTTCCGACGATGGCAGATCGGATGGCGGCGCGCCGCATACGGCGTCGCCGCGCTGTTGCTGATCCTGACGGTTGGGCTCTCTTTTCGCACCTTTTTCCGGTATCGTGTCGCCGACCGGATGGAGGTGCCCGTTCAGGAATATAGCAACGCGGCCTATCCGGAAGATCCGGCCAACCGCAGCGTCCACCATGGAAAATACCACGGCCGCAGTCTCACGCTGGTTAAAAAAGACGATACGCATTTCGACTTTATTCTGGAGCCGAAGCATCCGCACATCGCCAGGATCGTCTTTCGCAACGTGGACGTAAGCCTCATGACCCCCAGCCTGCCCGCCTGGACGCAATCCGATCCGGGCCTGCGGCGGATCGCCCTGACCGACCGGCAGTGGAACCGTCAACAGGTACGCTTTGGCGGGCCGGGATCTGAAAACGTCGAGATTACCGGCGGCGACGGCTTTGAGCTCTCTCACCTCTATTCCGCGGAGTTGGCCAAAAACTGCCTGAATGCGGGGCTCTGGGAGGTGCTGCTCTTTACGAAAGATACGGAAGCAGGCGACAAGACCCTCTATTATCAGAACTGGTTTACCTTTCCCCTGGGCCACTACAAGGCGCTTTTCGAACGGAACACGACGCTTCCCTATTGGCAGCATGGATACTACCTGGAACACTGGTTCGATCCGGAAGGGGCCCCTATTCCGATGGAAAAACTCCGACAGGTAAAATGGGAGCGGAGCATCCCTACCGACTTCAACGAAACCGAACCGGTACTTGCGTTTGGCGAGCAGGCCCGAAAGCGCAAGACAACGATGGCCCAAAACGTCGTCGCGTTCGGCGATTTCTACGACGGACGGAAGGTCCGTTTTGCATCGTTCATTCCGCCGGGCCGCTACAGCGTCAAACACCCCTGGCGGAACAAGTATGGGCGGATTGACCGCTTCGACAAGGCGATTCTGAGGGAGATTACCTCCCCGGCCACCGACGCGCCGCTGCACGAACTGGAGATGATTTTCGAAGGCTCGAAACGGGGGGAGAAGCTCCGTCTCTTCGTGAGCGGCTTCGATCTTGCGGCCCTGCCTCAGTTGCCGGTGAACCAATATTCACAGGGGATGTATATGCCGATGGGAATCGGGGTCCCCCCCTTCTTCCAGAGCTATGAAGCGCTGCAGAAAAACCCGCCTCACAAGAGCCCTTATGTCAGCGTCATGCTGGACGAGGAAGGGGGCTGGATTGACCATCACACGCTGGCCATTGATGGTCCGGTGCTTCATCGGGACATGGACGATCCCACCCTGCTGCACGTCTACCTGCTGTCGTACGAACGGCACAGCCTGATCGCACACCTGCGCATCCCCACCGACACCGTCACCCTGTCGGCCGATTCGTCGTCATGATTCGACTGGACGGTGTCACAAAACGGTTCGGTCAAAACAGGGTCTTGCAGGGGGTGGACCTGGCCGTTTCCGCCGGCGAAAACGTCGTCATCATCGGCGGAAGCGGCACGGGAAAGAGCGTCATCCTAAAACATATCATCGGCCTGATGCAGCCCGACGAAGGGCGGGTCGTCATTGACGGCGAGGACCTCAGCACCCTGTCGGCGGCGGCGCTGACCGACGTGCGCAAAAAGTTCGGCATGTTGTTTCAGGGGGCCGCCCTGTTCGACTCCCTGTCGGTCTGGGAGAACGTCGGGTTTGGCCTGAAGGCGCACGGCCAGCGTTCCGACGCCGAGATTCGGGAGGTCGCCCGTCAGAAACTGGCGCTGGTGGGTCTGAAAGGCATCGAAGATCGGATGCCCGCAGACCTGTCGGGCGGCATGAAAAAACGGGTGGGGCTGGCGCGCGCCATTGCCATGGACCCCAAAATTATTCTCTATGACGAGCCGACCACCGGGCTCGATCCCATCATGTCGGACGTGATCAACCGCCTGATCTCCGAGATGAATCGGCGCCTTTCGGTCACCTCCGTCACCATTACGCACGACATGAAGAGCGCCTATCAGATTGCCGATAAGATCGCCATGCTCTATCATGGCAAAATCCTGGAGGTCGGCTCGCCGGAAGAAATCCGGAACAGCGCCAACCCGGTCGTGCAACAGTTCATCCACGGGCACGCCGAGGGGCCGATTACGGTGGGATAGCATCGTGCGCTTCATCCGATTCCATCTATTCCTGTCCGCGATACTCTTGACGGCCTGCTCCGGCACGCCGCTGAATCAGCCCTACCCCGATCGAGACGCCGACCGGAACATCCTTTACAGTTCGTTCGAGGCGCGGCCCAAACATCTGGACCCGGCCCGGTCTTATTCGTCCAACGAGATCACCTTCACCGGTCAAATCTACGAGCCGCCGTTTCAATATCATTATCTCAAGCGCCCCTACGCGCTGATTCCGCTTGCGGCCACGGCCGTGCCGCAGCCCACCTATCTCGACGCCGACGGGGAGGCCGTGCCCGACGGCCCGGGTGTGGCTTTCAGCGTTTATGAAATCCGGATCCAGCCCGGCATCCGCTATCAGCCCCACCCGGCCTTCGCGCGGGATGCCGGCGGACGGTTGCGCTATCACGACCTCTCCGCCGAGGCGCTCTCCCGGATTACAACCCTGGCCGATTTTGCGCAGACCGGCACGCGCGAGTTGACGGCGGACGATTACGTCTACGAGATCAAGCGGCTGGCCCACCCAAAAATCCAGTCCCCCATTTACGGCTTCATGGCCGAATATATTGTGGGCCTCAAAGAACTGGCTGCGGCGCTGCAAACGGCTGCGGCATCGCCGGAGGCGGTGCTGGACCTGAACGCCTTCCCCCTTGCAGGCGTGCAGGCGGTGGATCGCTACACCTATCGCATTCGGGTTGTCGGAAAATATCCGCAGTTTATCTATTGGCTGGCGATGCCGTTCTTTGCGCCGATCCCGCACGAGGCCGATCGTTTTTATGCCCAGCCGGGCCTGATCGAGAAGAACATCACGCTCGACTGGTATCCGGTGGGGACGGGGCCCTACATGCTCACCGTCAACGACCCGAACCGCAAAATGGCGATGGTGAGGAATCCGAACTTTCACGGCGAGACCTATCCCACGGAGGGGGAGGCGACGGACGGGCCGGATGGCCTGCTGGCCGACGCGGGACGCCCGCTTCCGTTGATTGACCAGGTGATCTTCAGCCTGGAGAAGGAGGACATCCCGGTCTGGAACAAGTTCCTCCAAGGCTATTACGACGCTTCCGGAGTCTCCTCGGACGGCTTCGATCAGGTGGTGAAGATCGGCGCGGGGGGGGAGGCCGACCTCACCGACGAGATGAAGGAACGGGGCATCCGCCTCCGTACCGGAACGGCCACGAGCACGTTTTACACCGGCTTCAACATGCTCGATCCGGTCGTCGGCGGCTATACGGAACCCGCGCGCAAACTGCGGCAGGCGATCGCCATGGCCATTGACGAAGAGGAGTCCATCTCCATTTTTGCAAACGGGCGGGGCATCGCGATGCAGGGCCCGATTCCCCCCGGCATTTTCGGATTTGTGGAAGGGGAGGCGGGCCTCAATCGGGTTGTCTACGACTGGGTGGACGGGAGGCCCCGGCGCAAGACGATCGAGCAGGCACGGAGACTTTTATCCGAAGCGGGCTATCCGGACGGACGGGACGCCAAAACGGGCGCGCCACTCGTGCTTCATTTCGATACGGCCGGCACGGGGCCGGAGGCCAAGGCGTCCCTCGACTGGTTGCGCAAGCAGTTCGAAAAGCTCCACATTTCTCTCGTGATCCGGGGCACCGACTACAACCGGTTTCAGGACAAGATGTCGAAGGGGATGTCCCAGATTTTTCAATGGGGCTGGAACGCCGACTACCCCGATCCGGAAAACTTTCTCTTTCTGCTCTACGGCCCCAACGCCAAGGCCGGAAAGAACGGCGAGAACGCGGCCAACTATGCCAACCCGGAGTTCGACCGTCTCTTCGAGCAGATGAAAGATTTGGAGAACGGCCCCGAACGCCAGACGCTCATTGACCGGATGGTCGCAATCGTCCGCCACGACGCGCCGTGGGCCAGCGGCTGGCATCCGAAGCAGTTCAGCCTCTATCACGCCTGGTATGGCAACGTGAAGCCCAACCTGATGGCCAACAACACGCTCAAATACGTCAAGGTGGACCCCCGCCTGCGCACCGCGCGGCGCATCGCCTGGAACCGCCCCCGCTGGGGACCGGTGGCCCTCATCGCGGGCCTGCTGGCCGCCGCAGCGGCCCCCGCCGTCTCGGTCTACCGCCGCAGGGAAAACAGCCGAGGCTCCCTGTCCTCTCCATCGGGGGGGCCATCCACTTTGGATCGGGACCCCTTGCCCTGAATTCCGCTGCTTGAGGGACGTGCCATGTGCAGGTCGTGCGCAGTGGCGGGGTTTCCGCCGAAGGGCCGCCGTCGCCGATCCGCTGGGCTGTCCAGCGCGTTTGAGGCTCAACCCGCTCCTCGGCGAGCGTATTCCACTCCCCGCAGTCGGGATATTTCCCCATCCACCGGGAAGAACGATACCCGCACCCCTGACAATGTGGCGGTCGGGGAAATCGGCGTAGGTGAGGGTGACGGTTTGTCCGGGACAACGCCGAGCTAATCGGCGTGGCGCTTCTGGCCGCGCCCGCTTGAGCGCGAGGGTATACGTCCGCGCCCCTCAACCAGGCGACATGAGACAAACTTGTGCAGAACACTTGCCATAAGCGTCTGATACGGAACGCCCTCCTCCGCAGCCTTGGCTTGCAACCCCTCCAGATCTCCCGACGATATCCTGATGTTGACCCGCTTGTCCTTGAGCAAGGCAGCCTCCGCCGCCGACTTGAACCGTGTGATCTCGCCTTTCTGATTCCGAACGGGTTTCCACTCGCCACGCTCGAAAGAGGCCAAAATTTCCTGTTCCAAAAGCGTCTCGGCACTCATATCACTCGTCTCCTGACAAAAATTGCCGAGTCGCCTTGCGGCTCGGCATGATGCTCTTTAAGAAAATCTCATGATCGCTTTCCACGCAAGGAACGAGATACGCGTAGTCCCGTATTCGCACCACAAGCATCTTTTGATGCCCGTACTTCTCCCGGTTCGGATAGTCCATCACACAGAGAAGCCCACCCTGCGAAATCGCTGAAAGCACTTCCTCGAACGAAACGCCACGTTCCGCTTTTAGCGAAAGGCTCTTCTCCGCGTTCCATCTCATGGGTTTCATTTCCATGACGATACCATTGTGTGCCTTATGTGCTCAAGAGTATAACGCGGTGGTGAGCGGCGGCCGCAGGGTGGGAGCGGTTTTTAGCTCCTGCCCTGCGGCCGCCCGTCTCCAGTGCCTGGTTGTCCCGCAGCGGAGCGGAGTGACGACCGCTGGAGACGTGGTTTCCGCTCACCGCCCTATTGTCCCTCCGTTTGCGCAGCGGAGGGACAACGAGCCCGTAGAAAAAGCCAATTAGACGGGCGGTCTTTCTTCGTTTTTAGTTGTAATAGTTTAGACTTAGTCTGGCATTTCTGATAAAGTAACGACAAACAAAGAAGGAGGTGTTAGATGACAATGGAACAAAAGGTTATCAAG
>CAZOFZ010000091.1:0-7500 GCA_964579175.1 uncultured Nitrospirota bacterium | reverse complement strand
AACTGATGAATCCCTGGTTCAACGCGGTGCATCCGAAATATCATACGCCGGTGCGCAACATCCTCTTTTTCTCCGGCGTGGCGGTGGCACAAGTGCTGTTTGCCTTTTCGTTTGGCCCGAATGCGATGGACGCAATGGTCAATATGTACGCATTCGGCGCCACACTCGCCTACCTGCTGGGCTTCGTCGCCCTGATCGCGTTGCGAATCAGGGACCCCTACACACCGCGCCCCTACAAAGTGCCGTGGAATATTCGGGTGGGAAAAATCGTGACGATTCCGATCCTGGGCGTCGTTGGATTTTTTGCGACACTGGCGCTGCTGGGAGTCGTCATCTGGACGCATCCACTGGGGCGGATCGCCGGGCCGGGCTGGATTTTGGGCTGGCTGGCTTATTATCTTTGGTACCGCTGGAAGAGCGGCCTGCCCGTCTTGGGCAATCAGAAACGGGAATGGGAGGCCGAACAGATGGCCATCTTGCAGTCGGCGGAAGAGTTCGATCTGTTGGAGCAGTACAAAGTGGCCCTGGCTGAGCGAGATGGGCACCTCTAAAAACCTACTGCGCGGCCAAACTGCTGCGTTACGCGGTGCTCGGAATCCTCGTGTACAACTGCGTACATTCCGGTTCCTGCGCTCCGTGCGCCTTGCATTTTGGCCGCTCGTGACGGTTTTTAGAGGTGCCCAGATGCACAACGTGGATCCGCATAAACAGGCCCGGCGCATCGGTTGGATAGATTACGGCCGTCTGGCCAATATGGTGCTGGCGCTGGTTGTGGGGGGCGTCATGCTGATTCGTGCGCTGCTGCGTGGCGCCCCCTGGCCCGCCTATCTGATGGGCGCGGGATTCCTGATCTTCGGCGGCTACCGCCTCTATCTTCTGCGCTCCCGCTGGGGGCAGGACGCTTCACGCAGCCACTCGGCGTTATTTTTCAAGCGGCAGGGCCGCGTTGAGGGGGAGGCGCGTCCGGTTTTTCCGGACGCAGGGGCGACGCGGCCCCCTTGTCTTCGCAGTTTGAGGGGGAGGCTCCGCAGGCTTTGCCTGCGGAGGGGGCGACGCGAGCCCCTCTAAAATGACGACGATGCTTTCGCAAATTCACCCGCTGGGAGCCCTCATCGCTGCGGGCTTCGTGACAACGTTGGTGGCCGTTCTCTGGTGGATGCTCAATCCGCCGGCCCTGATTCCTGCAGCGGCGGCCAAGGCACGGCAGTCGCTGTTCGCCGTCAAGAAAATCCTGGTGCCGACGATTGGCCTCCCCTACGCGGAACGGGGCATCGAGCTGGCCTGCCGCCTGGGGGACGATCAACATGCGGAGATTCTGCTGGCCTACGTGATGGAAGTGCCGCGCACCCTGCCGCTGGGCGTTCCACTGCCGGAGGCGGAACAGCGCGCGGTGGAAGCCCTGGAGCGGGGGGCCTCGATTGTGGCCCTCCACGAAATTCCGGTGACGAAGATCGTTCAGCGGGCGCGGCTGGCTGGCGAGGAGATTGCCAAGATCGCCAAGGATCGCGATGTGGACATGATCGTGCTGGGTATCCGTTCCGAGGAGGAAGGGCTGCGCGGCGCGGCGCTGGGCAAGACCTCGGACAGCATTCTGCGCAACGCCCCCTGCGAGGTGGTCATCAATAAGCTCCCGAAGGCCTGGGTGTGAAGTCGGAAATATTTCTGAAATATTATAGAGGGACAAGAATGCGTATCGTGATTCTGGGATCGGGGAGGCTGGGGTCGCGCCTGGCCAATGCGCTAGGGGCGGAAGAAAATCAGGTGGACGTTGTGGATCAGGACGACACCAAGTTCAAAAGTCTGGAGGAACGCCCCAACATCCATCGCATCCAGGGAAACATCTTCGATGAAGAGACGGCCCAGGCCGTTTTTTCCGAGTCGCCAGACCTGTTTATCGTTGTCACCGGCAAGGATAACGTAAACCTGATGGTTGCGCAGGCGATGCAGCGGCAATATCATATTCCCCGTGTGCTGGTGCGGGTCTTCGATCCCACGCTGGCGAAGGTCTACAGCGAACTGGGCATGGAGACGGTCTGTCCCACGAATTTTGCCATTCAGGAAATACGCGCGATGATCCGGGCGGAGGGATAAGAAGTCATGTATATCATCGTGATCGGGGCCGGGAAGGTGGGGTTCAACCTCACGAAGTTCCTGTTGTCGGAGGGGCACGAGGTGCTGCTCATCGAAAAGGAACGGGCCAAGGGGCAGGAGTTGGCCACGCAGTTCAAGGAGTCCTTTCTGGAAGGCAACGGCTCGCGGGTGAGTGTGTTGCGAGAAGCCGGCGCAAATCGGGCGAACGTGCTGGTGGCGGTCACCGGCGTTGACGAGGAAAACCTGGTCATCTGCCAGGTCGCAAAAGCGGTCTTCAAATGCCCGCGTACCATCGCCCGCGTGAATAACCCCGCCAACGAATCGCTCTTTTCCGCCCTGGGGGTGGACGCCACCGTCAGCGCCACGCGCCTGATCGATTCTCTCATTGAAGAGCAGGTCAAGGCCGACGACATGGTCATTCCGCTGGTGACGTTGCCGGGGAACGTGGAGATTATCGAGATGACGCTCTCGGCGACCTCCAGCGTCGTGGGCAAAAAGGTGCAGGACATTTTACTGCCGGAGGGGGCCATCTTCATGGCCGTTCTGCGCGGCGAAGAGATCGTCGTTCCGAAGCACGATACCACGCTGGTGCGGGGGGACAAGGTGATTGCGATGGTCAAAAAAGAGATCGAACAAAAATTGAGGGAGATGTTTTAATGGAATATGAATTGGCCCATGTGGACCCCGAGATTGCAGCGGCGATTCGGGATGAAGCGGTGCGTGAGGGAGAAAAACTGATTTTGATCGCGTCGGAAAATATTGCCAGCCGGGCCGTCATGGAAGCGCAGGGATCGCTCATGACCAACAAATATGCGGAAGGCTATCCGGGGCGGCGCTACTATGGCGGATGCCAGTTCGTGGACGTGGCCGAGACGCTGGCCATCCAGCGGGCGCGGACACTTTTCGGCGCGGAGCATGTCAACGTCCAGCCACACTCCGGCTCCCAGGCCAATATGGCGGTCTATTTTTCCGTGCTGAAGCCGGGCGACACGATTCTGGGAATGAGCCTGGCGCACGGTGGGCACCTGACCCACGGCAGTCCCGTCAGCTTCTCCGGCATGCTCTATAAAGTTGCCTCCTATGGCGTTGAAAAAGAGACCGGGCGGATTGATTATGACGAGGTCGCGCGGATTGCCGAAGCGGCGCGTCCCAAGATGCTGGTCGTGGGGGCATCGGCCTATTCCCGCGTCCTGGAGTTTGAACGATTCCGACAGATTGCCGACCGCGTGGGGGCCCTTCTCATGGTGGATATGGCGCATATCGCGGGACTGGTGGCGGCCGGCGTCCATCCCTCGCCCGTGCCCCATGCCGACTTTGTGACAACGACCACCCATAAGACCTTGCGGGGCCCGCGCGGGGGCATGGTACTCTGCCGTGAGCCATATGCCAAAATAATTGACAAGCTGGTTTTCCCAGGGCTTCAGGGGGGACCGCTGATGCACGTGATTGCGGCCAAGGCGGTCTGCTTCAAGGAAGCCTTGACGGAGGACTTCGCCGCATATCAGAAACAGGTTGTCGCCAACGCGCGGACCCTGGCGGGCCGCCTCCTTGCAAAGGGGTATGGGATCGTCTCCGGCGGCACCGACAATCACCTGATGTTGGTGGACTTGACGGCGCGGGGGATGACCGGTAAGGAGGCCGAAGGGGCGCTGGATCGGGCGGGAATCACGGTCAACAAAAATGCCGTACCGTTTGACCCAATGCCGCCGTCACAAGCGGGGGGCATCCGTCTGGGGACCCCCTGCGTGACGACACGCGGGATGAAGGAGGCCGAAATGGAACAGATCGCCGATTTCATTGACGTCGTTCTGACGCGCGGGAAGGATGAGACCGTGCTCCGACAAGTCCAGACCGACATCCGGGCGCTCTGTGGCCGCTTTCCGTTGACGGTCGTGTCAACGCCTGCGCAGGTTTAGGATGCTGTGTCCATTTTGCGATCAACTGGAAGATCGGGTCGTTGATTCGCGCGTCAGCAAAGAGGGGGATACGATCCGCCGCCGCCGCGAATGCTTAAACTGCCAGCAGCGGTACACCTCTTACGAACGGGTGGAGTTGAGTTTTCCGATTGTGGTCAAGAAGAACGGAGAACGGGAGCCGTTCGACCGACGGAAAATCCTTTCCGGTATCCAGAAGGCATGCGAGAAACGTCCCATCAGCCTCGAAACACTCGAGTCCATTTCCAGCCGCGTCGAGAAGAAGGTCCAGAAAATGGGGGTGGGCGAGGTGGACAGCCGGGTGATCGGCGAAGAGGTCATGCGGCAGTTGCACGATGTGGATCATGTGGCCTACGTCCGCTTTGCCTCGGTCTACCGGGAGTTTAAGGACCTGGGACAGTTCATGTCCGAACTCAAGTCCATCCTGGGTCAAAAGGGACTCTCCGTCCCCTGACAAAACAGGCGACGCGAGTTGACTTGGCTGGTGGGTGCGTGCTAGCGTCAGGCAGTCGTTACGACGGGTCTTCCGTCGCTTATACGCCGCTTATAAAGGCGGCTTTGAGCCATTCTTTTCAGTGGGGGCTGTTTGATGTCCAACTACCGTGTTTTATCGGGTCCGGAGGCGTTTCTGCCGCCCGCTGCGGCCTGCATGGGGATTTGTCTGCCCGATCCTGGGCAGGCGCATATCAATGGGGAGATCGTTCAAGAAGCGGTCGCGATGGAGGAGGCGGCACGCAAGCTCCTCTCGGCCAAAGTTCCGACCCTCTTTCCGGGTCCGCTGGTGTTGTGGAATTGGAACCACAAGTCGGAGATGAAAGCCGTCGCGATCAAGGCCCTGTCCGACGAACTCAAATCGCACAATCCCGGCGCGCTGCTCATCCCGATGCCGGACTATCGCCCCAAATATCCCAAGATCAATCCCGAAGTCGAAATCAATCCCAACCACCCCAATCTGACGATCTGGCACAATAAGATTGACGTTTGCATGTTCGTGGGAGTACATTGCCATCAGGCCAATCTGTCGCTGAAGATCATTCGGGGCGGAACCTCTTGCTACACGATTGCGATGTGTGCACAGGCCGGCCACGAGGATGCGATGCTTTCGTTTCGGGATGCCACGCCGGACAAGATATGGACGTTGGTGGAGACGGTCAAGCGGCTAAAAGGGAGTCGGAAGAGTCACAACGGGTCGGTGCAGGCTTGTGCGGTTGCATAAGCGCTCGATTCGAAACATGGGCGAAACATAGGCGCAACATAGGGAGGAAGCCATGGAGACGAAATCGCTGATTGGAACTTTCAATAAAAAGGGTCAACGGATCGTTGACGTCGAGCATTTGATGTTCGAGGCCCCCCGTCAGCAATACTTCATGACGGGGAGCGAGGTGGTGCGCGAGGCGATCCGGCGCGCGAACGTGGATGTCTCCGTGGCCTATCCGATCACCCCTCAGAGCGAGGCCGCAGCGATGGTGGGCGACCTCTACGTCGAGGGTTACGTCGGCGAATACTTCCGCGGAGAGAGCGAGTTCGCCGTGATGTCGCAGTGCGCCGGTGCCGCGTTTGGGGGTGCCCGCGTCTTCACAACCACCTCCGGGCCGGGCACGCTGCGCGCCTACGAAAACTTTCCGATGTGGGTCGGTTCCCGCCTTCCGATCATGATCAACGTGATGGTGCGCGGGATCAATTCGCCGCTCAACATCCAGCCCGACACACTCGAACTGGGGCTGGTCATTGACACGGGGATGCTCATCTGGCATGCGGAAACGGGCCAGGAGCTGTTCGACTACCTCCTGAAGGGCTACATTGTGGCCGAAGAGCCGGACGTTCACCTCCCGATTGCCGTCGTCATTGACGGCTTTTTTGTGAGCCACACCAAGGATGTCGTGATGATCCCGTCTGCGGATCTGGCGCTGACCCCGTACGATCCATATCGCTCTCCGGTGCCCTGCATGGATATGGAGGTGCCTCCGGTGCGGATGATGCGCGATCCGTTCGTGATGAAAAGCAATTACATCAGCTATGCAACACACGCCAGTTGGCAGCAGGAGACGCGGGCGGCGTGCGAGCGATCCCGCAAACATACGATCCGTCTGCTGGGCGGGCTCCTCGATGAGGACAATAGCGATGCGGACATTCTGATCGTCTCGTCCGGAACCGCGGTGGCGCAAGGACGTGAAGCGGTTCGGCTGTTGGCCGAAGAGGGGATTCGGGTCGGTATCGTCAAGATCAAAACGCTCCGCCCGTTCCCGCACGAAGAGCTGCGGCAGGCCACAAAGCATGCACGGCTTATCTTCGTGCCGGAGTTCAACGTCGTCGGCTGGCTGGCGCGCGAAATCAAGGCGGCCCTCCCGGACAATCACCGTGTCATTTCGGGCCCGCACGTGGCAGGCGGCATGACGATGCCCCCGGAAGTGATCGTGGAAGAGATCAAGAAGACAATCGCAGGTCAGCGTAAGGAGGTGGCGGCATGAGCAAGGAGAAGATCAAGATCAACAAAGAGTTCTACGACATTATGCCGCCGGAGTATCAGGAACTGGTGGAAAACGCCACCTATGGAAAAGAGGGCCGTGGCTGGAAGGATGTCGGGATTGCCAAGGAGCTGATCGAGGAGCATTCATTATGCGCCGGCTGCCCGGAGTCCATTGCCTTCCGGTATGTGCTGGCGTGTCTTCCGAATCCGGAAGACACCGTGATGGTGGGCTCCACCGGCTGTACCAGCCTGGTCTTCCCGCATGTGGCGGTGCACAACATCCACTCGCTGTTCGGAAACCAGAATGCGGTGGCCTCCGGCCTCAAGCGCGCCCTCTCCTATCGCTTTCCCGGCAAGGTCAAGGATGTGGTGGTGCTGGCCGGCGACGGTGCGACGGTGGACATTGGCCTGGATATGACGCTCCAGTCGTGGTTCCGCCAGGAGAAGTTTCTGACGATCTGCTTCGACAACGAGCTCTATGCCAACACGGGTGGACAGGAGTCGGGTCTGATGCAGAAGGGCTTCGTCTCCAAAATGGCGCCTGCCGGAAAGAAGTTCGACAAGGTCCGTCTTCCCGAAATCGCGCAGGAATCGGGCTGCCACTATGTCGCCACGATGACGGTCAGCAAGCCCAATCGCGTCGAGAAAGCGATTCGGCAGGGGGTGCTGATCGCCCGTGAGATCGGCCCGACCTACCTCCAACTCTACACCCCCTGTATTTTGGAAATCGGCAAGCAGATGATGGAAGGCTTGCAGGAGATGCGCGATTCCGAAGGGCCGGGTGAGCGGTTTGCCTTCAAGGAGTATATCTCCGAAGAGGCGAAACAATATCTGGCCAGCATCGAGGCCGAAAAGAAACCGGCGGCCTTCCTTGCGGGGAAGGCGTAAGATTCGCGTCGTTCGGAACATGAATTTTCCGGGGCCGTCTTCGGTCCGGGGCGTACGATAGGGGAGGGGGTCGGTCATGAGAAAGCGAGTCAATATTCGTCTGTCCGGGCTGGGCGGGCA
>CAZOFZ010000090.1:0-7554 GCA_964579175.1 uncultured Nitrospirota bacterium | reverse complement strand
CCAACCGGCCTAGCCGGTGCGCGCCTACCGCTGCGCATCCGCAGGATGGCGGAGATCGAGTGCCGCTACTATCTGCGCTTCACGGTGCAGGATCGCCCCGGCGTGCTGTCCAAAATTTCCGGTGTGCTGGGACGCTTTCGGATCGGGATTGCCTCGGTGATTCAGCAGGGGCGGGCGACGGGGGGCAACGTGCCGCTGGTGATGATGACCTACCGCGCCCGCGAACGGGACATGCGGTCGGCGCTTTCACGGATTGATCGGATGGGCGAAGTGGCAGCACCCACGGTGTTGATCCGGGTCGAGGAGCGGAGCGAATCGTCATGAGTCAACCCTGGCCGGGGATCATCGAAGCCTATCGGGACGCGCTGCCGGTGAGCGCGAACACCCCCGTGGTCACCCTGCTGGAGGGAAATACGCCGCTTTTACCGGCACCCCGCCTGGCCGCCACCATTGGCGCGCCGATCGCCCTCTACCTCAAATGCGAGGGGGCCAATCCGACCGGGTCGTTCAAAGACCGGGGAATGACGCTGGCCATCTCGAAGGCCCGGGAAGCGGGGGCCGAGGCCGTCATCTGCGCCTCGACCGGCAATACGTCGGCGTCGGCTGCGGCCTACGCCGCGCGCGGCGGTATGAAGGCCTACGTCCTGATCCCCGCGGGAAAGATCGCGATGGGCAAGCTCTCGCAGGCGATGATCCATCAGGCCCGCATCCTGCAAGTGGAGGGCAATTTCGACGAGGCGCTCACCCTCGTGCGGCAGGTGGCGGCCGCCTACCCGATTACGCTGGTCAACTCCGTCAATCCGTATCGCCTGGAGGGCCAGAAGACGGCGGCGTTCGAGGTCTGCGACCAGTTGGGGGCAGCCCCCACGCATCACCTGCTGCCGGTGGGCAACGCGGGCAACATCACGGCTTACTGGCGCGGCTACCAGGAATATCGGAAGGCGGGGAAGATCGCGGCATGCCCGAAGATGATCGGTTTTCAGGCGGCGGGTGCGGCCCCCATCGTGTTGGGCCACGTGGTCGAATCGCCGCAGACCGTGGCCACGGCCATCCGGATCGGCAATCCGGCCAGCTGGCAGGGGGCGGTGGCTGCGGCGAAGGGATCGGGCGGTCAGATTGGCATGGTGGACGACGATGAGATCGTTGCGGCCTATCGGGCGATTGCCGAAACCGCCGGCGTATTTTGCGAGCCGGCATCGGCGGCCAGCGTCGCAGGCGTGATCAAGTTGAATAAAGCGGGCTTCTTTCAGCTGGGTGACGTCGTGGTCTGCACACTGACGGGCCACGGCCTGAAGGATGCCCCCTTTGCCATCGAACGGAGCACCCCGCCCCGCACGCTCCGCGCGCACCTCCCCGATCTGCTGCGGGCGCTGGCGTTATAACACCCCGCAGCGTCGCGAGTATTGCATGTCTCTGATCGTTCAAAAATATGGCGGGACGTCGGTTGGGAGTCTGGACCGGATCCGAAACGTCGCCGACCGGGTGATCCGAAGCCGCAAGGCAGGCGACCAGATCGTCGTGGTGCTCTCGGCGATGAGCGGAGAGACCGACCGGCTTATCGGGCTTGCGCGGGCCCTGTCGGACGCACCCGATCCGCGCGAGATGGACATGCTCCTCTCCACCGGAGAGCGGGTCACCGTGGCGCTCCTGGCCATGGCCTTGCAGGCGCGGGGTATGCCCGCGCGGTCGTTCACCGGGCGGCAGGTGGGCATCCTGACCGACGCCTCGCACACGAAGGCGCGGATTACCGACATCACGCCGGAGCGCCTGCGCGCGGCGCTTTCGGAGGGGATCATCCCGATCGTCGCGGGCTTTCAGGGGATCAACGCCAATTCGGACGTCACCACGCTGGGCCGGGGCGGGTCGGATACGACCGCCGTTGCGGTTGCAGCGGCCCTGAAGGCCGATCTGTGCGACATCTACACCGACGTGGACGGGGTCTACACGGCCGATCCCAACATCGTCCCATCCGCGCGCAAACTCGCCAGAATTTCCTATGAAGAGATGCTGGAGATGGCCAGCCTCGGCGCCAAGGTATTACAGGCCCGCTCCGTGGAGTTTGCGATGAAATATCGCGTGCCGGTGCGGGTGCGCTCCAGCTTCAACGACGACGAAGGGACGTGGGTCACCCAGGAGGATTCCCAGATGGAACAGGAAGTGGTCTCGGCGGTGACGTCGGATAAAAATCAGGCCAAAATCACGCTGCTGGGGGTGCCCGACCGGCACGGCATCGCCTCCCGGATTTTCGGCGCCATCGCCCAGGAAAACATCCTGGTGGACATGATTATCCAAAACGTGGGACAGGGGGGCCTGACCGACCTGTCGTTTACCGTGCCGCGGGGCGAAGCGGGACGGGCCCGCGAGGTGCTAAGCGCGCCCGTCGCCGAAATGAAGGTGCGCGAACTCGTTGTGACCGACGACATCGCCAAGGTGTCGGTGGTCGGCGTCGGCATGCGGTCGCACACGGGGGTTGCGGCCCGCTGTTTTTCGGCCCTGGCCGCCGAGGGGATCAATATCATGATGATCTCCACCTCGGAGATTAAAATCTCCTGCGTGATTGACGCCAAGTATACAGAGCTGGCCGTCCGCACGCTGCACGATACATTTGGGCTGGGGGAAACGGCATGATGCGGCCTCTCACGTCTCTTCTCCCCCCCTTGAGCAGGGGGAAGAGGAGGCTCCTGCGGAAAGCACGCGAGGGACTGATCGAGGGGCTGCTCTTCTGCTGCGCCCTCTTCTCGGTGCTCATTACGGGGGGCATTCTGTCCGTTCTGCTGTTCGAGACGCTGGGGTTCTTTCGGGAAGTCTCGCCGATCGAGTTTCTCACCGACACGCAATGGACGCCCCTCTTTTTCGAAAAACATTTCGGCATCCTGCCGCTCTTTTCCGGCACCTTTCTGATCACGGCCATCGCCATTTCCGTCGCACTTCCCGTGGGTCTGATCGGGGCCATTTATTTAAGCGAATATGCCTCGGAGCGGATGCGCGTCTTCGTCAAACCGGCGCTGGAAATTCTGGCCGCCGTTCCGACGATCGTGTATGGCTATTTTGCCCTGACGTTCGTCACGCCGATGCTCCAGAAATTCCTCCCCGATCTTTCCGGATTCAACGCCTTAAGCCCCGGCATCGTCATGGGGATCATGATCGTCCCGATTGTGGCATCGCTCAGCGAAGATGCGCTGCATGCCGTGCCGGTCGGACTGCGGGAAGGGGGCTATGCCCTGGGCTCCACGCGGCTTCAGGTGGCCCTGCGCATCGTCCTCCCCGCCGCCCTCTCCGGCGTCGTGGCCTCGTTCGTTCTGGGTATTTCCCGTGCGGTCGGCGAGACGATGATCGTGGCCATTGCCGCCGGCCTGCAGCCCCGTCTGACGCTCAATCCGATGGTGCCGATCGAGACCATCACGGCCTATATCGCACAAGTCAGCATGGGCGACACCCCGGCCGACACCCTGGAATACAGAACGATTTTTGCCGTTGGAACCAGCCTCTTTCTTTTGACCTTCGTTTTGAATATTCTGGGATTTCTCCTGCGCAAACGATTCAGAAACGTGTACGAGTAACGGCTGTCCCGATACGAACCATCCATGAAGAACCTCCACCGCTTTTATGATCGGCTCTTTGCCGTCGTTGGGTTTTCTGCAACGACGATCGGCCTCGTCGTCCTGGGCGTGCTCCTGGCCGACGTGCTGAGCGATGGCCTCCCCCGCCTCGACTGGCAGTTTGTCGCCAGCTACCCTTCCAGAAAGCCGGATCAGGCCGGTATCCTGGCGGCCTGGGTCGGGACGGCCTGGCTGATGGGTCTCACCGGGCTGATTGCACTCCCCCTGGGGATCGCGGCCGCCACCTATCTGGAAGAATATGCGCGGAAAAATGCGCTGACCGACTTTATCGAGATCAATATCGCCAACCTGGCCGGCGTCCCCTCAATCATCTACGGCCTGCTGGGCCTGGGGCTGTTTGTCCGATGGATGGGGCTGGATCGCAGTCTGCTGGCCGGCGCCATGACCCTCTCTCTTCTGGTGATTCCGGTCGTGATTCTGTCGTCTCGCGAGGCGCTGCGGGCGATTCCGCGCTCCGTTCGCGAGGCCTCCTACGCCCTGGGCGCCAGCCGATGGCAGACCATCCGGCATCAGGTGCTGCCCGCGGCCCTGCCCGGCATCCTGACCGGTATCATTCTGGCCATGTCCCGCGCAATTGGCGAAACGGCCCCGCTGATGGCCATCGGCGCGCTGACCTACGTGGGGTTTCTGCCCGGAGGCGATCTCTTTTCAAAATTTCCGATCAACCTGGATTGCCTGCTGGAGCCCTTCTCCGCCCTGCCGATTCAGATTTTTAACTGGGTCTCCCGCCCCCAGAAGGCCTTTTCCATCAACGCCGCTGCGGGTATCTTGGTGCTGCTCCTGATCACCTTTATCATGAACGGCATGGCCATCTATCTGCGATATCGTCATCAAAAAAGGGCCCGCTGGTAGCCATATGGACTTTCCGCTTCAGATTGAGGCCCTCAGCGCTTTCTACGGGACAAAACAGTCGCTACATCGGATCAGCCTGGAGATCGCCGCAAAGTCGGTGACCGCCGTGATCGGTCCATCCGGATGCGGCAAGAGCACCTTTATCCGCTGCATCAATCGGATGAACGACCTGGTTCCCGCGTTCCGGATCGAAGGAAGCCTGCGATATCACGGGCAGGACATCTACCAGAGCGACGTCATCGAGATTCGGCGCCGGATCGGGATGGTCTTTCAGAAACCGAACCCGTTTCCGAAGAGCATCCACGAAAACATCGCCTACGGCCTGCGGATTCAGGGCGTGACGGATCGCACGGAGATCGAGCGGATCGTGGAGAGCAGTCTCAGGAAGGCGGCCATCTGGGACGAGGTCAAAGACTGCCTTGCGCAATCGGCCCTGTCGCTCTCCGGCGGACAGCAACAGCGGCTCTGCATCGCGCGGGCCCTGGCGGTCGAGCCGGAGGTGTTGTTGCTGGATGAGCCGACCTCGGCCATTGACCCGATCGCCACCGCCCGAATCGAAGAGTTGTTGCGCGAACTCAAGAAAAGCTATACCATCGTCATCGTAACTCACAACATGCAGCAGGCGGCCCGCGTCTCCGACACCACCGGTTTTTTCCTGATGGGCGAGTTGATCGAGACCGGCGCCACTTCGCAAATTTTTACCAATCCGCAGGATCAACGGACGGAAGACTACATCACGGGACGGTTCGGATAATGCAACGTTATCTGGAAGAAGAGCTTTCACACCTGAAGGAGAAGATCCTCCGCATGGGGGCGCTGGTCGAGCGGCAGATTGCCGACTCCATTACCGCGCTGGTCGAGCAGAATATTGCGCTGGCGCGCCAGACGATCGAAAACGACCACCAGGTCAACGCGATGGATGTGGAGATTGACGAAGCATGCATCCGCCTGCTGGCGCTCCATCAGCCGGCCGGGCGCGACCTCCGATTCATCACCACGGCCATGAAGATCACCACCGATCTGGAGCGGATGAGCGACCTGTCCGAGGACATCTGCGAGCGGACGATCGAACTGTCGCAGGCGCCGCTGCTTCCCCCCTACGTGGACCTTCCCAGAATGGCGGAGGCCGCAAAGAAGATGGTGCGCGAAACCCTGGACGCCTTTGTCAACAAAGATGCGGTGCTGGCCCGCAAGGTCTGCAGCGACGACCGTTTCATTGACGATCTGACACGCCAGATTTTCGAGGCATTGCTGCGCCACATGGTGGAGCAGCCCCAGACGATTACGCACGCGATCCGGATCAGTTTTATCGCAAAATATATCGAACGGATCGGCGATCATGCGACCAACATCGCCGAGATGGTGGTCTATCTGGTAGAAGGAAAAATCATCCGACACACGACGTAGCGCCTGCGCTCCCGCAGAGGGCGTTACGCTTCGCGGAGCCACCTGCGCCGGGGCCCATTTTAAAAGCCGCAAAGCGAAGAGGGGGGGGGAGGCCCATCCGAATGCCGTCTCTGCACGTTTATTCCGAAGCACGATTTCTGGGGTTCTTCACACTTTCAGGAGGAACGACCTGGATTGGTCGTGGTCTTGAGAACCAGGTGATTTTATCGGGGATGTCCGTGGCCCGTCGCCATGCCCTCCTATACAGGGAAGGTCGGCAGTTTGTCCTGGAAGATAAAAGTGCGAAAGGTCTCGAGGTCAATGATCGCACCCTCCCGCAAGGGGTGCTCCAGCATGAAGACCTCATTCGGATCGGTGCCTATTATCTGGTCTTCGATGCCTTGTGCGAGGGGACGTCTCGCGCGGAAGCGGCCCCGATCGTCGTCCGTCCGCCCGATCCCCCCCGATGGCGTCTGGTGGTTGTATCCGGAGACGATTCGGGCGCAGCCATTGAGCTAAACGCGGGCGTCACAAAAATCGGGCGCAGCGAAAAGAACGACCTGGTCCTGCGCGATGCGTCGGTCTCCGCATTTCATGCCGAGGTCGAACGAACGGACGCTGCAATCGTACTCCGCGACCGGGGGAGCACCAACGGAACCTGGATCAACGGGGAGCGACAGAATGAAATCGTTTTATACGTTGACACGGAGGTCCAGGTGGGGCAGACCCGGCTTGTGCTCCGTCAGACAAACCCCGGGTCTTCCGCACCCCCGGTGGATCGGGAGGGTAATCCCGCGTCCATGACGGCACGTATCCAGGAGGCCGCGGCGCGGAACACCCCGCTCGTCGTCTGCGGAGAGGCGGGCGTGGGAAAGGGATGGGTGGCGCGGGAAGTGCACCATGTCGGTCAAAATGGTAGCGGGCCTTTCATCGAAGTGGATTGTCGGGACATTCCGACTTCGCGGTGCGCTTCCGCCTTCCTGGGTCATGAGAAGGGGGCCACGCGCTGGGCCCTGTCGCAACATCGGGGGTTCTTCGAATGCGCGGCGCAAGGCACGCTGTTTCTGCGGTCTCTTGACAGCCTGGATCACCCGACACAGGCCATGCTTGCACAGACAGTGGCGCAGCAGACTTTCAAGCGCTGCGGGGGGACCGATTCCTTGTCCACCTCCTTTCGTTTGATTGCCGCGTCCCCCTCCGACCTGGACACCCTGCGTCAGGCGCTTTTGCCGGAACTCCACGGTCATCTGATCCCTTTCCCCCTATCCCCCCTGAGGGAGCGGAAAGATGAGATTCGAAGGCTCGCTTCCCACTTTCTTTCTGGAAGGACACTCGCCCCGGCGGCCGCCGACAAGTTGATGGCGCATGCCTGGCCGAGGAATATCGCAGAGCTTCAAAATGTCATCGAACGCGCAATCCTCCTCATCGAAAGCAACGCCGAGGACCGGGGACTTTCGGAAGCACGCGAAATCGAAGCGGACGACATCATCCTGCATCCGCCAATCCGGTGACGCCTGGGGCAGGGAGCACTGCTCCCCGGACGTTGTTTAACGCAGCTTGAGGGGGAGGCTCCGCCGGCTGATTGTGGAGGGGGCGACGCAAGCCCCTGAAAAGGTTTTAAACCAGCGAGCTTATTGATCTTTAAGTAATAATGGGTACGATTCATTCCCCTCCTTGGATAAGGAGGGGAATGAAT
>CAZOFZ010000089.1:0-7680 GCA_964579175.1 uncultured Nitrospirota bacterium | reverse complement strand
CCCCCAAGGCCGCCTCCACCTCCGATTCCTCCCACCCCCCTGCGGGGCCGATCAGGAACGCGACCCGCTGCGCGGGGGTACGAGGTAGATCGGATCGCCCTCCCATCTCCGTAAAAATCAGATTCAGACTGTCCGCAGGGGAGTTCAGAAGAAAGCGCTCGAAGGGGACCGGTCTCTCCACAGTGGGGATGTTCCATCGGCACGATTGCTGCGCGGCCTCGGCGACAATCCGTTGCCACCGCCGATGCCGGTGGTCGGATCGTTCCTGGCGAAGGGGGACCGACCGCCGGGTCAGAAGCGGAGAAACCCGGGAGACCCCCAACTCGGTCGCTTTTTGCAGAAGCCAATCCATCTGTTCGCTTTTTATCAGCCCAACGCCCAGGTGGATGACCGAGTCCGGCCCAGGCGGTGGCGCTTCCTCTTCGAGGAGGGTCAGCGTCAGCGCCGTCGGGGTGACGGCAACGACCTCCGCCAGATACCGTCTGGGCCGTTCGTCCACCAGACGGAGGGTTTCTCCTGCGCGGACACGCAGGACATTACGGAGGTGATGCGCCAGTTCCCCACTGACGGTAACGTGCCGACCCTGAATCTGCTCTGCCCGAATGAAATAGACCGGCATCTCTGAAGGATTTCAAGTGCCCCTTGGTTAAGGCGGAGGGAAACGGGCGGTTCGTCCCCAATTAGAAGAGACTTTTAACCTTATCGAAAATGGTTTCGGTGCCGTCGGGACCTTCGCCGCTGATCTTGGCGTACGCTTCCAGGAGCTCCGCTTGTTTGGGCGTGAGATGGGTGGGAATTTCGACTTTGATCCGGACCAGTTGGTCTCCGATCCGATGTCCCTGCAGACTGGGGAAACCGAGTCCTTTTAACCGGAATATCTTGCCGTCCTGGGTGCCGGGGGGAATCTTGACCGTCATCTTCCCCTTGATGGTCGGGGCATCCACCTGTCCACCCAAAATGGCTTTGATGAAGCTGATCGGGACATCGCAGCGCAAATCGCTTCCGTCGCGAATAAAGTGGGGATGCTCCGTCACGGAGATCGCGACGTACAAATCGCCCGGGGGGCCGCCGTTGGTACCGGCCTCGCCGGCGCCCGCGACGCGCAGGCGCATCCCCGTTTCGATCCCCGGCGGCACCTTGACCGAAAGGGTCTTGTCGCGCATCGTCTGCCCGCTGCCGCGGCAGGCGGGACACCCCTCCGAGGAGACCCTTCCTTCCCCCCGACATTGACCGCAGGTGCGGTTGAGTACAAACGGCCCCTGCTGGGAACGCACCTGTCCCGCCCCCTTGCAGGCGGGACAGGTGCGGATGCTGCCCGCCTTGGCGCCGGTTCCCTTGCAATCGGCACAGGGGTCGGCATGGCGCAGCCGAAGCTCCGCCTCCTTTCCGAACATGGCATCTTCGAAAGAGACGGTCAGATTATATTGGAGATCGCCCCCGCGCTGCGCGCGGCTCCGGCGCTGCCTTCTCCCCGCACCGCCGCCGAAGAAGTCCTCGAAAATACTCCCAAAAACATCGCCGAAGTCGCCCGTCTGTCCAAAACCGTCCGCCTGCTGCGGACCGGCATGGCCAAAGGTGTCGTAGGCCTTCCGCTTCTCCGGATCGCTCAAGACGCCATAGGCCTCGTTGATCTCCTTGAAATGAGCCTCCGCCTTCTTGTCCCCCTGATTCCTGTCGGGATGATGCTTGAGGGCCAGCTTGCGGTAGGCCTTTTTCAGGTCGTCATCCGAGGCACCCCTGGCAACGCCCAGGAGTGCGTAATAGTCCTGCTTTTCGCTCGCAACGCTCATTGTCAGAACCTGCTGCCCTTACTTCTCCCCTACTTCTCTACTTTTTCTCTTGGAACTCCGCATCCACCACGGTCTCGTCCGGCGCCTTCCCGGACGCTGCGGTACCCCCCGCATCCCCGGAAGCGGCCGCACCCGCGCCCGCCTGGGTACTCTTTTTGTACGCCGCCTCGGCCACCTTATGCGACGCCTGGGTCAGGGCCTCCAACGCCGCTTTGATCCGATCGGCATCCTCCGTCGTCAGGGCTTCCCGACACGCCTTGATCTTCTCCTCCACTCCCGCTTTTTCGTCCTGGGAGATCGCATCGCCCAAATCCGCAAGCGACTTTTCCGTGCCATAGATCAATGTATCGGCCTGGTTTTTCAGCTCCACTCCTTCCCGTTTCTTCTTGTCTTCCGTGGCATGGGCCTGGGCCTCTTTGACCAGTTTCTCGACTTCGTCTTTGCTCAGGCCGCTGGAGGCCGTAATCTGGATGGATTGCTCCTTCTGCGTGGCCGTATCTTTTGCGGAGACATGCACGATGCCGTTGGCGTCAATATCGAACGTGACCTCGATCTGCGGCACACCCCGGGGTGCCGGGGGGATACCGACCAGATCGAACTGGCCCAACAACTTGTTGTCGTTGGCCATCTCGCGCTCCCCCTGATGAACGCGGATGGTCACCGCCGTCTGGTTGTCGGCCGCCGTTGAGAAAGTTTGGCTCTTTTTGGTCGGAACGGTGGTGTTGCGATCAATGATCCGCGTGAAGACGCCGCCGAGTGTCTCGATCCCCAACGACAGGGGGGTCACGTCCAGCAGCAGGACATCCTTGACCTCCCCCTTGAGCACGGCCCCCTGAATGGCGGCGCCCACGGCCACCACCTCGTCCGGGTTGACCCCCTTGTGGGGTTCCCTGCCGAAGAAGGATTTCACCGTCTGCTGCACCTTCGGCATCCGGGTCATCCCGCCCACCAACACCACTTCATGAATGTCGGCGGAGGTCATCCCCGCATCGGCCAGGGCCTTTCGGCACGGCGCTATGGAACGTTGAATAAGATCGTCCACCAACTGCTCCAGTTTGGCGCGGGAGAGTTTGACAACCAGGTGCTTGGGGCCGGCGGCGTCTGCCGTAATAAACGGGAGATTGATCTCGGTCTCCAGCGAGGACGAAAGCTCGATCTTGGCCTTCTCCGCCGCTTCTTTCAGCCGCTGAAGCGCCATTTTATCTTTTTTTAAGTCAATCCCGCTCTCCTTCCTGAATTCGTCCACCAGCCAGTCGAGCACCTTCAGGTCAAAATCGTCCCCGCCCAGGTAAGTGTCCCCGTTGGTCGCCTTGACCTCGAAGACCCCTTCTCCAATCTCCAGGATCGAGACATCGAAGGTGCCCCCGCCCAAGTCGTAGACGGCGATTTTTTCATCCTTCTTTTTGTCCAGGCCGTAGGCCAGCGCCGCCGCCGTCGGCTCGTTGATAATGCGCAGCACGTTCAGCCCCGCGATGGCCCCCGCGTCCTTCGTGGCCTGCCGCTGGCTGTCGTCGAAATAGGCCGGCACCGTGATCACGGCTTCGGCGATTTTTTCTCCCAGGAAATTTTCCGCGTCCTGCTTGAGCTTCTGCAAGACCATCGCGGAAATCTCCTGCGGGCTGTGTACTTTTCCCTGAATCTCCACATGGGCGTCCCCGTTGGCGGCCTTCACGACCTTATAGGGAAGACGCTTGATCGCCTCCCGCACCTCCGCCGAGTCATATTTCCTGCCGATCAGCCGTTTGACGGAGAAGACCGTGTTGGTCGGATTGGTCACCGCCTGCCTGCGCGCCACCTGTCCCACCAGACGCTCTCCCTTGTCGGTGATGGCCGCAATGGAGGGGGTCGTCCGGCTGCCTTCCGCGTTGGGGATCACCTCCGGGTCACCACCCGAAACGTAAGAGATACAGGAGAATGTCGTCCCAAGATCAATGCCAATGACTTTTGCCATGCTGTACTCCTTTAAATTTGTAAAGTATTTTCAATCTGGAAGGGCCCCGCCACATGGCTGAACGACCGAACGTTTCCAAACCGGCCGCTCACGGCGTCCCGCCGGAGATATCCGACGCTTCCGGCGCAGGGGGGGGGACTTTTTTGACGCCAATGGTGACCAGGGAGGGACGGAGCACCCGTTCGTGCAGGAAATAGCCCCGTTGGGACTCGCTGACGACGCGGGGGTCCGCATCCTCCGAGATTGGGGTATCCAGTTCGACCTGACCGATGGACTGGTGAATCAGCGGATCGAAGGGGGTATCCAGACTTTCGATCGGGCGGACACCGAACTTGGCGAGGATAGATAGCTGCTGCTTGTGAACCAGGGCAATCCCCTCCAGCATATTGGCAAAATCCTGTGTCGTTTTGGAATGGGAGAGGGCGCGCTCCAGGTTGTCCAGGACGGGTAGCAGTTCGCGGATCAGGCGCTCGTTGGAAAATTTGGCCTGTTCCGTCTGCTCTTTCTGGTTCCGTTTCTTGTAATTTTCAAAGTCGGCCAGGATGCGCAGCGCCCGGTCCTGCGCTTCACGGGCCACCTGCTCCTGTTTGGAAAGGTCGGCACACAACGCGGCCACTTTGTCTTCCAATTCCCGCACGACCCGCTCTGGCGCAACTTCCGAAACCGGCTCGATGGGCCCCGCCGTCCCGTTTGCACATGCCGCCATCGTATCCGAATCTGTCGCTATCTCACGCTCCACGGCACCTCTTCCACAATGCCGGAAGCCTATCAAACCCCTCTGTTTCATGTCAAGAAAACCGCCCCCTCAAAATATCGTTGCGCTTCTCTTTCGCCCTCCTGTAGAATGAACCGCTCGCGACGGTCAATGCGATCCAAGGGCGATCCAAGCGATCCGACTTTACGAGGGAGTTTGATGGAACATATTCGCAACATTGCAATCATTGCCCACGTGGATCATGGCAAAACCACGCTGGTGGACTGCCTGCTTAAGCAATCTGGAACCTTTCGCGCCAATCAGGCCCAGGCGCACGAAGAGCGCCTGATGGATTCGATGGACCTGGAACGCGAAAAGGGGATTACCATCCGGGCCAAGAACGCGGCGTTCAAGTACAAAAACTTCCACATCAACATCGTGGACACCCCCGGCCACGCCGACTTCGGCGGCGAGGTGGAGCGGATTCTGAGCATGATTGACGGCGTGCTGCTGGTCGTGGACTCGGTGGACGGCCCGCAGGCGCAAACCCGCTTTGTCCTGCGCAAGGCGCTGGAGGCGGGCGCCAAGCCGATCGTCGTCATCAACAAGATAGACCGCGACCAGGCCTCGCCGCACAAGGTGCTGGACGCCGTCTTCGACCTCTTCGTCTCCCTGCACGCCAGCGACGAACAACTCGACTTCCCCGTCATCTACGCCAGCGCCAGGGACGGATATGCCAAGACAGAACTGGATCATGCCAGCGGCACGATGGTGCCGCTCTTCGACGCCATCATCGAGCACATTCCTCCGCCGCGCGTCCACGCGGGCGAGGGCTTCAAACTGCTGGTGGCCAATCTGGACTATTCCGAATACCTCGGCCGCATCGCGCTGGGGAAGATCGTCCACGGCAAGGTGAAGGTGGGCGATATGGGGGCTTGCCTCCATGGCGACGGAGGGAAGGAGGTCGCGAAGATCACCGCGATTTATCGCTTCGAGGGGATGAAGCGGATCGAGATTCCGGAGGCCCACGCCGGCGACATCATCGGCCTCACCGGATTCGAGAACGTCTTCATCGGCGAGACGATCACCGACCGCCCCGACCGCACGCCGCTGCCGTTTGTGCCGATCGATCCGCCGGCCATCCAGATGGAGTTTGCAGTCAACGACGGGCCGCTGGCCGGGCTGGAAGGCAAATTCGTCACCGCCCGTCACCTGCGCGATCGGCTGATCAAAGAAACCCGCACGAACGTCTCGCTGCGCGTGGCCGACACCGAGATCCCCAGTGTCTTTTCCGTCAGCGGCCGGGGCGAGATGCAGATTGCCATCCTGGTGGAACAGATGCGCCGCGAGGGACACGAGCTTTTGGTCTCGCGCCCCGAAGTCATCTACCGACAGGACGCTTCGGGCAAGCGGTTGGAGCCGATCGAAAAGTTATTTCTGGAACTCCCCAAGGAGGCCATGGGGGAGTTGATGCAATCGCTGGCCGACCGCAAGGCGGAGATCACCGCGATGAACCACCATGGCGACGGGATCAGCATCGAGGCGCTGATCCCGACACGCGGGCTGATCGGCTTTGAAACCGACCTTGTGAACAAGACGCGCGGCATGGGGGTGATGAGCCACCTGTTCCACGAATACGGGCCGGAGCGGGGCGAGATCGCCGCCCGCAAGAACGGTTCGCTGGTAAGCATGGAAAGCGGCGATGCGACATCGTATGCCCTCAATCTGGTGCAGGAGCGGGGGCGGTTGATGGTGGAGCCGGGCGAGCCGATCTACGTCGGCATGATCGTGGGCGAAAACGCGCGTGAAAACGACATCCCCGTCAACCCCTGCCGGATCAAACACCTGACCAACATGCGCTCCACAGGCGATGGGAAGGGGATTCAACTCAGCCCGCCGCTGAAAATGTCGCTGGAACGCGCGTTGGAATATATCGCCCCCGACGAATATGTCGAGGCCACGCCCAAGAGCCTTCGCATGCGGAAGAAAATCCTGGACGAAACCGAACGCAAACGCGCTTCGCGCAACCTCCGTTAGACGGCATCCCCCGAAGCGCGCTGCCTCTTCAAGACTCCGCCGATGCACTCCGGCCCCCATCCAGACGGCCGCCCGGCCCATCCTGGCGGCTTCGCGCTGCTGCTTAGCCTCCTGATGATTTTGCTGTTGACGGTTCTGATCCTGGAGCTGGACTTTCAGACGCGCGCCGACCTGCGCGCCGCCACCTATTTCCAGGAGGACCTGAAGGCCTACCACCTGGCCCGTTCCGCGATTTCCGCGGGCGAGGCCCTCCTCCGATACGACACGCAGGGGGGCAACAAATATGACGCCCTGACCGAATTGTGGGCCTCCCCCATCGCCGAATATCCCCTGGGGGATGGCTTCATCAGCGGCGCCATCACCGACGAGGCAGGGAAGTTTAACCTCAACAGCCTGGTCAAGGACGGCGCGGAAGTCCCCAAAAAGAGCGCCCAGTTCAAACGCCTGCTGGCCCGCCTCGGCATGGATGCGGAGCAGACCGCCCTTCTTCTGGACGCCATCCTGGATTGGCTGGACCGGGACACCCTTCCGCGTCCTGCAGGTGCGGAAGAAGAGACCTATGCGCGTCTGAGTCCGTCCTATGCCCCCCCCAATGCGCCCCTTTCGACCTTGGACGAACTCCATATGGTTCAAGGCGTGAGCGATGATTTATATCGGAAACTCCTCCCCTATGTGACCATCTACGGCGATCCGAAAAGCCCCGCGACGGGCAAGATCAATGTCAATACGGCGGAAGCTGTGGTGCTGGAGAGCCTGGACGGGTTTGACGCCGAGACGGCCAGCCGACTGATGGAGGACCGCCCCTTCGAGAAGATGTCGGACTATCTGGGACGTTATCCTGCGGGAAACGACGTGGAGATCAAAAGTGATACCTTTTCCATCCGGGCGGAGGGGCGTGTCAACGAGACACGCAAGGTGATCCATGCCGTCGTCCGGCGCGGCGCCACCCCCAAACGGCTCTATTTTCGGGTCGAATAATACAGGAGAACGAATGAAAGCACTGGTAACGGCGGGGGGACGGGGGACACGGCTTCGTCCCATTACACATACGCACAATAAACATCTGATCCCGATTGCCAACAAGCCGATGATCCATTATGCCCTGGACGCCCTCGTGGCGGCCCAGATTCGGGACATTGGAATCATTGTCAATCCGGAAACGGCCGATGAAATCCGGGATGCCCTGGGCGATGGAAGCGGGTGGAACG
>CAZOFZ010000088.1:0-7689 GCA_964579175.1 uncultured Nitrospirota bacterium | reverse complement strand
GCCCTCCCCCGTTAGCGCAAACGTCACGCCATCGGGGGTGAAGTAGACCGTCGTCCCTTGTCCTTTCAAGTAGTAGGCAACGTCCGGGTGATCAATCTGTCCCCGGTTCTCGATAAAGTAAAGCGGGACCTGGCTGAGAACGGCCTCCACCTTCCTGACCTCGGCCTTTGTCTCGGCCGCAGTCGGCGAACCCGGCCCCTTTGTCGCCCCCACGACCTGCGGCATCCCACAGACAACCGCAAAAAACAGGACAACCATGCACATCGCGTTGACGAGATTTTTCATCCGACTCCTCCGTGTATGGACAGATTCCCTACTCCCCTCCTTATCCAAGGAGGCCGGGACGCCGGCCGCAGGGGAGGGGGTGGTTGCTTTTTAGCAAGGGGGCGACAAGAGACCCCACCGCAGGGCACACGGCCGTGCCCTTCACTCAAATAAGGACGGCGCGCACTGTAGCACCATTCTTCAGAAATGTCTATGGGCCCGTGACGGTTTTTGGAGGCGCCCACGGTTGGAGACCGCGCCTGCGCCGGTTGTCAGAGCAGGTGAAATTGTCGCAAGACCTCGGCGACGCGTTCGTCACGTTGACTCAAGCGCCTTCATCGTTGCAATGAGGGCGCGCACCTGTTCACGATTCTCCGAGAAGGCCCTCCAGAGTCTGGACCTTCGCCTCGAAGGGACGGGTCATGGTGTGGCGATCCCAGACGGCGAAGCCGATCGTGCTCGCAACCACCGCGGCAAAGGCCGCCACAATCGCAATCATGATATTGACCAGGCGATCAAACTGGGCGTTCATGTTCGTTTCCATGCTTGTAAACCGTGTGTCCATGCTTGTAAACCGTGCGTCTATGCGTGCAAATCCCTTCTCGACCGCATCGAACCGCTGGTTCATTTGAACTTGGAGTTGTTCCTGACCTTCTTCCAATCGGGTCAGTCGCTCCACAATTTCTCGATCGGAAATTTTCTGGGCAACTTCTACGGCGTGCACAGACGCAAGCGGTAGGAATAAGGAAAAAGAGAGGAAGAAAAACCACCTGCACAGGCATTGGGTCTTGGCCAGCATCCTATCCTGATTTGCTATTATCATGCAGGCGATGGTACCCCTCTGCGGGCGGCCTGTCAACGGGCGATGCGGGTTGTTTCAAATGCTTCTTGCCCTACACCGTCCCACTTTTCGGTGCCCATACGACGGAAGCACTCCCATGAGTTCCGGTCTGAAACTCAACGGCCCTTTAGTCAATCGTCACGATGTAGGTGACGGTGCCGGAGGCACCCGGGGCCAGAGTGCCGGTGAGGCTCCAGACGATGCCACCCGTGGCGCCCACGCCGGGCACGGTCGTCACGGCACAGGCGGTGATGTTGGGCGGCAGGGTCGCCGGACATGCGGCGGAGACGAACGTCGTGTGGGCAGGTGTGGCGTCCGTGACGGTGATATTGCTCAGGGGCGCGTCGCTATTGTTGGTGTAGGTGAGCGTGTAGGTGAGGGTTTCATCGGGGAGCGCGCTGGCCTTGTCCACATCTTTAAAGAGGGTCAGGCCGGCGGCGGTGGGGGCGCCGACGGTAGTCAGATCGGTGACCGTGTGGATGGTCCCCAACGTGGGCGCGGCATTTGTGTAGGTGAACGTGGCCGTTACGGTGGTGACGTCCTTCGCGTTGACCGGCGCGGCCAGCGGGATGGCGACCTGCGTGATGATGCAGATCGGCACCCCCGGTGTCGTCGCAATGGGTGCTGCTGATGGCGTGTTCAAGACCGTGGTATCGGTCGCCGCATCCAAGGTGCCGTTGCAGTTGACGTCCAGATAGATCGTGCTGGTCCAGCCGATCACCACGGGGTCGGGTGCTTCACTGCTGCTGAAGGTGACGCTTCCCGCCGCGCCGGGGGTGAAGGTGTGGACATAGAAGACCACGGTACCCGGAAGGCTCGTCAACGCGCCGTCGGCGACGAAGGTGTTGACCGGCGCGTCGGCGAAATCCACATCGGTGTAGGTCGTGCCGACCTCCGGCGTCGTGAAGCTGAACGTCGTCGTGTCCGAAGGGCGGTCATACGTGCCGCCGGTCGTGCCGGGGCTTCCGCCGAGGGAGATATAGCCTGCCGAACTGATCTCGACGATCTTCACGCTGGTGCCACCCGGGGTCGCCACCGATGCCGGCACATAAAGCGCATAGTTCCCCAAGGCGTCGGTCGTCGTGCTGTCGCAGAGGTTATTCAGACAGGCGACCGAGACCGCCTGGGCCTGCACCACCACGCCAGCGATTCCCGCCTCCGTCCCATCCTGAATGCCATTGGCTGCCACCCCGCCGCCGCTGCCGTCGTCCTGGAGGAAGACCGTGCCGGTGATCTTGATCCCGTTGAACAGGCCGAAGTCCTGGTCGAAGACCGCCTTTTGGTTGGTTGGCACGATAATGTTCGTGCGGACGAGGGTGGGGGCCTCCGTCCCGATCCAGCCCAGGCCCGCCAGCACCGTCGGGGTATCCGTGGGGATGGTACTGTCATTCACATCGTCAATGACGATGCTATAGGTCCCCAGCGCCGGCTCGCTGAGCAGGTAGGCGCCGGTGATCGTATTCACCGGCTGCACATCCACCACAACGCCACTCCCATTAACCAGCTTGGCGAAGAGGGTCAAGCCGGTTCCAACCTCTCCGCTATCGAGGTTGGCATTGTGGTTGGTGTCGTTATAGACCGAACCGTAGATATAGATCGGCGCCTCCAGTGTGGCCTGGGCCGAGGGAACGGTGCCCACGGGACCGCTCGTCGTGATGGTTCCAGTATCGTTCGGATAGAGGCCCACGGAGGCAATCGAGACCGTGACCGTGATGGTGCAGATTCCGGGGCTTCCCCCCGGAATCCTGCCATCGAGCAGGGAGAGGGTGGAAGACCCTGTGCTCGCCGTCGCGGTCCCTTCACATCCGTTGACGAGCCCCCCCTGGTTCGTCATCGGCGCCGCAGGGCCGCCTCCGTCGGGGTCCTGGTAGACATCCGTAAAGGAAACCCCTGTAATGGGGGTCATGCCGGGGTTGGTTAGCGTAATCGTGAGCGTTGCGGAAACGTCGTTGGGACCGAGTTTGTTCGGGAGCAGAGAGGGAAGCCCGGTAAATGCCTTGGTCGCCGTCGGTCCGTCGATCACCAGGAGTGTGGCGCTCACGTCGGGTTGATCGCTGGATGGGGCAGATCCCGCGTTGGTCGTACTCACCGCGCCGGGGGCATTGGAAGGACCCTTGGGTATGTCGTTCGTGTAACTCCCTGCCGCCGCGCTGGTGACCGCCACGGTCACCTCGCAGGAGCTAGACGCCTCCACCGTGGCGCCGATCAGGCTGACGCTGGATGCACCGGAGACACCGACCACCACCCCCCCCGTGCAATCGGTTTGCACGACAGATGGCGTGGCGTTCACCAGCCCCGCCGGGTAGGTGTCGGTGAATTGCACCCCCGTCACATCCACGGGATTGTTATTGGTCAAACGAATCGTGAGGATCGAGGTCTGACCCGTGAAAATCGGGCTTTGCGAAAAAAACTTCTCCACGAGCAGCGGGTCCATCACCGTCAGCACCGCAGTGTCACCCGGACCGTCTTCGTCGACGGGGCCCGTTTCATCAAATGTTTGTGTAAAGGAAACGTCACCCGTGTTATTCAGGTAATTGATCGCCCCCCCGGTCGCAGTCACTGAGACGGTGATGCTACAGGTCGCACCCGCCGCAAGGGAAACACCCCCGCCTAAACCAAAGACAATTTCCGTTGGGCTGGAGGTATTCACGTTGGTCAGGCTACCCTCATCACACGTTGTCGTCGGGCTCCCGTAAGGAGCACTGGAGCCTGTCATCCGCATCTGACTGCCACCAACCAAAGGAAACGTGTCGGTGAACGAGATGTCATCCATCGGCAGACTTGTAGGGTTTGTGAGCGTGATCGTCAGGAGGGAGACCTGGTTGAACGCGCCGGGCGTGCTGACCGGACTGGTACATGGCAATGGACATTCCAGGACCGTCGTGGGACTGAACGACTTGCTCACTTTAATGGGCTGTGTCACATCCAACGTCGCCGTGGCGGGCGCACCGTTGGTCAGCCCCCCATCCACGGTCAGCCCGCCCGCTGGAATCGTATTCGTTCCGGTGAGCGTGCTGACGACATTCACGGTCACCGTACAACTGCCGGGAGTCGTCGCGCTGGACGCGGCCGGAATCGTGCCGTTGCTGAAGACAAACCCCGTCTCACCCGCATCGAGGGTGCCACTTGAAAGATCGGTCAGCACCGCCCCCACCCCACAATCCGTGAAGGTCGTGACGGGACTGGCCACCGACATGCCGGACGGGAAGAGGTCCGTGAAGGTGGCGCCCGTCATCGAAGAAGTCGTAAGGGGGTTCGTGAGTGTAATGGTCAGCACGGAGACCCCCGTCCCCGGTGTCACGGGGGAGACGGAAAACGACTTGCCGATCCCCGGCTGTCCCACCCCCAACACCGCGCTGGCCGTCGCGCCGGAGCCCCCGTTCGTTGATCCCACGGCGCCGGTGGTGTTGGTCAGGTTCCCCGTCGTGCTGACATCCACCGTGACGACAATTGTACAAGTTGCATTCGGAGCCAGCGTCGCACCCGAAAGTTGAATACCGGTATCATTTGTGTCAAGTGACCCATTACCCTGATCGGCCAAGGTACCTCCACAAGCGCTGGATGGGGGAAAGGGGGCGAAAAGGGTCATCCCGGATGGGAAGGTATCGGAGAAGTTGACACCGGTCAGTGTCGTCCCACCTGTCCCGATTCCGGTATTCACGGACGGGTTGGCCAGCGTAATCTTCAGCGTGGAGGTACTTCCGGTGCCGGCCACGACGGGTGGATCGAACGATTTCTCGATCGTGGGGGGTGCCACCACATTCAGCGTGGCCTGGCCGAAGGCCGTATTGGGCGGCGCGTTGGTACTGACTACCCCCCCCACCGCAATAGTATTGATATGGCTGCCAGCCGAAGCGCCCGTCACCGTTACGGTGACCGTACAAGTCCCCGGAGCCGCCACAGACGCGCCGGGAATCTTCCCCCCCGAGAGCGAAAATTCATCGTCTCCATTAATTGCGGAAACCGTCCCGTCGTTACAAGTCGTGGCAGGAAGGGGAGGATTGGCGATGACGACCCCCGCAGGGAGATGATCGGTAAAGGCCGCGCCGGTAATGTCCGTCCCGACGTTGCTATTGCTCAGCGTCACCGTCAACGTGGCGGTGCCTCCCTCCGGAATGGTGGCGGGCGAAAAGATCTTTGACACCGTCGGGGGCGAAAGGCTGCTCACCGCCAACTGCGCGGTGGCGGGGTCGCCGGTCCCGCTATTGAAGGTTGTGATGGTGCTGGTCGTATTCGCGTAGGTGCCTGCGGTCGAGCCTGTCACCTGTATCGTCACGGTGCAACTCCCCCCGGGCAGAATCGTCCCGCCGGTCATCACCAGGTCGGGAGACGTACCGGCGGTGACCGGCGCCGAGGAGTTCGCCGTACAACTGACGGAAGGGGTACTCCCGCTCACGTTCGTGAGGGCCGAGGGATAGGAATCCGTAAACGCCACACTGTTGAATGTGGCGTTTGTGCTGATCGGGTTGGGGTTGGTAATGACAATGGTCAACGTGGAAATCCCGCCCACTGCGATCGCGGGGGGATAGAAGGACTTGGTGGCGACCGGGGGTGCCACCACGACAAGCGTCTCGGTGGGGCTGGGGGGGCCCACGCCCACGCTGGAACCTACCCCGGTGGTCGTATTGTTGTAGGCCCCGCCGACACTACTGACCACATCCACCGTAATCGTACAGGTGCTTGTCGGCGCAATCTCGCCATTCACAAACAAAAGCGAGGTGCCCCCAGGAACAGGAGGGTCCGGGTTAAACTTGCCGTTCGGTCCACATCCGGAATAGGTCGCGTTGGCGGGGGATGCCACCACCAATTGGCCACCCGACAACGGGTCGGTTGGCAGCGGATCTGTGAACGTGACATTCGTCATCGGGGGTGACCCCACGGGATTGGGATTGGTCAGCACAAATGTGATCTTCGACACTTGCCCGGCCAAAACCGGATTGGGACTGAATGACTTGGCAATCCCCGGCAGTCCGACCGCCAGGGTCGCGGAGGCGGCCGCTTCGTTACTGCCCGAATTCGTGGTGCTGACATCGCCCACGGCGATGTCGTTGAGATAGGTCATGGGGGTCGTGTCGGTAACGGTGACAAAAATACTGACCTCGCACCACTCACCGGCCGCGATCTCTCCGGACGCCATACCCAGGGTGGTCCCTCCCGCCATCCCGGTACCCGCTTTCACCGATGCCGTGGAATCCGGGGTGAGGCAGACCACCGAATTTGCATTTGCGGCATTCGTGATGCCGGGGGGATAGACATCGGTAAAATCCACCCCCAACATATTCGGACTGCTGGGATTGCTCCCGGGATTCGTCACCCGGATCGTCAACAGTGAGAGCCCCCCCGGGGCGATCGCAACCGGAGAAAACGACTTGGTCACCACGGGTGGGGAGAGCACCTGGCTACTCACCTCCGACGAAGCGGCCCCAAACGAGAGCGAGGTCGTCTGGCCCGAAAAGCTGACCGACGCCGCATTGAGCAGCAGCGTGCCGCCAGGGAGGTGGTCGTTGACGGTCACCTCGAACTCGATGGCCGTTGCCTCGTTTTGTGCCAGGTTCCCACCCGTGGTGGCATTTGCGCCCAGTCCCACGCGGAAGACCACCTGTGGTGGCGTTGTCGTGCCGACAAACTCCGCCTGGTCATCATTCGGCCCATCGGTCCGGTTGGCGGGGCTACCGCAAGACGAAGTTTGCGGCGTCGCCGGGTTGACCTCCCGGAGCGTGCCCGCGACGTAGGTCGTATTGGCGGGGATTTCGTCCACCACGGTCACATTGGTGGCGGTGTCGAAACCGGTATTCGAGAAGGCCACCCGATAACAGAGCCGGTCCCCCGGCAGGATCGTCCCACCCGACGTGTCGTTCACCTCGGTGACCGTTTTGACGATGTTGGGGGCAATAATCGGCGTGTGCAGATCGGTCCGAAAGACCAAAATCGAGGGGAAATAACGATCCCCGCCTTCATCCCCGGATACGCCCGAAGTGGCCTGGAACTTTGCGGATGTCTGACCATTCGCCACAAGACCCGTCGGGACCGCCACACTCGCGATGTCAAAACCCAGTTGGTTATTGTAGGACGGATCCCTCCCCGTCATCTCTCCCATTTCGTCCGTAATCGAAGAGTTGAAGAAATTGTTACTTTCACGCAGAGGCGTACCGAAGGCATCCGACTGGGTCAACGAAGTAAACGAGCCACTACCGGCTGGAGACTCTATTTCAAAATAATCGTCATTGGTAGAAAATCTTGCGCGGTCGCCTTCGTAGGCCACCACCCCCAGGCGCGTGAAAATAGGGCCGTTCAAGGGTGTTAGAAAGCCATCCACCGTCATGGTAAGAGTCTGGGGGCACTCACCAGCGGTAGAACCGGTGGAAACATTATCTACACACTGATAGCCATCAAAGACCGTAATATTTCGCAACGGCAATGTGGGTAGCGTATAGACCACCAGCAACGCCCATCCTCCATAACAACCAGTTGTGCTGCACGAACTACTACCATTCCCCGTATGCAGCTGCATGCCAGAAACCGTATATTGGCCATTACGGATACTCTGCGGGTCGAGGACCGCCATGCCCCCATAGTGATCATGG
>CAZOFZ010000087.1:0-7852 GCA_964579175.1 uncultured Nitrospirota bacterium | reverse complement strand
GCCTTCCACAATGGCACACCCAATGCCTGGGCGAATTACCACGTTCGACAAAGCAAAAAGGTCTTCGCCGTCTACGGGGGGGCGCATCGCCGCACCCATATCGCCGACACACCTTAAAATGTGCTCCATGGCGTTGTCCGTCTCAATCTGATATATCTTGTCCCCTTGCCAATCGGTTGGGGTTGAGTTGGAAACATGGAACGGAAAATCGTAGACACCGACATTCTGATCATCGGCGGGGGGACGGCGGGGTGCATGGCCGCCGTGGAGGCGAAAGAGCGCTATCCGCATCTGACCGTCACCATTCTGGAGAAGGCCCACATAGACCGGAGCGGGTGCCTCGCGGGGGGGATGAACGCCATCAACGCCTACATCAACAAGGGCGAGACCGTGGCGTCGTTCGTCGAGTACGTCCGAAAGGACGCCTGCGGGCTGATCCACGACGACCTCGTCCGTTCGATGGCCGAACTATTCGAGCACAGCGTCAAGAAGGTCGAGAAGTGGGGCCTTCCGATCCTCTGCGACGATCGGGGGAACTACATTCCACGGGGCCGATGGAACATCAAGATCAACGGCGAGTCGCTTAAACCCATTCTGGCCAAGGCCGCGCGGCAGGCGGGTGCGCGCATCTACAACTGGGTCGTCGTCACCGATCTGCTGACCACGGCGGGACGGGTGATGGGCGCGGTGGGATTCTCGCTGCGCACCGGCGCGTTCCACATCGTGCGGGCGAAGGCCACGATCGTCGCCACCGGCGGGGCGGGGCGGCTTTATCGTCCCAACAATCCCGGCGACGCCTCGTACAAAACCTGGTACTGCCCCTACAACACCGGCGCGGGTTACGCCATCGGCATCCGGGCGGGGGCGGAGATGACCTCGTTCGAGATGCGCTATGTGGCGCTGCGCACCAAGGACACGATCGCCCCCACCGGCACGATCGCGCTGGGCGTCAATGCCCCGCAGGTCAACGCGCGGGGCGAGCGATTCATGGCCACCCGCTACGCCCATCTGGGCGGCGACGGCGCGCCCACCCCCTATCGCACGTATGGCCCGCTGCAGGAGATCAAGGAGGGCCGGGGGCCGGTCTACCTCGACACGCGGGGCCTCTCGGCCGATCAGGTGCGGGCGCTGAAGGAAGCCTACCTCGACATGTACCCTTCGATGGTGCTCTATTGGGCGGCCAACGGCATTGACCCATCCAAGGTGCCGATCGAGGTGCAGACGACCGAGCCGTACGTCGTCGGCGGCCATTGCCAGTCGGGCTACTGGGTGGACATGGATCGCCGCGCGACGTTGCCGGGCCTGTACGCCGCCGGCGATGTCGCGGGCGGCGCGCCGTTCAAGTTCGTCTCCGGCTGCTGGGCCGAGGGGATCCTTGCCGCGCGGGCGGCAGGAAACGATGTCGTGAAGATGGCCCCGATTTCGGTGACGGAAGAACAGATCGCCCAGGCCCAGACGCGGGCCTTTGCGCCGTTCGCCCGGCACGGGAAGTTGCGTTACGGCCTGCAACCGACGGAGTTGGAGGCGCGGCTTCAGACGGTCATGGAGTACTACGCAGGCGGCCGGCTGACCTATTACGAGATGAACGAGGAGATGTTGACCATTGCCCGCGCGCGCCTGGCCGACCTTCCTGCGGAGTGCGACAACCTGGTGGCCGACGATCTGCACCAATTGATGAAGGCGCACGAGGTGATGGACCGGATTGACGTGGCGCAGGTGCTGGTCGAACACCTGCGCTATCGGAAAGAGACCCGCTGGCCGTCGTATCAGACGCGGACCGATTACCCAGAACGGGACGACGTAAACTGGAAGGTTTTTGTCAATTCCCGCCGTGACCCGGAGACGGGAAAGATTGAGATGTTCACGCGGTCTTGCGCACCGGGAGGGAGCGGATGAATATTGCCGTCTGCATCAAACAGGTTCCGGCCTCGGAATCGAAAATAAAATTGCGGGCCGATGGTCTGGACCTGGACTGGACGGGCCTCTCTTACGTGGTGAATCCTTACGATGAGTTTGCCCTGGAAGAGGGCTTGCGGATTCGAGAGGGCCTGGGAACGGGGAGAGTCACCGTCTTCACGCTCGGCCCGCAAAAAGCGGCGGAGGCCCTCCGCACCTGTTTGGCCATGGGTGCCGATCGGGCGGTGCACATCCAGGACCCACGTCTGGAGGGGGGAGACGCCTACGCCACGGCGTGGGTGTTGACGGCGGCCCTCAAGCGGGAGCCGTACGATCTGATCCTCTTTGGAAAGCAGGCGATTGACGACGATAATGGCGCGGTCGGCATCCACGTGGCCGAAATGATGGGACTGCCCCACGTGGCGGTTATCAATAAACTGACCCTTTTCCCGGAAGAACGAAGGGCCGTTGCCCACCGCCAGATCGAGGGGGCCATCGAAGTGGTCGAGACGACCCTCCCCGCCCTCTTCACCTGTCAAAAGGGGCTCAATGAACCTCGCTATGCCTCGCTCCCCGGCATTATGAAGGCCAAACAGAAACCGCTCACGACACTGACCATCGCCGACTTGGGTTTAACGGCGGATCAGGTGGGGCGGGAGGGGGCGAAGCTGCGTCTGGTGCGGATGGATTTGCCGGCTGTCAATACGTCGGGTAGAATTGCACAGGGGACGCCGGATGAAGCGGTCCGGGAGTTGATTCAATTCATGAGGGAAGAAGTCAAAGTCCTGTAAGACACCCCCTCAAGATCCGCCACGGGTCAAAACTGTCGAGCGCGCGGGTGGCGCCACCTCCACAGGACCGGTTCATGTGCGCGATGGTGCCTTACATGTTTGCCCGCAGTCGGCGTCCGGCCACCCGTGACGGTCTTTGGAGGCACCCCCCATGTCGGACATGATGCCGCAAGATGGGGCGTCAACCCCCCCAAAACGGGCGCTGGTCCTGGCGGGCGGCGGTATCCCGGGGTGGATGTATGAAATCGGCTGTTTAACGGCGCTGGACGATTTTTTCGACCAGTTTTCCGTCAATCAATTCGACATATACGTCGGTACCAGCGCCGGTGCCGCAGTCGCGGCGTTCATGGCCAACGGCGTCAGACCGCGGGCCATTTATGATGACATTTGCAATAACAGAAAGGGTTACTTTAACTTTTCGCGGCACGACATCTACAGCTTTGGGTATCGAGAGAGCTGGCATATCATCCAGAAATTTTTTCGTTCCCTGCCCCCGATTGCCCGGCATTTTTTTAAGAATCGAGACCGACTTTCCATCCTCGATCTCTTGTTGTTGCTGGAAGAGAATCTCCCTTCCGGCATCTTTACGCTGAAGAATCTGGACCGCTCGCTGTCCCATTTTTTCTCGCAGGAGGGTTATAGTAACGACTTCAGGAAGCTGAAGCGGGGACTTTACATCCCGGCCGTGGAGCTGGACATGGGACGCTACGACGTGTTTGGAGAGACGGGTTTCGACGATGTCCCTATTTCGCAGGCCGTCACCGCTTCGTCGGCCGTGCCGATTCTCTTTCAGCCGGTGCATATTCGGGGGAAGGAATACATTGACGGCGGCGTCAGCCGCGTGGCCCACATTGACGTGGCCTTGAATCATGGTGCGAGTCTGATCTGGGTGGTCAATCCGGTCCAGTACATCGTCAATGACCGCACCCGCGTTTGCCTGCCCAACCTGTCGGGAAAATGCGTGGGTATTAAGGAAAAGGGGCTTTCTTACATCTACGATCAGGCCGCGCGGATTGCCACCTCCACCCGGATTTATCTGGCCCTCAAGCGATACACCGCCGAACATCCGAGCAAGGATTTTATCCTGACGCAACCCAAACCGACGGACATTCCGCTCTTTGCGCACAACGCCGTCAGCTTCGATTCCCGGATCGAAATTTTAAAATATGGCTATGCCTCCACGGTGCAGGCGCTCAAGGACGACTATGCCTACTACAAACGATGTCTGAAGGGATACGATATTGCCGTGACGCTGGAGCGTTTTCGGGACCCTTGATTGAGAGGGGCTCGCGTCGCCCCCTCCACCGGCGAAGCCGGATGGAGCCTCCCCCTCGACGCCGCTTCGCGGCTGTTTAGGCCGCCCATTATAGAAAGCGTATCATGTCCGTTATTTTGGTTTTTTGCGAGCAACGGGAAGGGAAGGTCAAGCGCGCTGGGTTGGAAGCCTTGGGCGCGGCACAGGGACTTCGCGCGCGGGGTGGCGGACAGGGGGAGGTTGTGGCGGTCTTGATCGGCGGCGGGGCGGGGCCTTTCCCTTACGCCGACCGGGTCTACCGCGTCGGAGCACCCCCGCTCTATTCGTCCGAAGGCTACGCCACGGTCATGGCCGATCTGGCGCGACAACTTTCGCCCGCCGTCATTTTGATGGGTGCGACGGCGATGGGGAAGGACCTGGGGCCGAAGCTGGCCGCGCGATTACAGGCCCCCTTTTTCGGAGACTGCATCGGGCTCTCTTTGGACGAGACGGGGCTTTTGACCGCCACCCGCCCGATCTATGCGGGGAAGGCCCTCGCGAAAATGGTCAGTTGCCAGGCCACCTTCCAAGTGGCGACATTGCGCCCGAATGCCTTTCCGACCCCTGCGGCCCATGAGGAAGAACCGGAGGCCATCGTCGTGCCCTCCCCCCCCGCGCTCGATTTTGGGCAGGTTCTGGCGCGCGTCAAAGAGGTGCAGGCGACGGCCGGCTCCAGGGTGGAGTTGACCGAGGCGCGCATCGTCGTCTCCGGGGGACGGGGCCTGAAGGGTCCGGAAAACTTCCATTTGGTCGAATCGCTGGCGGAGGCGCTGGGCGCTGCGGTGGGGGCCTCGCGCGCGGCGGTGGATGCGGGATGGAAACCCCATGCCTATCAGGTGGGACTGACCGGGAAGACGGTCTCTCCGCTGCTCTATATCGCCTGCGGCATCTCCGGGGCCGTCCAACATCTGGCCGGCATGTCTTCGGCTAAATATATCGTGGCGATTAACAAAGACCCGAACGCCCCGATCTTCAAACTGGCCCATCATGGCATCGTGGGGGACCTCTTCGAGATTCTTCCGCGCCTGACGGCCGCCATCCGTAACCATGCAGAACCTGCCGGATAAACCGATTCTGCTCTTCGATGGCGTTTGCAACCTCTGCAACGGTTTTGTCAATTTCGCCATCGCGCGCGATCCGCACGGCACCCTCCTATTTGCCGCGCTGCAGTCCGAGACGGGACAGCGCCTCATTCGACAACATGGCATTCCGAACGACCTGCGCTCCTTTATTTTCATCGAACAGGACCGATACGATGAGAAATCCACGGCAATTCTGAAGGTTCTAAAGCGGCTAAACGGGGCATGGCCGTTCCTGTTTGGCCTGATGGTCGTCCCGAAGCCGATTCGCAATGGGGTCTATGACATGATTGCGAAAAACCGGTATCGCTGGTTCGGAAAAGAGGCGGTGTGTCGGATGCCGACGGAAGAGACCAAGCGCCGATTCCTGCCCTGATCCAAAACAGAGGACTTCCCCATGACCGAGAAACCCTCCCGCTTTACGCAATTGATCGAACGCCTGTTTGCGCCCGTGGATGTGGCGTCCCTGGTCTATTTTCGCGTGATGTTTGGCGCGATCATGCTCTGGGAAGTATGGCGCTACTTCGACCACGACTGGATTCGGCGCTATTGGATCGCCCCCACCTTCCACTTCACTTATTATGGCTTCGACTGGGTCCGCCCCTGGCCCGGCAATGGGATGTATCTCCACTTTTTCGCGTTGGGCGTGCTGGCCCTGTTTATCCTGCTGGGCTTCTGTTACCGGATCAGCGCCGTCCTGTTTTTCTTCGGATTCGCCTACACTTTTCTGCTGGAGCAGGCACGCTACTTAAACCATTTTTATTTCGTCTGCCTGATCGGCTTCCTGATGATGTTCACGTCCGCCCACCGGGCCGCCTCGCTGGATGTCCTCCGTCGCCCGGACCGAAGATGCGACACCGTTCCCGCCTGGAACCTCTGGCTGCTGCGGGCACAAGTGGGAATCGTCTATTTTTATGGCGGACTGGCCAAGATCAATGCGGACTGGCTGCGGGGAGAGCCGCTTCGGGCCTGGCTTTCCGAACGGACCGACTTTCCACTCATCGGGCGCTTCTTTACGGAAGAATGGGCGGTCTATTTTTTTGCCTATGGGGGCCTTCTGTTCGATCTGCTCGTTGTGCCGCTGCTGCTCTGGAAGCGGACACGGGTGGCGGCATTTTGTCTTGCGATTTTCTTTAATCTTGCCAACGCGAGGCTGTTCGAGATCGGCATCTTCCCCTGGCTTATGCTGGCCGGATCGGCGCTCTTTTTCGAACCGGACTGGCCGCGGCGTTTCTTCAGACTGGACGCGGGCCCGCCGTATGCGCCGGGGGCGACGGTCTATCGGCAGAGGCGGCAGAGGCTGACCCTGGCGGGGATCGGCCTCTATCTCGCCCTGCAGCTTCTGCTGCCGCTGCGCCACCACCTCTATCCCGGTGAAGTCAGTTGGACGGAAGAGGGACACCTTTGGTCATGGCATATGAAACTGCGCGACAAGTCCGGAACGGCGCGGTTTTTCGTTACCGACGGCGACCGGACGTGGCAGGTGAATCTCCGGGATTATCTGAGTCGCCAGCAGATCGAGAAGATGTCCACCCGTCCGGACATGATCCTGCAATTTGCCCACCATCTGGCGGACCGGATGAAAAAAGAAGGGAAGTCGGTGGCCGTGCATGCGCGGGTCTATGTCTCCCTCAACGGCCGCACGCCACAGCCCTTGATTGATCCCACAGTCAATCTGGCCGAAACGCCGCGCAATCTATGGCCGGCCCCTTGGATCCTCCCGCTCGACCGTTCTTCCTGAAAAAGGGACATCCAAACATTCCGCCGTTCCGGTAGATTCCGTATTGAGGCAATGCGTCTATTGTAATCCCAAAGTGATAATGGCTCTTTCTCATTTCAAGTGGGTAAGTTTAGGATATGGAGGGCGGATAGGAGGGTTTTATGGGGGCGATTGCGTCATTGTTGAGCCGGGCGCTGAAGGTGGAATCTCCGTGGGAGATTGAGAAGGTTGAGTTCGTGGAAAGCTTGGGGAGGGTCAACGTCGTCCTCGATTTTCCACGGGGGAGTCTTTTTCCGTATCCCCGCTGCAAGAAAGCGACGGCGGCCTACGACACGACCCAGAAGCAATGGCGGCAGATGAACCTCACTACGCCTGCTATTTCGTGGCGCGGCCACTGCGAGACGATCTTTGTCGGGGCGGGGAAGGGGATGAAAACCGTGTCGGCGTTCAGAGAGGATTTCGTTGCGCACCGTGGCGATCCGGACAAGGTCACGGACGTGAGTATGGATATGTCGTCGGCCTTCATCCGCGGGATGGGAACGGCATTTCCGAGAGGCGAGATCACGTTCGACAAGTTTCATCTCATGCAGATTCTCAACGAGGCGGTGGATGCGGTGCGGTGGCGCGGCCACTGCGGCCGGGAGGAATCGAGGGCACAGGATATCTTGCGGGGCCAGCGGTATCTGTTTTGAAGAACCGGTGCAACCTGACGCCTGCGCAGAAGGTGCGTCTTGCGGCGCTTGAATCGCTGTCGCACCTTCGCTTGAAGACGGTTCGGGCGTATCGCCTGCGAGAGAGCTTTCAGGGCATCTACGGGGAGACGACAAAAGAGGGATTCGAGCGCCTGTCGCAGTCGCCGCGCCACTTGCGGCGTGGGTATTGCTGGGCGACGCACAGTCGTCCGGTCGCGATGTCCGACGCGGCCAAGACGATGAGACGGCACTGGGCTGGCGTGGTGTGCGGGTACGACAGCCGGATCGGCAACGGCATTCTGGAGGGGCTGAATCGTTTGGTGCGGGCGGCAAAGGCCAAAGCGCGCGGCGACCGAACCTTCAAGAACTTCAAGACCATG
>CAZOFZ010000086.1:0-7905 GCA_964579175.1 uncultured Nitrospirota bacterium | reverse complement strand
GGCGCGCAGGTCGGCCACAAAATCGGCGATGGTCACATCCGTCTCGTGCCCGACCGCGGAGATGACCGGCGTGCGGCAGCGGGCGATGGCGCGCGCAACCGCCTCCTCATTGAAGGCCCACAAATCTTCCAACGACCCGCCTCCCCGCGCCACGATGAGCAGATCGGCACCGGTCCGATCGGCCCGATCCAGTGCGTGGGCGATGGCTGCTGCGGCCCCCTCCCCCTGAACGGGCACGGGAAAGAGCCGTATTTGCACGGGAAGTGGCTGCAAGACCGTTTGCATGTCGTGCAGGACGGCGCCGGTGGGGGAGGTGATGAGAACGACCGTGCGGGGGAAGAGGGGGATCGGCTTCTTGCGTTCGGTATCGAAGAGGCCTTCGTTCCGTAGCCGTTCCTTGAGCGCCTCAAACGCGGCCTGGAGTGCGCCGATGCCGGCCGGTTCCACGTACTCGACGATAAGCTGATACTCGCCGCGTTGGGCATAGACCGAAAGACGGCCCCGGACCCGCACCGCCTGGCCTTCTTTCAGGATGAATTTCAGGAATCGTCCGCCTGCGCGAAACAGCACGGCCCGAATCTGGGCCGCAGTATCCTTGAGCGTAAAATAGCAATGTCCGGAACCTGCGACCTTGAGGCCCGACACCTCCCCCTCCACCCAGAGGTCATCGAAGCGGCCTTCGATGACCTCTCGCACCCGGGCCGTCAGATCGCCCACCGACCAGATTTTCCGGGGCGCCGAAAGGGCTGGAAAGGGGGCGGGTCCGATCATGGAACACAACGCGGGAAGGCCCATTCCGACAGATGGACGTAAGAGATGTAGGGGCGATTCGCGAATCGCCCCTCCGGACATGCGGCACGTTCAAGGCACAAGCTGCGCGCCGGTGTTGGAGTCGAAGAGGGAGCCGCCGTCAGTGGCTTGGCCCTCCTTGGGAACGCTGACGGTTTTTGTACAGTGATACTTTCGGCCATCCCGCAGCGTGAGCGTGAAGTTGATGTGGTAGACGCGGCCGTTGTCGGTGCTGTAGCGTTCGGCCAATATCCACGCGCGCGACGTCCCGGCACCCCCTCCGTCCGACGTGGTGAAATCTTCTGGATCGCTCTGGGGGCTCTTTGCCACCGGTTCATCCTGTGTCACCTGGTCAATAAGTATGGTGGCTCCATTCTTTAGGTCCCCTGGCTTGAGGCCACGGACACGGATCGGCACCCTGCGGCCATCCGCGCGCAACACCGCCACGTGGCACAACTTCAGATCGTTGCAGGGACTGAAGTCCGTCACACTCCAGACAAAGTTCTTGCTTGTGCAAAGGTTTCCGTCATCGCAAACGGTCACAACGACAGGGTAGTTCGTGGTACCGCTGGGACCTGCGGCATCCAGCGCCAACACCCCGGTGATCCGCCCATTGTCTTCATTTATGCTGATTCCCGGTGGGAGACCGGTGGCACTATAGGTGAGCACATCCCCCTGATCGGGGGTATCCAGATCGCTGGCCTGGACCAGGAATAAGACGGAGTCATCCTCAAGGTCCGTGGGGTTCCCAATGGTTGACCCTGTAACGCCATCCACAATGTCGTTAATGTCCGGTTGCCGGTTGTTGTTGGTGACATGCAGGATAAACGACGCACAGTCTTGCGCAAGGCTCAAGTCGGTCACGCAAATGGTGATCGGATAGTCGCCTGCGGCACCATACGGGGGAAGGCCGCTGATTTCACCCGTACCTGGGTCTATCGTTACCAGGGACGATGGGTCCGTGATGCTGAAAGTCCAGGCATCCCCCATCCCCTCATCCGGATCGTCCACCTGGAATGGGGTATTGGAAAAGCTTACATTTTCCAAGACGGTCACCACGCCACCCGCAGTCTGGTCCAACAGCACGGGGGGCCGGTTGGTATTCAGGATCGTCAGGATCACGGAGTCTTTGCCAGACAAGAGATTCCCATTGTCTTTGACTTGGACGGAAATCGTATAGAATTTCCCCCCGGGAGGCGAATTCGCAAAACTCGCATCGTACGGGATTGTACCGGTCACCACCCCGGTCGGGCTGATCGTCAGCGCCAGTATGCTTAAGCCAGTCGCGGTATAAGTCAGCGTGTTACCGATATCGGGATCGGCACCCACGAACTCCAGGAAGACGGCCTCACCCTCGGAGAATATCTGATCCGGCGGGCCGGTCAATGTCGGAGGCCGATTGAAATTATTAATCGTCCAGGAGCAGGTTTGGCTAACGGTGCCGTCCGGGGTACCGTCCGAGACGGTGAAGAGGACTTCGTAAGTCCCTGCGGAAGTGAAATTGAGGGTGCCGCTGATCTGTCCGGATCCGTTCATCGTCAAGTCGGGTGGCAGATTCAGGGCGGAATAGGTCAGCCCGTCCTGGTCCGGATCGGTTGCCGCCAACGTCAGGCTGATGGTCGTCCCTTCGCTACTCGTCGGAGTCAGGGTGCTGCATGCGGTGGTAATGACGGGTGGACGGTTCGTTTGGGTAATGGTCCAGTCAAAGTTTACGCTATCGGACAAGCCGGGATTTGCGGAATCGGTGGCCGTGACGGTCACCTGGTAAACCGTACTGGGGCCCGGGGTCGCATCGAATGAGACGACCCCGCTGATCGCCCCGGTGGCCGCATTGATCGTCAGACCGAGCGGCAGAGAACTCGCACTGTAGGTGAGGGTGTCTATGAAATTGGGATCGGCCGCGTTGGGTTCCGTCGTATCCGGATCGCTGGCCACCACTTGCAGGGAGACGACCACATTTTCCGCCGTCGTTCGATTGGCCAGCGGGGTCATCGTCGGCGGGCGGTTGAGATCGTCAATTGTCCAGGTGAGGGTCTGGGTGGCGGTGGACTTTGTTGCCCCCAACGCGTCCAGGTCTGACACCGTGAAGGTGACCAGATAGCTGCCGGCCGCCGTAAAGGGGACGCCCGTCGTCGTGATGATCCCCGTCGCGGGGTCTATGCTGAAGCTTGGTGGAAGACCCGAAGCGCCAAACGTGAGCGGGTCGCCGTCTGCATCGGTCGCGTTAATATCCAGGGTCGGGGCACTCCCCTCCTGCGTGGACGGAATGGAGATTGAAGAAAAGACCGGCACACTGTTGGGCGCGGTGGAGACCACCCACGTAAACGTGGCGGTGTCCTGACCTCCGGCACCGTCCAAGACGGTCACCGTTACCGAAAATGTGCCAGACACAGTCGTTGTCCCCGTAATCAGGCCGCTGGAACTGATGCCCAAACCATCCGGCAGACCGATGGCGCTAAATGTGAGTGTCGTGGCTGGATCGGGATCGGTGGCCAGAATCTGGAGCGAGACCGCAGGCCCGTTCTGCTGGGTGGACTGGTCGCTTGGCTGCGTGATGACGGGCGGCGCGTTGACATTGTTGATCGTCCAGTTGAAACTCTGACCCACGGGGGAAGAGAGTCCATCGGTCACATAGACGGTCACCGGATAGACCCCCTGGGCCGTGAAGGGGGCTGTCCCCGTAATGAAGCCCGTATTTGCATGGATGCTAAAACCAGGTGGAAGTCCATCTGCGCTGAAGGCTAATGCATCGCTATCCGCGTCGCTCGCAAATAAAAGCGTGTCGAGGCTGTCGGTGGCCCCTTCGTCGCTGCTCTGGTCGGGGATGGTGCCCCACACCGGCGGACGGTTGGTGTTGCAGATCGTGAGGACGAATATCTGCGAGGTTTGGGCGCCTGCAACATCGGTCGCGGTCACCCTCACCGTGTAGGCCCCCGCGTCTTCAAAGCCGGGGGTACCGCTGATGACACCGGTCGTTGCGCCAATCGTTAAACTGCCACTGACCGGCAGGTTGCTTGCACTGTAGGTCAAACTATCCCCCAGGTCCGGATCGGAACCCGTGATCGTGAGGGAGAAGAAGCTGTCTTCGCAAGCGGTTTGGGGACCCGGATTGAGCACCTCGGGCAGGCCATTGGTGTTGTTGACGATCCAGGAGAAGGTCTCGGAGTCGGACAAGGCGCCATCGGAGGCCGACACCGTGACGGTGTAACTCCCCGCAGCGTCGAAGGGAAGGGTGCCGCTGATCACACCCGTTGTCGCATTGATATCCAGCCCTGCGGGAAGACCCAACGCATCGAACGTCAGCGTATCCTTATCCGGATCGCTGCTGCCATCCCCCAACTCCAGACTGATCGTATTCCCTTCGGTGCTCGTCTGCGTCCCGGGATTCATCATGATCGGCGCCTGATTGGTGTTGGGCACCGTCCATGTAAACTGCGTGGATGTGGAAAGCACCCCATCGGAGACATCCACCGTGACGATATAGGGAGAATTGGCATTGGCGGCAAACGTGGGTGTCCCTGTAATCTCACCGGTGCCGGTGTTGATGGACAGACCGGGTGGCAGGCCGGATGCGATGTAGGTGAGCGTCGTAGCGGGATCGGGGTCGCTGGCCACGATTTGGAGCGATGGGAAGAGGAGCGTGTTCTCCGGCGTGATCTGATCTCCCGGCTGGGTCACCTCTGGCGGCCCGTTGGTGTTGTTGATGGTCCACGTAAATGTGGCGCTGTCGGAAAGCGCGCCGGGGGTGCCATCATCGGTGACGGTCACCGTAACCGTATAGACATCTGCCGCCGTAAAGGGGGGCGTGCCCGTAATGAGCCCATTCCCCGCGCCGATGGAAAATCCGGGGGGAAGTCCAATGGCGCTGTAGGTCAAGGTGTCCAGGTCCAGGTCCGTGGCCACGATCTGAAGCTGAATCGTGTTCCCCTCGGTACTGACCTGGCCGGCCGGCGACGGCGCGATCTCCGGGGCCCGATTGACGTTGTTGACCGTCCAGTCGAAACTTTGACTGTCCGAGAGAATCCCATCGGAAACGAAGACCGTCACCTGATAGGTGCCGGCGGCGTCAAACGGGAGGGCACCGATGATGTTGCCGCTGCTCTCCCCAATGCTCAGGCCCGTCGGAAGACCGATGGCGTGGTATTCCAGCACATCACCGGAATCCGGATCGCTGGCCGCCACATGCAGGAAGACGGCATCCCCTTCGTTGTTAGTCTGATCCAGCGGTGGCGTCATCACCGGCGGGTTGTCGGTGGTGCTGATAAGGAGCAACTCCAGGCCACTGGGATTGATGATTGTATTGGAAGTGGCGCGATAGGCCAGAATATGGGGCTTGGGGGAAAGGCCCTGATCGAAGGCCAGGCGCGTCTGCGTGGGGAGGCTAAACAGGCTGCTGGCGGGGCTCTGCACCTGCACCGATTCGCTGGCCCAACCGGTCGTCTCGCAGGCAAATCGAATCTCTCCTGAAGAGGCCGGACTCCAATAGGAGACGCAGGGGCGCCCCGTGCCATCCAGCGCAATGGAAGGATTCCGGGCCCCTCCATTGGTCCCGTCATCCACGACTGTTTGCGTCCAACTTGCGCCACCGTCCGTCGAGGTAAGGTAGAGCAGCATATCTTCCACGCCAAGCGTGGTCGGGTCGTCATACCCCGCAACAGTCAGGTGGGGGATGTTGGCGCCGTCCACGACCAGCCCCAACCCCCCCGACATGGGAGTGGAGATACCAGTGGTTAGGGAAGCACCATTCAGAAAATAGTGCACGGCGCCGGTACCGTTGTCACGGTAGACAACGTGATCCTGATCCGTGGGCCCCACTGCATAGTCCAGGTCTGAAATCGGCGCAGATGATGTAATGGACGATCCATTGAGCACGACACCCCCGCCACAGTCCGACCCGCGCACCCAACGGAGCGTACCATCGGATGCAACACCAGCCGCTATAAGAGGATAGGTTTCGCAGGCACCGCTTGCGCCGATCGAGTCGGTCGGCACGTCCGTGTAGGTGCCCGGCCCAGTTGGATTGGTATTCAGATCGGCCCGCCAGACAAATATGTTACCGGTGTCGGAAGGGGCCGTTCCATTGCCCGCATAGACATAAAAGGGAATGCCCGAAGGGCTGACGACCAGCTCCGGGATGCCGCGCAGATCAGAAGGGGCATCGTTCGGGTCCAGCAGGGTGTTGGGCGACGACGGCCAGATGTCTGAAGTCTGGCGACTCCAGATGGGCACCCGCGTAAGAGGACTCCCAGACGTGCAATCGGTCTTTTCGGCCCAGCCCGCAACCGCTTGATTCTGGTCATCAAAATCCAGTCCTGTAAGCCGGACATCGGGAGAACAGGTTGCGGGTGCCGGGACTTCGGCCACAGTTTCAAAGTTCCAGACGGGGGCCGACCAGACGGAAGCGGGATGGAGGAGCATCCAAACGCCCCAAATAACAAGCACGGCCCCTCTTGTGCCTCCCTCATATCGCCTGCCCAAAACCATGGTCTCCCTCCTTAAACGACGCATCCAAATGCAAAAATCGGCGGATTGTATCACACGGAATAGAAAATTACGAACGCCCTAACCTTCCGGATCGGGAAGGGCAACCCTGGAAAGACAAAACGACTATCGGGATCAAAGACAAAAAACTTGAGTCATCTTGAGTCATAAGGACGGCCATGCGCACAAGACACATCCCAAATTTCACACAACACCGATCGAAGGCGTGCTGGCCGCTCGGTTGTCGCGTTTTCTGCGTGAAACGATCCGTGAATTGACTGCCATTGTCGGTGAGTACCTTCACGATTTTCATCGGTGCCACCCGCTTCAAACGCCGCAGAAAATCGGTGCTGCTCACTTCACTCTGGTCGCGATAGACCCGCAAAAACATGTAAGCGGTGTCATGCGGGCCTGCGAATGGACTTTACTCATCGCGTCTCCTCCGACTTAAATGTTTCCATCGGGCCAGGCATCCTGTCCCTCGCCAGGAACAATGGCCAACTACGAAAATGAATCGAGTGCGATGTCCATGTCGGTGCCACACCAACCAGAACCCAAGCCAGCCTCGCGCCTCTCCGCGGCTCCCAAGCCGCAGCCTCATTGAAGCTGGGGGGGGCAAACATGGGAGCTGGACATTCCCCGTGCTACCGACGCAAAATTGACACCCGTCGGGCCTTTGTTTAGAATGTCCCCGTTGTTCGATCCCTCCCGGAAGTCGTCCGGCAGATTTGAACGGACTCCCGCATCGGCGATGCACATTACCTTTAAAATGGACGGTGGGTTGGCCTATTTCCCGGGTCTGAACAGGCCAGTGACCTTCGATGTTGACCGATTGCCCCAAGACCAGGCCGATGCGCTCCGGCAACAGGTGTCGTCTGCCGGCTTCTTCGACCTCCCGTCGCAGGTCGGCACGCCACGGCAGGGAGCGGCCGATTACCGTCAATATACCCTGACGATTTCGGAGGGGGATCGGCACCACACGGTGCGCTGCTTCGACCCGGTCGCAGGGCCGGCGCTCCAGACATTGCTTGGCACACTGCGACAGATGGCCCGACCTAAACCGTAATCCATGTCATTCCCCCATTAACGTTATAAGTTCCGGCCAGCCTGAATGTTCCCCGTCGTTATCACGTTGATGATGGTCTCCGTCATCGTCGCGTTGATCTATCCCTTGATGCGCCCCCCCCGTGCTTCGATACAAACGGGTGTGGATGCGCAGGCAGAGTGGATTGATCTTCAGATCGAGAAGGAAACCCTGCTCCGATCTCTGGCCGACCTGGAAATCGAGTGGGCGCAGGCGCGCCTTCCGGAAGAAGACTATCACCGGCGAAGGGGGGAAGAGACACACCGTTTGGCGACCCTTCTCTCGCGGATGGACGCCCTGACCGGCGCGGTCGAAACCCAGGCCGTGCGACCGCCCCGCGTGAGGGTGCGTTGGGGTGCGGTCTGTCTTTTAAGCGTCGTCGTGCTGGGGGGTGCCGTTGGCGTCTATCAACTGGCGCATTGGAAGCTGGAACGGGCGCAAGTGGCGGCCATGAATGCGACCGAAGTCGGCGATCCTAAAATTCCCGCCGTTCCGGGCATCAACCCGGAAGAGATGGTCAAACGGCTGGAGAAGCGCCTTCAGGAAAACCC
>CAZOFZ010000085.1:0-8059 GCA_964579175.1 uncultured Nitrospirota bacterium | reverse complement strand
GCGGCCCGGGGGCCCGAACAGATGCCCGCTCTGCCCCATCCGGCCTTCCTGAAACATGCCGTGTTCGGATATCGGCAGGTGGTGGCGGACATCTTCTGGCTTCGGGCGATCCAGGCCATTGGCGGGGGGAAGATCGTCCCCGGCGCCGAATGGATTTACCGCACGCTGGATTTGGCCACCGACCTGGACCCGCAATTTGTCTATGCCTATCAACTGGGCGGGATCGTCCTCTCCGCCGGAGGCAACCGCCTCCCCCTCAGCAACGCCCTGCTGCGCAAAGGGGCGCGGCACAATCCGGAGACGTGGCAGATCCCCTTTTATCTGGGATTCAACGCCTATTTCTATGGGCACGATGACCGGGCGGCGGCGCTGTATATGGCCACTGCAGCACGGCTGCCGGGGCGGCCCGGCTTCCTGCCCGGTTTTGCGGCGCGGCTCTACGTCAAGGCGGGCGACCCCCAGCTGGGGGTGGCCCTGCTCCAGGCCATGATCAATGAGACACAAGACGAAACGATCCGCGCCTCCCTGATTGCACGGAGAGATGCCATCCTGGCCGAGCAGGGATCGGCCCGCGATCATACAACTGCACCCATGACCGTCCCATAAACGTCCCATGAACGTTATTGACATTCAGAGTCTGACCAAGCGGTTTTCACTGGGTCTCTTCAAGGCGGACGTCACGGCCCTGGATCGTGTCTCCATCCAGGTCGCGCGGGGGGAAATCCACGGTTTTCTGGGGCAGAACGGCGCCGGAAAGACCACGACGTTGAAGATCATGATGGGGCTCAATCGCCCCACATCGGGGACGCTCCGCCTCTTCGACCAGGCCCATGACCATCCTGCCGTGCGCGAACGGATCGGATACCTGCCGGAACATCCCTATTTTTACGACTATCTGACGGCGCGCGAGTTCCTGATCTTTTACGCGCAACTCTTCGGGAAGAAGCGGTTCGATCCAAAACCCCTCCTGGCCCAGGTGGGCCTGGAAGAGGCCCTCCACAAGCGGTTGCGCAGGTTTTCAAAGGGGATGCTTCAGCGGATCGGCATCGCGCAGGCCCTGATTAACGATCCACAGCTTCTGGTGTTGGATGAGCCGATGTCCGGCCTGGACCCCGCCGGTCGGATGTTGGTGCGGAATCTCCTCCTCGCACTCAAAGCCGCAGGCAAAACCGTCTTCCTGAGCTCTCATATCATTTCGGATATCGAGCTGGTCTGTGACCGCGTGACGATCCTGCACAAGGGCAAAATCAAATCGGCCGGAAAAATTTCGGACCTGCTGCAGGACACCGCCATCCTGCGCGTCATGACCCTCGAAGGACTCCCTCCGGAGGCGGCGGATGCGCTGCGGCTTCGGGGTCTTTCGGTTTCCGAGGGGCCGGCGGGACAGTGGTCCGTGGAACTTGTCTCCGATGAGGAGGTCGCGGCCGTTCTGGAAATGACCCGGCAGCAGGGGGGGCGGCTGGTTTCACTGGTACCGGTGAAGACCTCTCTGGAGTCGTTCTTTATGGGAAAAATCGCGGAGTCGGGATGAAGATCGCAGCCATTGCCTTCAATATGTTTCGGGAGGCCGTGCGGGACAAGGTGTTGTTCAATCTCCTCTTTTTTGCGCTGCTGATGATTGCCTGCGCGGGGCTGGGGGGGATGTTGAGCGCGGGGGAGCGGGCCCGCGTCATCACCGACATCGGCCTGGCCGCGATGAACCTCTTCGGGGTGCTGATTGCGATTTTCCTGGGCGTCAGCCTGGTCGGCAAGGAAATCGATCGCAGGACCATCTACAACATCCTTTCAAAACCGGTGCGACGCCATACGTTCCTGCTGGGCAAATACCTGGGCCTTGCGCTGACGCTGCTGGTGAACCTGCTGGTCATGGTCGCCGTTTTCATGCTCATCCTGAAGTTGATGGAGGAACCGATCCACCCCACGGTGATCGTGCCCATCGTCATGATCTATCTGGAGCTGTTGGTGGTCATCGCCATCAGCCTCTTTTTTTCCACCTTCAGTACCATGACCCTCAGCGCCATTTTTACCCTGGGTCTCTATCTGGTCGGACACCTCTCCGAATTGCTGCGCACCCTCACCGAGAAGGGGACGCTGCCGGTGCAATGGCTTGGGAAGGCCCTCTATTATCTGCTCCCCAACCTTGAAACCTTCAATTACAAGCAACATGCCTCGCACCTGCTGACCGTTCCGGACGGACAGATCGCATTTAGCCTGTCGTATGGCCTGTTTTATATCGTCTTCCTCCTCGCGCTCTCCGTCTGGAGCTTTCAGGGCCGGGAATTCAAATAGTGTCGGCCGCTTCTGACAACGGGAGACGATCCAGACGACTCGTCCCCATCCTGACCTCGCTGCTGCTCCATTTGGTGCCCCTCTTTTTTATTATCTCGATCCCCGCTTCGCTGAAGGGCTGCATGTCGGACCACACGGACGATTCAGGAGTCGTCCAAGTCCATTTGGTCCCACGCACTCCCCCACGTATTCCCGAAGACGTGCGGGGGCGGAAGCAGCTTCCCGATGGCCCCGTTTTTCCGGTGGAGGCCGAACCTCCGGAACAGGAAGAGGGTGTCTTTTCGGCTTCCCCACCGGATTCACCGGTCCGGCGGCGGGAGGCCCCGGAGGCCCTTGCGCCGCCGGGTGCCGCGCGAAAACGCCCCGCCCGCCTGACGGGCCCACAAGATTGTCTGTTGAAGGTGGTGGCCCGGGTCTGCCCCGACGCCGATCTGCGCTGTATGGAAGAGTACGCCGCCTTCTGCCAGGCCCTTCCAGTCAATGAGGGTCGGTAGGGGCGCACCTGTGTGTGTGCCCTGATTTTGTACGCCCTGATCCGTCCGACCCGGACGGATCAGGCGGGCAGCGAGACCGTGAAGCGGGCACCGTGGGGGGCGATATTTTCGACCCCGACCGAGCCGAGATGCGCCGAGACGATGGCCTTCACGAGGCTTAAACCCAGTCCCAGACCCCGCTGCGAACGGCTTTTATCCCCACGAAACAGACGCTCCCAGATTTTCGGCAATTCTTCCACGGGGATGCCAATGCCCGTGTCGGTAACGGTCAGTACCACCTGGCCCCCGGCGAGGCCGCCCGCGATCGAAACGGACCCTCCGCGCGGTGTATATTTGAGGGCGTTGTCCAGCAGATTGGCCAGGACTTGCAGCATCCGATTGCGGTCGGCGGTCAACATCAACGCCTGCGGAACGCTGGGCGTCACGGTGATTTCCTTCTCGGCGGCCACATCGCCGTAAAGCGCCATCGCTTGTTTCACCAGTTCGTGCACCGACACCGGTCCGGTTTCCAGCCGCATCGCGCCGGTCTCGGCCTCGCTGATGTCCATGAGGGTGTTGAGCATCGCCGTGATGCGGTCAGACTCCTCGACGCAGTGGGCCAGCGCCTCCCGAAGCACCCCAGGCGACGCCTCCCCTTGCAGGGCCGTCTCCGCCGCGCCACGCAGGCGGGTCATCGGCGTCCGCAGGTCGTGCGCAACGTGATCCAGGGTGTTGCGCATGCCGATGATGAGCACCTGAATCCGATCCAGCAGGGTGTTGAAGAGGAGGCCAAGCTTGTCCAACTCGTCGCCGCGGCCCGTGATCGGTGCGCGGGCGTTAAGCTGGCCTGTGGCGACGATCGCGCGCAGCACCTCCAGAAAGTCCTGAAGTGGCCGAAGGGCGCGCAGCGAAAGAAACCCGCCGACCGCAACCCCCGTCACCACCACCAGCAGCAGCATGGCGGCCAGCGTGTTGCGAAGCTGTTCGAGGATGTCCTGTCGTCCCTCGCTGTTTTGGCCCACGGCAAGCCGTGCGCCGTCGGGGAGCATGACCGTGGCCACTTCCAGCACTTCGCCGTCCTCCTCGTCCCCCGCCTCGGGCAGCGTGATCCATGATTCGTCACCGGCATGAATCGTCGAATCGGCGTCCGACAGCCGGCCCAGCCGGCCCAGATCGAACGATTCGTCCCAGTCCGTCGGGAGGTAGACGAGAAGCTCGCCCCGCTCCGCGCGATCCACCCGTACGAAAAGAGGGGGACCCTCCGTCGCCGCAATGTCGGCCTGGATCGCCTCGACCCCTCCGCGACGGTAGGCTTCCGCATACGTCGTAAGCGCCGAGCGCACCGCTTCCCGATCCTGATGGTACAAATAGGCCGCAACCGCCCCGTAGACGACGGCGAACAGCCCCAGTGCGCCCAGCGTGAGAACGCCAAAGTAGGCCGTCAGGCGCAGACCCAGCCGGTTTTGAAATTTGAAGAACATCGGACTCCCTCCAAGGCTTGTCCACGCGGGCACGACCCCGTGTCATCCGCCCGCTCGGGCAGTATGCCACCCAGGATCGTGTGGCGCAACGTTCCGGCATTTGCCGGTTCGATGGCCATTACGATCTTGGCCCAGCGTGGATTACCGGACCCTTTCCCGAAGATGACAGTTTTGAAAGGAAAGCCTCGGTGTGAACGGTGGCGAATCGTATTCGTTCAGGCAGGCCTGAGAACGTAGCCGACGCCCCGGATCGTGTGGATATATTTTGCGTCCCAGCCGCGATCCAGCTTGCCGCGCAGCCGGCTCACCAGGACATCCACCACGTTGGTCTGCGGATCGAAGTGATAGTCCCAGACATGCTCCAGAATGAGCGTCTTGGAGACGACCCGCCCGGCGTTGCGCATCAGATATTCCAGCAGGGCCAACTCGCGGGGTTGGAGATCGATGCATTGCCCCGCGCGGATCACCTCCCGCGTGAGCAGATCGAGCGAGAGGTCGGCCACCGTCAGGCGCGTTGGCGTCACCTCGCCGCTGGCACGGCGAATGAGCGCCTGCACCCGCGCCCGCAGTTCGGAAAAGGCAAACGGCTTGGTCAGGTAATCGTCCCCCCCGGTCTGTAACCCCTTCACCCGGTCGTCCACGGAACGTTTGGCGCTCAAGATCAGGACGGGGATGTTGCGCTTGGCCTTCCGGACGCTCTCGATCAGGCTCAGACCATCCAGCTTGGGAAGCATCAAATCTACGATGGCCGCATCGTAGGGCTCGGTCAGGGCCAGGTGCAGACCCTCCTCGCCATCGCCCGCGCAATCCACGGCAAACCCCTCCTGCCGCAAGCCGTCGCAGACAAAGGACGCAATCTTCGGATCGTCTTCCACCACCAGGATACGCATGGAATCTCTAAAACCGGTATTGCACTTCAAGGCTTACGAGCACCCCGCGGGGCAGGTCCGGGAAGGCCGCGCCGGGGATAAAATAGCCCAGCACGGCCTTCCATTCAACGTGCTGATCAATATGCCGGTCATCATGCCGATCGTCCGAAAATCCGGCGATGAGGTCCACCTCGCTCCCCAGAGCCCGGTTCCGGCCGTCCGGGTCCGCGTCCACGCCCATGAATGACGGTGCATCCGACGCGCGATGTTGGCGATAGTGGTGATACACCAGGTCTATCGAACCCCGTTCCGTGGGCCAAAACCCCACGCCGTAGGTCGCGATCGCAAGGTTGCGGAGCTCCGGATCGAACAGTTCGCCATAGTATTTGAAGCTCTGGCCGCCGTTCCATTCCCCTTCGTTATTCTGAAGTCCGGTCTGCCGGAATGCTTCATCCACACGGTCGTCCGGAGCGTCATCCCCCGCGCCAAAAGCATAGCCCAGCGAAACCGAGGGTGAAAATGGCAGATCGAATGTGCGGGTTGCACCCACGTCAAAACCGGTTGCACGGATGCGTCGCGATCCGTCCCGACCGCGCACGTGGGCCACGTCCAGCCACGATTCGATCCCCTCGAAAAATGCGCCGCCCGCATGCAGCCCCAGAAAGAGCGGGTTTTCCCGTGCGTCGGACGGATCGCGACGGGCCAGAATGTGGCCCCCGATTTCCACGTTCGCATCTCCGTCTTCGTCCCGGTCGCCCGGTGCGGCATGGACGGCGGCGACGTAATAGCGGGCCCGGTCCACGGGGTCATCACTCAAAATGTCGGGCCGGTTCGAACGGCCGGCGGACAGATCGAACGCGACGATCGGCAGCCGATAGGTGAGGCGCAGGGCATCCAGCGTCTCGTCATACAACCATTGGCGGGCATCGGAAAACCGCTGTCGTCCCACCTGAAAGAGGAGCCGCCCATCCGGGCGCGCCTTGAACAATAAGAAGGCTTCCTGAATTTCGAGGTGGGCCTGACCCAATTTTCCCCGCTCCCATTCCCAGGAAACCTCCGTTTCGAGGAATGCCTGGGCGTGGGTGTGGGGATCGAACGAAAAGGCCAGCGACAGCGCGGGTTGGATGCGGTCGTCCTCCCGCGCACCGTCCACCTGCATCTGTTCGTACTGGAGAACAGCACCCAATGCGAGATGGGGTGCCAGCGGAATCCGTGTTTCGGGCGGATCGTCGGGGTCGAACGCAAAGGCCGCCGCAGGCCAGATAAAGAGGAGGGACAGGATCAGGAGTGCTCTTTTTACACGCTGCACGGCGTCTTGTAATATTCCCGATACCAGGCCACGAATCGGGCGATCCCCGCTTCGAGCGGTGTGGACGGAGAAAAACCGACCGCCTGTGTGAGGTCATCCACGTCGGCCCAGGTGGCCGGGACATCACCCGGCTGCATCGGGAGAAAATGACGGACGGCCCGCATCCCCAGGCAACGCTCCAGCAGATCAATCATCGTCAGCAGCGGCACCGGTTGGTGATTCCCAATATTAAAAATCCGATAGGGCGCGGCGCTGGTGGCCGGATCGGGCGACATCCCGGACCACGCGGCGTCCGGGGCGGGGATCGCATCCCCCACGCGGACCATCCCTTCGATCACGTCGTCAATGTAGGTGAAGTCGCGCTGCATCCGGCCGTGGTTATAAACCGAAATCGGCTCCCCCGCCAGGATTGCCCGTGTAAAGAGAAAGAGGGCCATGTCGGGCCGACCCCACGGGCCATACACCGTAAAGAAACGGAGCCCCGTCGTGGGGATACGGTAGAGGTGGGAATAGGTGTGGGCCATCAGTTCGTTGGCCTTTTTCGTGGCGGCGTAGAGCGAAACGGGGTGGTCCACGTTCTGGTGGATGGAGAACGGCATCTGCGTATTGGCCCCGTAGACCGAACTGGAGGAGGCGTAAATCAGATGGGCCACGCCCGTCTGCCGGCACCCTTCCAGGACATTCAGAAAACCGACCAGATTGCTGTCTACATAGGCGTGTGGATTCGAGAGGCTATAACGGACACCCGCCTGGGCCGCCAGATGAAACACGCGGTCGAAGCGGCCCTCGCGGAACAGGGTGGCCATCCCCTCCCGATCCGCAAGGTCGCCCCGAACAAATCGGATGCGGTCCCCCAACTGCGCAAGACGGGCCTCCTTCAGGCGGACGTCATAGTAGGCATTCAGGTTATCCAGTCCGACGACGGTGGCTCCCCCTGCGACCAGGTGGCGCGCCAAGTGAAAGCCGATAAAGCCGGCCACGCCGGTCACCAGAATAGTCATCGTTCAACCCCAACCCCCCCCGTTACGCAGCCGCATAGAACGACTGGATGGCGCGGACCACGGTTTCCTGCTGCGAGGGAGTCAGCCCCGGATAAATCGGCAGTGCCAGCGTCTCGCGGGCTGCACGTTCCGCTTCAGGAAAATCGCCCGGCTGGTGGCCCAGAGACGCGAAACAGGTTTGCAGGTGAAGGGGCACCGGATAGTAGACCTCCGTGCCGATTCCCTGCGCCGTCAGGTGGGCCCGCAGCGCATCTCGCTGTTTGACCCGGATGACATACTGGTTGTACACGTGACGCATCTCCCCATAGACCGCCTGCGGCAGGGAGACGATCCCTTTTTCGACCAGTCCGCACGCCGTGAATAACCGGGTATAGCGTTGCGCATTCTCCCGGCGCTGCGCTACCCACGCATCCAGATGGTTGAGTTTTACGTTGAGCGCGGCCGCTTGGATCGTGTCCAACCGGAAATTTCCACCCAGGATGGCGTGATAATATTTCGGCGCCCCCCCATGTACCCGTAGGGTCCGGAGCCGTTCGGCCAGCGCGGGGTCATCGGTCACCACCATGCCGCCATCCCCCAGACATCCCAGGTTCTTGCTGGGGAAGAACGAAAAGCAGCCCACCTCCCCCATCCCGCC
>CAZOFZ010000084.1:4550-8215 GCA_964579175.1 uncultured Nitrospirota bacterium | reverse complement strand
GAGTGTACTCCCCTCTATGAGATATTGTAAAGCTAATTACGTTACACTACACTAGGGAGGGTTGTTTGCGCGCACTGGCGAACCTGACCGTCGTCCTCTTCTTATTCACCCACCTGTTTACCCCGGCCGCCATGGCCCAGGGGACGGGTTTGCCTCCCAAATTCCCCCAAATCCCCGATGACGCCTCGGAAGCGCAGGACGCATCGCCCCCGGAGACACCCGAGTCCGAGCCCGTTACCTTTGACGAGGACGTCACGGCGGAAGATGCGGAAGTGGACGATTCATTGGACGCACCGGCAGACGCACCTGTGGAAATCCTGGAGCTTCCCGCCGACACAACCCTTTCGCAACGCATTCAAATCAGCGAGGACTTCCTGCTGCTGGGAGAAATCGAGCAGGCACTCTCTCTCTGGGAAGACGTGCCGGGGGAGTTCCCCTCCAAGCTTGTTGTCTATGACAAGGCCCTGTCCGACTATCGGACGCACGGGGAGCATGCAAAGGTGCTCAAAGTCCTCTTGCTGAAACGGACGGCCTTGATCGAGTCGAAGGCCGCCGCCACGCAGGCCGTGAGTCCGGTGGCGGTGGTGGAAAACGATGTCGTCACCCTCATCCAGACCCAGATGCAAGAGGAGGCGCTTCGGCAGATCGTGCAGGACTTCGGCCCGGCATTTCCCGCAGACGTAGCGCTGCTCCGCCTGATCGCCCTCCACGAAGGGCAAGGGGACACCTATCGCACGGCGCGGGAGATCAAACGCTTTACTTCCGTCTTTCCCCAGCATGCTGCCCTGCCGCAGGTTTCCGCGATTTCGGAGCGGATGCGGCAACGGGCTAGATCGTCCCGCCATCGGATCGGGGCCCTGTTCCAAACGACCGGCGATTCGGCTGCCTTTAGCGATTCCGCACTGAAGGGGGTTCAATTGGCCGTGCAGCAGTTCCGATCGCCGGAGGGGGCCGTGGGGCTGATCGTCAAGGAGTGGGAGGGTCAGTCGGCGGGCGCCCCGGAGGCGCTGAAGCGATGGATTGCGGAAGATCGTCCGATCGCGCTGGTGGGTCCGCTCCTCAGCAAGGAGGTCAACCGGGCGGCGCCGATCGTCGAAGCGGCAGGACTTGCGCTGATCACCCCCGGCGCCACGGCCCCCACGCTGGCCTCGCTGGGGAAATCGGTGATTCGGAATGCCAGCACCGGACGCGCACAATGTCAGGCCCTTGTGCAACATGCCCTCTCCCGGATGCGTCGTTTTGCAATCCTGTTCCCCAAAACACCCCGCAACGAAGAGTGGGCGAACTGTTTTTCAGAACAGATCAAGGCCGGGGGAGGCGAGGTCCTCTACAGCGCATCCTATCCGCCCGGAGAGACCGATTTTGCCGGCCCCATTCGGCAGATAAAGAATGCCGAAACGCAACCGGATGCGATTTTTCTGCCGGGGGATGCCCGCACCGTGGGGCTCCTCATTCCTCAATTGACGTTTCATGGCGTGGTGGGTCTGACGCTGCTGGGAACGAACGACTGGAACCACCCGCAATTTCTGACGCTCGCCGGGCGACATGCGGAGGGGGCCCGCTTCGCGGACGGATTTTTTCCGGAGAGTCCGGACGCGGCCGTTCGCCAGTTCGTGGAACAATATCGGGCGAAGTATCAACAAACGCCGGATATGCTGGCGGCGCAGGCCTACGACGCGGCGCGGCTCATCCTGACGGCGATCGAGAACGGCGCCGTTACGCCGCAGGAGGTGCGGGCGGCACTCCTTTCGACCACGCAGTTCTCAGGCGCCTCCGGACAGATTCTGGAGATGCGAAATGGCGAGGCAGTCAAGCAACCGCTGATGATTGAAGTGCGGCGGGGCCGTTTTGTCCAGGCACAATAACCGGGGAACGTTTTATGGAACCGATGCTCAAACAAATCTCCATCATCACCCTGCCGCTCCTTTTTGCGGTCACGCTGCACGAAGCGGCGCATGCCTGGGTGGCCGACAGAAAAGGGGATCCGACGGCCCGTATCCTGGGCCGGATCAGCCTCAATCCCTGGGTGCACGTGGACCTCTTTGGTACCCTGCTGATCCCCATCCTGTTGTTTACGACCACCGGCATGCTCTTCGGATATGCCAAGCCGGTGCCGGTCAACGCCCGAAATCTGCACCGTCCAAAACAGGACATGGCCTGGGTGGCCGCTGCGGGGCCGGGGATGAACTTCCTGCTGGCCCTGATCAGTGGGGCAATCTATCGTTCGATCCTGGCGTGGGACCCGCATCTGACCCCGGTCGGAGGGAACCCGACGGTCGGGTCGTTTGTCCTGACGCCCGTGCTGCTGATGCTCCACTTCTCCGTCCAGGTCAACCTGCTGTTGATGGTCTTCAATCTGATCCCGATCCCGCCCCTGGACGGTGGACGGGTGTTGGCCGGCCTGCTGCCCGAACGGGGCGCCCAGGTCCTGCGACGCATCGAGCCCTATGGCATGTTGCTGCTGGTGGCGTTGATGTTCCTGGACCCGTTCGATCTCATGCAGAAAACGATCTCTCCCCTGACCCACTTCTTCTCCAGACTCATCTTTGGGGCGTGAGGGACGCGGCGATCTCCAATCTCTCCGAGAGCGCGACGAACTGATGCAGCGAGAGCGCCTCACCCCGCACGGTGGGAGGCAGCCCCATCTCTTGCATGGCCGCCTCCACGGGAAGGCGTTCGAAGCCTGCGTCGGCCAGCGAATTGAGCATCCGCTTTCTGCGATGGGCAAAGGCCCCCTTGACCAGGCGCAAAAACCGCTCCGGATGACGCACCGGCAGACGGGCCTGCGGCAACGGATTGAGCGCGATCACGGCCGAATCCACCTTTGGACGGGGCCTGAAGCAGTTTCGGGTGACCGCGAACAGGACTTGGATGTCGCTATAAAACTGCGCAATAACGGAAAGGGCGCCATAGTGTTCGTCCCCCACCGACGCCCCCAGGCGAAGCGCGACCTCCTTCTGGAGCATTAGCACCATGGACGTGATTCCGGCCGTTCGAGGGGAAGACCCCTCCGACGCTTCCGGACGCAGGGACGACGCGCTCCCCCCCGTCTGAGCGGCCTCGATGAGACGAAACAGGAGCGGCGTGGAAATGCCGTAAGGGAGGTTGGCGACCACTTTGTAAGGCGTGGGGAGTTCCTGATAGGGGTACCGAAGTGCGTCGGCACAAACCAGCGTCAGGCGGGGGTGTGGAACACACCGGAGCCCTTCCACCAGACGCCGATCGATTTCGATGGCGATCACGGATGCGCCCCGATCCAGCAGCCCGGTCGTCAGGCTCCCCGTTCCGGGCCCGATTTCGACGACACGCTCTCCAGGCCGAATCTGTGCGGCATCCAGAATTTTACGCCGGATATTCCCATCCACCAGGAAGTGTTGTCCCAACGCCTTCATGGGGTGGATGGGGGACACCGACTCGAACGATTCGTTGACAGTCAATTTAAGAACGTGATAGATAAGGCGGCCTGATTTGCGATTTTGAAGCGTTCACGTCGCGCCGCTTCCTCTCCTCCAAGTTACGGAACAAAATCAAGGAGCCGCTAGCTCAGTTGGTAGAGCACCGCCCTTTTAAGGCGGGTGTCCCGGGTTCGAATCCCGGGCGGCTCATACCATTTACAGGGGCTTGCGTCAATTACAGGGGCTCACGTCGCCCCCTCCACCGGCATC
>CAZOFZ010000084.1:0-4450 GCA_964579175.1 uncultured Nitrospirota bacterium | reverse complement strand
CGCCGGTGGAGCCTCCCCCTCAGACTGCGAAAAGAAGGGGCTTGCGTCGCCCCCTGCGGGGCACGATGCCCCTCCACCGGCATCCGCCGGTGGAGCCTCCCCCTCAGACTGCGAAAAGAAGGGGCTTGCGTCGCCCCCTCAACGCCGCTTTGCGGCTAACTCACCGATGTCGGTGGCCGAGCGAAGCATACCGCCCTCCGCAGGAGCCGCAGGAGCGTCGTTGGCGCTGCCGATGATGAGCGGGGTCCGTTGATGCAGCGATTCCGGTACGACATCCAGAATGGCCTGGGAGGCGCTTCCCTGTTGCGCGCCCGTGACCGCCGCGCCTCCCGCCTGCTCCATGATGAAGGCCAGCGGCGCCGCCTCGTAGAGAAGCCGCAGTTTGCCCTGCTTGTTTTTCCGGTCGGCGGGATAGAGGAAGATGCCCCCTTTGAGCAGATTGCGATGGAAGTCGCAGACCAGGGAGCCGACGTAGCGCGCGCTGCGCCCTTTTGCCTTCATCGTCTCCACATATTGTCGCATCGGCGCCTCCCAGCCGGACGCGTTCCCTTCGTTGGCACTGTAGTAGAGGCCGGTTTTGGGCGTTCGGATCGCCTCGTGAGAGAGCCGAAATTCGCCGATATCGGGGTCGAGCGTAAAGCCGTATACCCCCTCCCCCATCGTCACGACCAGCATCGTGCTTCCACCGTACAGACAATAGCCGGCCAACACTTGGCGACGGCCGGGCTGCAAGAAATCGGACAGCGCCGCTTCAGGGCCCGGGCTGATCTTGCGATGAACGGAGAAAATCGAGCCGATGCCGAGATTGACGTCAATGTTGGAAGAACCGTCCAGCGGGTCCATCAGGAAGACATATTCCGGGTTCGACGAGGCGACTTGCCAAATCCCCTCCATCTCCTCCGAGGCGATTCCGGCCAGACACCCGATGGACGAAAGCGCCGTGACGAAGGTTTCGTTGGCCAGTACATCCAGTTTTTGCACCGCCTCGCCCTGCACGTTCGTCCCGCCTGCGGCGCCGAGGACACCGGCCAGCCCCGCCCGGTTGACTTGACGTGCAATGATCTTCACGGCCGTTGCAACCTGAAGCAGGAGGTCCCTCTGCGGGCCGTTCCGCTTCATTAAGAAAAGTGCCAGCGTATCCCCTTTGCTCATGCCTGCTCCCGGTCCACGACTCTGGCACCCCGTGGGTCAATGCGGGTCACGCGGGTCTGTGCCAAAACTCCCTCCCGCGCAAACCCCTCCCGCATGGCCGCCGCGATCCCGGGGCCGTCCGCTTCCACATCGCTGACGGCAAAGAGCGACGCCCCCGCCCCCGAAATGGAGCAGCCCAGCGCCCCCGCCGCGAGTGCCGCAGATTGGGCGGTATGAAAGCCGCGAATCAGCGGCGCCCGCGCGGGCTCTGCCACACGGTCCAGGATGGCGCGTCCAAATCGCACAACGTCGCCCGCCGCCACGGCCCAGGCCATCATGGAGGCATGGGCCATATTAAAGACAAACTGCTCCATCGAAACCTGCGTGGGCAACACGCCTCTGGCGTCTTTCGTCATGACCTGAAAGTCCGGAATCGCCACCACGATGACGGCGCCTGGAAGGTCTCCCAACTTTACGATTTCCCGCGTGAACGGGTTATTCCAGGTGACCCCGCCCATCATCGAGGGGCCGATATTGTCCAGGAAGAAACCGCCGCTCACCTTCGATTCGGCAATCGCGGCGAGGGGAATCAGTTCCGCCTTCGAGAGGGGTTGACCGAAGAGGAGGTTGACGGCGAAGGCTGCGGCCACGGCACTTGCGGCGCTGCTCCCCAGACCGGTGCCGGGAATCTCCTTGTGGAGCGTCAACCGCACGCCATCGCTGCATTTCAGATGCGAAAGCACCGCCTGCGCGGCAATCCCCGCGCTGTTTTTTTCGGCCTCTTTCGGGAGTGTTCCCCCGTCGCCCGTAATCGCCTCGATCCGCACCCCGGCTTCGGCACAGCGCATGGCGATAATCGTATCCCCCATGCCGGCCAGGGCCATCCCCAACACGTCAAAGCCCGGCCCGATATTGCCCGTCGAGGCGGGCGCAAAAACGGAAACGGCCTCGGTCATCCAAGTTCCTTCGGATAAAGATTAATCCGATCGATCATCTGCCGCAGGCGTCCCAAATGCCTTCGATTGAAAGAAAAAACAATCCTGTGCTGGGCGTCCGTTTCGGATGCTTCTTCTGGCAGCGGCGCCGTTTCCACGATCCGCTCCCGCGCGACAATATCCGAAAAAGTGTCGTTGAGATCGTCCAGCATCTCCTTCCGGACCGGGTGATGCAGGCGAATTACCAGCCGGTCCCGGACGAAACGGATCGAGTGGTAATTGCGGTAGAAGCGCGTCATCTCCTCCACGGCCTCCTCGATCCGATCGGTTACTTTGAAGAGGCACATATCGTCGGGGGAGATCAGTCCACGGGAGAGCAGTTGCGTCTCCACATAGTCCCGCCAGGCCGTCCAGTAGGTTCCGCCCGGCGGGTCAATCATCACCACCGGCATCGGATTGCTCTTGCCCGTTTGCAGGAGGGTCAACGCCTCGAACCCCTCGTCATGCGTGCCAAAACCACCTGGGAACAGGGCGATCGCGTTGGCCTCCTTCACAAAAAAGAGCTTGCGGATGAAAAAATATTTGAACGTAATGAGCTTGGGATCGTTCTCGATGAATTCGTTGGTCTCCTGCTCGAACGGCAGCAGGATGTTCATCCCGAAACTTTGGCTGCGGCCCGCCCCTTCCTGCGCCGCCCGCATAATCCCGTCTCCCGCGCCGGTGATCACCATGAATCCGGCTGCGACGATCTTTTGGGCAAACAGGGTCGAGCAGGCGTAAACGGGGTCGGACTCTGGCGTCCGCGCGGAACCGAAGACGCTGACCTTTCGCACGTGCTTATAGGGGGAAAAGAGTTTGAAGGCATAGCGCATCTCCTTGAGCGTCGTATGCAGAATTTTGATGTCGCCGCGGGCGCCCTGATTTTGAATCAGTCGCAGCAGCGTTTCGATCATTTCGCGGATCAGGTCTTCATGCTCAAAATCGCCCTTCCCCTCGCGAATGAGCGCAACCAGTTGATCCCGCAACCGCAGCTTGTCCATGGGCGGGATTATTCTCCATACGGCACAATCCTGTCAATTGAAAACAACCGTCGGTGCCGGTCGCACGTAAAATATCGGTTTTGAACGGGGAAACCGCAAACGACTTGGAAGAGGTGGACCGTTCATCTGCATCCGCAGCCACCCAACGGCCTTCCACTGCGTCACAGCCAGAAAGTGTGGAGAAATTCCACACAGGTGTACCAAAAATGCCCCACTTGTGTGCCTATAAATATCGTTCTTTTCTTTAACTATTAATGTAATTAATTGATTTTTAAATTTTATTTTTAAAGACATTCCGACCGATCATGTTGGCACGAATATTGCCGAATATGTTGGTGTAGCGTCGGACGCAAAGCCGTCTGACGCCATGTGCCGCGCGTGCAGCCGACGGTTCGGACGGTGCGCGGGTTCGCCTTCGCGGGCGGGAGAAAACCATGCACTGGAGATGGGCGGCTGCTGGGCGAGAGCGGTTTTTGCTCTCGCCCAGCAGCCGCCCATCGTCGTCGCGTTATGTGTATTCTAGACTTCTGCCAGACCTAAATATTTCACAAAGGGCGTGAAGTCTTTGTCAGAAAATAAAAGAGGGAAGTTTCTCTCAATACAAAATGAGGCGATGATGACATCCGTTGTTTTACGAACAGTAATACCTCTTTTTCGTAAAACACGAAAATTATCCGCACTTTTTAACGCCATATTCTTGCCAAGCATTTCAAAAACAGTCAACTCATCAAATAGCGCTTTGGCTGTTTCGTAATCCCGATCACGCCTGAATCCTTGCAGGACTTCAGTCAAAATCAAATCGCCAACTGCAACAGGTTCCTGGCCAAGGGTTTTATCAAGGATATCCGTTTGTTTGTTTGCAACGCCTGTGAAGTAGTCAATCCATACACTGGAATCCACCATAATCATGATGCCGATCTCATCTCATCCAGGTCTCCTGACCACTTCAGTGCGCCACGGAAATTCTTGATCTTTTCTTGATTTTTTAACTGGATCAACGTCTTAAGGCCAAGTTCGACGGCTTCCTTTTTGGTCTTGGCCCCTGTCGCTTTTATGACATCTTCCATTAATTTGTCGTTAATCTCGATATTGGTTCGCATTTTAACCCTCCATGTGTATGGTTTTTACAGTATGCACACATACTGATATGAATACACATAACAAGTCAATCAAGCGGACGGCAAAAACTGCCGCAGCTTTTTTCTATCGTCGTCCCTCTGCTACGCTGCGGGACGACCAATCAGACGGGCGGTTGCTCCACCCCATTGGGCTTGCCCCGGTAATGTCGAATATTGATCTTTAAGTAATAATGGGTACGATTCATTCCCCTCCTTATCCAAGGAG
>CAZOFZ010000083.1:0-8244 GCA_964579175.1 uncultured Nitrospirota bacterium | reverse complement strand
AACAGTTAAAAAGTGGTCGTACCGTGTCTGTAGGGTGGAGTCCAATTTTTTACACGGTCCGCGAAGGCCAGTTCATCGGACAGTTTCAGGAACGGATCGGGAACCCAATGTTCCAGCAGATCGGCTTGTTTGTCGTCCAGAATCAGCATCGGCACCCCCGCATGAATCACCAGAAAACGGAGGGATTCTACGGCGATACCGATGAAGATACAAGCGAATCGTCATCGCCAAAACACCCCGGCACCGCTGAAAACAAAACCCAAAAACCCAATACGTTTTTCACCGGAAACTACTTACAAGAACCTTTCCTTGCCGGTGATTGACGGGTATGAACTGAAAATCCGGAAAGTCGCCTGATCCTGCGTTTGGCCCAGTCAGTCGGCGAGAGTTGATTCGCTGTTTGAGGTTGTTGGGGTTTGAGGGGCCTTATTCGGGCGGAAAACATCGGTTCATGGTCAAAGGCGAGACAACGCTTCGGGTACCCAATCCTCACCAGGGAGATATCGGCCGTGAACTTCCGGTTCGGATACTGCGGCAAGCTCAAATAAGTCGGGAGGAATGGGAACGACTGTGATTTCCCACTCTTTTGCTGCTGGCGCAGCAGGACAAGCTCCAAGTCCAGCAAGCCGAGATTGACGCGCTGAAAACCCGGCTCGAAGAAGTGACCGGGGGACGGTAACCCTCTCCGTTTCATATGCATTGAGCCCCCTCATTTGACACCCTCCCAGTCGGTATTATACGATCAGCGCCACGAATCGTTGGAGATGTCGTTTGCCATGGCGCCTGAAAAAGAGATCAAATCCATCCTGAAAAAAATCAGCTTCACCGACGACGCCCAGGTGATGAAGCAGATTGTGGATCAGTCGCTTCAAGTGAAGATGCGGATGGGGCGCATCCGTCGGAAGCTGGTCGTGATGAGCGGGAAGGGGGGGGTGGGCAAGAGCATGACCACCGCGAATCTATCCCTGGCCCTGGCGCGCGCGGGCCATCGCGTCGGCGTGTTGGACGTGGACCTCAACGGCCCCTGTATCCCGAAGATGCTGGGCGTTTCCGATGGCGCATTCGCGTTTACCGCCGAGGGGGCCCTGCCGCCGATCGGGCCGCATGGAATGAAGATCGCCTCCATGGCCTTCTTTTTGCGCCCCGATGCCCCGCTGCAGTGGAAAGGACCGATGGAGTTGTCTCCCGTCTGGCTGGGTCTGCAGGAGATGAGCGTGATCCGGGAATTTCTGGCCGATATTGTCTGGGGCGAGCTGGACTACCTGGTCGTGGATCTGCCGCCGGGGGCCGCCGCCGACAAGCCCCCCGTGATCGCCGGATATATCCCCGAGCTGGACGGCGGCATCGTCGTCACCACGCCGTCGGAGGTGGCAAAGCAGGTCGTGAAAAAGTCGATCGTGTACGCCCGCGATGTCGGTATTCGGCTCCTCGGACTGGTTGAAAACATGAGTGGCGTCCTCTGCGCCGCGTGCGGTGCGCCCACACCGATGTTCGAAGGGGGCTGCGAGGACATTTGCACTGCGCTCGATCTGCCGCTGCTGGGGAAGGTTCCGTTTAGCCAGGAGATGTCGCAAGCCTGCGACACGGGCGTTCCGCTCCCCCCCGATCACCCGATTTCGAAACGTTTCGAAGCGATGGCCGGACGCATCCACGACCGTCTGGAAACAAGAACCGTATTGGTATAACGAGGGAGACCCGATGAAGTTTGTTTGCATGAAGTGCGAGAGTTTCATGAGCTTTCAAGACGTTCAAGTGCCCGGCGAGCAGTCGCTGGGGGTGACCTTCGGCTGCCCCACCTGCGGGGCCAAAGTCGCGATGGTCACAAACCCGGGCGAGACCGCGATGGTCAACGCCCTGGGGGTCAAACTGGGCGGACGCACAGCACCCGCAGCACCGATGGAATTGACGCGCGAGAGCCTGAAGGAGGGCGTCGCGACGGCCCTTCCCGATGCGGCCACGCAGCAGGCGATGCTGGCCAAGGAGATGGAGACCCCCAGCGCGGGGAAATGTCCGTTCTCCAGCATGCTCGCTCAAATGCAGCCGGGTGGGGCGGCCAGCTCCGATCTAGCGCTGACCTGGACGGCCCCGGCCACCGAACGACTGGAAAAAGTTCCCTCCTTCATGCGGCCGATGATCCGGATGGGGATCGAAAACTATGCCCGCAAAGGCGGCATTACCACGATCACGCCCGAGGTGATGGACCAATCCAAAAACGACCCCGGCGATCTCGCCTGGTCGCAGGAGGCCGAGCGACGGCTGGATAACATCCCTTCTTTCATCCGCCCGATGGCCAGGAAGGAGATCGAACGGATTGCCAAAGAACGCGGAATGACACAGATTTCCGAAGCCCTCATGGAGGAGAGCAAGTCCAAGTTCATCGGGATGGGGTACTGACCTCTCCCCGCCCCTCCCCTGAGGCGTGAGGAATGAGGCGTGATGAACCCATCCGATTTCATCCGGGAACTGGAAGCGGAAGTATCGGAACACGGCGCGGTCCGGCACCCCTTCCTCCAGCGGTTCGCGTCGGAGCCGCTGACGCTGACCCAGATTCAGACCTTCGGTCTCCAACACTACCAACTGGTCAAAATTTTCGTCAACTACATGACCAACCTCCTGCCGCGCATCCCCGACCCGGAGGCTGCGGCCCTTTTTCGGGTGGTCTTCGACGACGAATTTGGCCAGCACACCATCTTCCGCAGCCATCCGGCGCTCTATCGCAATTTCCTCAAAAGTCTGGGGCTGGACGATGGGGCGTGGGGGCGGGTTCCGGTGTTGCCGGAAGTGTCGGCGTTCGTTGAGGGGCACATGCGGATGACGCGGGACGAAGACTTTCTGGTCGGTCTGGGGGCGGTGGGGCCGGGACACGAATTTTCCATCCCAACGATGTTCGAATCGCTGGTCGCGGGCCTCAAATGCAACACACCGCTCACCGACGAACAGATCGAGTATTTCACGCTCCACATCGTGGAAGACAAGGAACATGCCGTTGTCTTCAATAAACTGATCGTCCGCCACACGCAGGATGCGGCCGCCCAGGCCCGCCTGCGCGACGGCGCCCTGCGCTCCCTGGCCCTGCGCCGCACCTTTTGGGACGGCCTCCAGCGGGCAATCTTTCCCGTTTATTAACCGTCTCAAAGTAGCACGGACACGGTTGGTCAACCCCTCCCAGCCTCCCCTTTAACAAGGGGGAGGCGCGTGGCTCCTGCGGGGAGTTCCCCTCCTTTATCCGGTTTCCCCCTCTTTACCAAAGAGGGGCCAGGGGAGTTATCAATTTTGCACTTGTTGTCGTATGAACCTGCACGTCCTACAACATGAACCGCACGAAGGGCCTGCCGGGATTTTGTCATGGGGCCTTGCGCGGGGTCATCGCTTCACATTCACCCATGCCGATCGTGGCGACCCCCTCCCTTCGCCCTCCGACCCGGCCGCGTTGCCGGACGCATTGATTGTGATGGGGGGCTCGATGAACGTTTACGATGAGGCCGAACATCCCTGGCTGATTCAGGAGAAACGATTCATCGAGGCGATCATCCAATCCGGAAAACGGGTTCTTGGAATCTGTCTGGGGGCGCAGTTAATCGCCACCGTGCTGGGGGCCCGGGTCGCACGGAACGCCAACCCGGAAATCGGCTGGTTCCCCGTGGAGAAGACGAAAGTGGCGCCTCCTCTTTTCGACGCCTGGCCGGCTGTGTTCGACGCCTTCCATTGGCATGGCGACACCTTCCAACTCCCTGCGGGGGCCACGCACGTTGCGCGAAGCCAGGCCTGTGAAAGCCAAGGCTTTGTGTACAACGACCATGTCCTGGCCCTGCAATTTCACCCCGAAGCGACACCGGAGAGCGTGGAACGGATGATCCAGGCGGGGGTACCCGCACCCGGCCCCTTCGTTCAATCGGCTGAAAAGATGCGGGAAAACCCGGAACGTTTCTTGAAAACGCAGGAACGGCTGCACCTCCTGCTGGACGATTTTCACAAGGTAACGGCTTCTTCTTTCACGGATTCTTGCACGTAGGACTTCCCCCATGGCAGTGTTCTCCGCAGGCGAATTGATTCATCTTAAAAATCTGGATGGAGAAGAATATCCGCTCGCGCTCAAGGCGGGGGCCAAATTCCAGTTCAGCGGCGAGACGATCCAGCACGATGCCATCATCGGTCAGGAGGAGGGAACGGAGGTGGTCTTCTCGCGCGGCAGCCGCTTCTTTGCGCTCCGTCCCACCCTGGCGCAATATGTTTTGCGCATGCCACGGGGCGCGCAGATTCTCTATCCAAAAGACCTGGGACTGATTTCGATGTGGGCCGACATCTATCCCGGCGCCACCGTGCTGGAGGCGGGGATCGGATCGGGTGCGCTGACCCTGGCCCTTTTGCAAGCGGTGGGTGAAGCGGGACGGGTCATCGGCTACGAGATTCGGGAAGACTTCGCAAAAAGGGCCCAGGCCAATATCGCAACCCGTATGGGGGTGCCGGAGCGTCTGACCCTTCGGGCGGCCAATCTCTATGACGGGATTCTGGAGACGGAGGTGGACCGGATTGTGTTGGACCTCCCGGAACCGCACCGCGTGGTGGCGTCTGCCTCACGGGCCCTGCGCGGCGGCGGCGTTTTTCTGGCGTTTCTTCCGACCGTACCCCAGGTCGAGCGGCTGGTCGCGGCCCTGCGGGAGTCCCCCGCATTCGAGTGGATCGAAACGTTCGAGACCCTGCTGCGCGGCTGGAACATTGACGGACGGAGCGTCCGCCCCGATCATCGGATGGTGGCCCATTCCGGTTTTATCACCACGGCGCGCCGGGTGCGCCGCCTCACCGAGACGGAAGCCTCCCCCGCGTGAGCGTCTATTTGGCCGCCTCTTCTTCCAGCAGGACGCGGCGGAGCACCTTGCCGATCAGGGTCTTGGGCAGCTCCTTGCGGAACTCGATCCGCTGCGGCACCTTGAAGTGGGTCAATTCCTGGCGACAGAACCGGGTAATGTCCGCCTCCGTCACCGTCTCTCCCTCTTTCGGCACCAGATAGGCCTTGATGATCTCCCCCATTTGCAGGTCGGGGAGACCCACGACCACCGCCTCCTTCACCTTCGGATGGCGATAGAGCACCTCTTCGACCTCGCGCGGGTAGACATTTTCGCCGCGGGTCTTGATCATATCCTTCTTGCGGTCCACGACAAAAAAGTAGCCCTCCTCGTCCATCCGCGCCATGTCGCCCGTGTGCAGCCAGCCGTCCCGCAACACCGCAGCGCTCTCCTCCGGCTTCTTCCAGTAGCCCGACATCACCTGAGGCCCGGACACGACCAATTCGCCCACCTCCCCCTGCGTCACCGGATGGCCCGATTCGGAAACGATCCGGGCCCGCGTGTCGGGGAGGGGCAGGCCGATGCTCCCCGCCTTGCGCGTGCCGCTGATCGGATTTGCGTGCGTTACGGGCGCGGCCTCCGACAGACCATAACCCTCCACCAGCCTTCCGCCCGTGAGTGCCTCGAACTGCCGCTGCACCTCGGCATGGAGCGGCCCCGCGCCGGAGATGCAGACGGCAATCGAGGAGAGGTCGTAATCCTTCACCTTCGAGAAATTGTTGACGGCCACATACATCGCCTGCACCCCCATGAAGATCGTCGCGCGGTGTTTTTGGATTGCGCCCAGCACATCTTTCGTCACGAAGCGCGGTAGTAGGACGAGGGTTGCGCCCAGCGAGAGGGCCAGATTCATGCAGGTGGACATGCCATAGACGTGAAAGAAGGGGACGACGGAGAGGAAGATGTCGGCCTCCGTGAGCGTGGGCATCCAGTGGCGGCATTGCAGGGTGTTGGCCACCAGGTTGCGGTGCGAGAGCATCACCCCCTTGGGCGTACCGGTGGTGCCGCCGGTATATTGCAGGAGGGCCAGATCGTCGGGCGCCACCGCCTCGATCACGGGGGGTGTCGTGGCATAACCGGCCATCCCCTCGAACATGTCCAGGACGGTGTCGCTTTTGGGTACCTGAATCCACTGCCCTTCGCGACGGGCCTTCAGGGGATAGAGCAGCGCCAGCATCCACGGCAGTTCGTCTTTCACCGAGGTCAGGACGATCGAAGTGAGCGCGGTGTTGGCCCGCACCTTCTCGATTTTGGGATACATGAAATCGAGCGCAACGATAATCTTTGCCCCCGCGTCGGAAAGTTGCACCTGTAACTCGCGCTCGATGTAAAGCGGGTTGGTCATCACCACCACCCCCCCCGCCGCCAGCACGCCATAATAGGCGATCACGCACTGCGGGACGTTGGGCAGCATCACGGCAACGCGGTCCCCCCGGCGCAACCCCAGGCCCAGCAGCACCCGCGCAAACTGGTTCACCTGCGTATCCAGATCGCGGTAGGAGATCGCCTTGCCATAGAAGAGGAGGGCCGGACGATCGGGACGGCGCGCGGCGGTATCGCGCAGCAGATGGAACAGGGGAACGGGCGGATAGACGATCGCCTCCGGCACGCCCGTTTCGTAATGGTTCAGCCACGGACGGTTCATGCCGTTTCCCGCGATGTGTTCGAGTGTCCCAAATGTATTAGGAAGGCTCGATAAAGCGCGCGGCCGACGGGGCCGGGCCGCCCGGAGGCAATCTTCCTGCCGTCCAGTCGGACGACGGGTAAGACCTCAATCGTCGTGCCGGTGAGAAAAACTTCGCGGGCTTCGCGCAGTTGCTCTACGGACAGCGCCTCCTCGACCATCGTCAGCCCCGCCTTTCTGCCCAGCTCCAAGACCACCTCCCGCGTGATGCCGGAGAGGACGGCCGGGCCTTCCGGCGGCGTGACGATCCGATCTCCGAGGACGGCAAAGACGTTGCTGCCCGCCCCTTCCGTCACGATTCCGTCCCGGATGAAGAGAGTTTCGAAACAGCCGGCGCGCGCGGCCTGTTCGCGGGCCATCACGTTGGGGAGGAGGTTGAGCGACTTGATGTTGCAGCGGCCCCAGCGGACATCCGCGACGGTGAGGGCCGACACGCCCCGTTTGCGCGCGGCCTCTTCGATGGGGGTCAACTTCCGGAACGTCATCACCCAGGTCGGCTTGATTTTTTCGGGAAAGTGGTGCAGACGGGGCGCCGTGCCGCGCGTTAGTTGAATGTAAATCTTGGCGCTGGGATAACCGCACTTACCGCATCCTCGCAGGGCCAGCCGCGTAAGCTGGGGGATCGAAAGGGTCGGCGCGATTTCAATCTGCCGGGCCGATTCGAGGAGGCGTTCGAGGTGTTCCCGCAGGTGAAACGGCTGGCCCTCGTAGACGCGGATCAATTCGTAGACGCCGTCGGCAAACTGAAAGCCCCGGTCTTCGACCGACACCCTCGCCTGCGAAATCGGCATCCATTTTCCGTTGAGATAGGCAATGTCAGGCATCGTGGCTCACTCTCATATCCGTTATATTCGCGCCTTACCGCTTCCGCATCAGGACGTGGTAGAACGCATGGAGGTCTTGTCTCTCTTCTTCGATCGAGAGGAGATCGAATGCCGTGCCGAAAATCTGTTTAAAACTCCCTTTTTTGAAAAATCGGTCGTAATGGCCCCGGTGTACCAGCCAGTCGCGGCTGCGTTGCTCGCCGGGCCAATGTTTGAATCGGGTGGAAAAACAACAGAGCAGGAAATGTCCTCCCGATTTTAACAAAGGGATCACACTTTGCAAATAGCGCTTTTCATCCTGCTTGCGGATATGGTGGAAGCAGCCATAGTCCAGGATCACGTCGAACGTATCGGAAGGAAAGGGGAGATGAAAGACATCTCCCAGGACAAAGCGTAAAGCGGGCAAGACCGCGTGGTTGATCTGGATCGCGCGCGCGATGGCCTGCGGCTGATTATCCAGGGCGACCGTCTGATGGCCCCGTTTTGCAAACAGGAGGGCATGTCGCCCCTCCCCGCAACCGATGTCCAGGACACGGACCGGCTTTCTGCGTTGCTTCACGAAGTTGACCACGGGCGCCGAAGGCTCGGAAACCGGCCAGCCATGTTCTCCGGTGCGATAGGCCGCTTCGAAGAACTTGTCCTGGGAAGCGTAGATGTTCATGCGCCCCACTGTAACAGAAACCGATTGCGCCGTAAATTGTCTCCCGTGCTATAATCCGCCCGTATTACAATCCGGCGAGTGTTCGGACCAAAATGTACGCCAAAATGCGTAACGGAGGATTGCGATGGCTGATTATTACGATGTGAAAGGGCCGGGCGGGCCCGCGAATCCGCAGAGGTTGATCGTGACGGGGGGGGTGGCGCTCTTGCTGCTGGTTGTGGCCGCCTCGAG
>CAZOFZ010000082.1:0-8326 GCA_964579175.1 uncultured Nitrospirota bacterium | reverse complement strand
ATACCCAGGTTCTTCTGATACACCGTGATCTCCCCCCAGACGGTTTCAAGATCGGAGATCGTAAAGATATCGGCATCCGCTTTAACGGCCTCTCCAATTGAAACATCTTTTTCAATAATTGTTCCGCCGAGCGGGGCCGCAAGTTCATATCGTGTGAGCGGTTTGCCCACAAAGTGAGTGTGCGTCTGAACTTCCCGATCAATGGCCGGGCCGGAAGATTCAATCGCAAGACTCTTAAGAACCTCCTTTGACAGTCCCATGGCCAGGAGCTTTTGTTCCGATGCCTGCCGGGCAATCTCGGCCTCCTTGAGCGCCTGACGGCTTGCCAGAAAATCCTGCTCTGGGGAGATTTTTTTCTTCCAGAGGCCCTCTTCCCGGACAAAAGAGGTCTGGGCAAACTCCAGACGATTAACCGACTCGATATACTCGGCTGTCGCCTCCGCCAATTCCCGGCTGTCAATGACGGCGATGACCTCGCCTTTTTTGACCCGATTTCCCAGGTTTTTACGAACCTCCGTTACCACGCCGGAAAGCCTGGGCACCACGTGTGCCACCCTGTTCTTGTTCAGCCCGATTTCTCCCGGCAGTTCCAGGATCGTTTTCATCCTGACTGGCCCTGCGGTTTGAATCTCAATCCCAGCGCTGTCAACGGTTTCAGAGGCCATATCCAGCCTTCCTTCTACCTGCCCGTATTCCCATTGATAGACCATCCCTTTGTGTTCGGCTTTGACTTCCACATCAAACGAGTGCGGCTCATAAATCTCTTGATCGCCGCGCAGATAATCGGCCTCCTTATGAAACGCTATTTTATCAACCCTTCCCGCAAACCGATGCAGTAATATCGTTATTTTTACTTCATCGGGATTAATCGGTTTCCCATTTTCAAAAGGATAAATCCGAAACTGGGGCGGAACGCCAGTTTCGTAAATGGCGACCTCAACCTGAAAGTTGTCACGGGAGAGAAGCCTCCCCCTATGAGGGCCCCGAACAAACTCGGTCTGTTTCTCTTCACCACTTGCGGGGTAATTTTCTCCCATTGAGGGCTTCTCCGTTCGCAAAATGAAGAACGCGAGGATGGCGCAGATTGCGAAAATACCGAGGATAGTAATGATATTCTTATCTTTCATTTTTATTATTCCTCATATTCCCCTCATCAGATGAGGAGGGGGAAAACCGCTTTCCCACTAATTGTTCCACATCGGCAGCGCTCTTGTGATATTCCGTTAAGGCACGCAGGTATTGCATCCTGCCGCTCACAAGGGTTCGTTGCGCATCCAGAACATCCAACAAGTCAAATTTTCCAAGGCGATACCCTTCACTGATCGCGTCAAACGCTTCTTGCGCGCGGGGAAGAAGCGTCGTCTTAACCAGACTCGCCTCGGTGTACGCCGTTACGAGCGCCCGATGGGCCTCGGTAAGGGTGGTCACCAGGCGCAGCCTTGTGGCTTGCCGCTCAACCTCTGCTTTTGTCTCTCGTATGCGCGCCTCCTCAATCGCCCCCTCGTTGCGGTTTATAATCGGCAGGGGAAGACTGATGCCAACAAGAAAGGCGGTATCCCCCAATTCGGAAAATTGCCGAATGCCGAAACTGCCAGTGAGATCAGGAACCGCCTGCGCCTTTTCCAAATCCACCGCGGCGCGGCGCTGATTCAACTCGGCATCCCAACGGGAAAGCATCGGATTTCTCTCAAGCTGTGGAATCAGTTGGGAAAGCTCTGGAAGTTCGGCCAGTGTTTCCATCTCCCCTTTTGCCGAATGAAAAGAGGCGGCGTGACTCCCCCATGTAGCGGCAAGGGTCTCACGCGCCGCCTGTAAGTCCAAATCGGCGCGTTTCAGATCGATCTGGATTGCGGCTAACGAAAGAGCCGCCTTCGTTTCTTCAATGGGGGATACCTTCCCCGCGCGCACCCGCTCTGCCACGATCCGGGTGACCTGTTCCGCCAAATGAGTCGCCTCCCCAAGAAAAGCGTGCCGTTGCTGAGCGCCAAGCAAGGCAACAAAGGCGGATGTCACCTCTGCCGTGATCTCGTTTTGCTTGGCCAAAATATCCCATTGGGTCAAATCCCTAGCCAGGGAAGCCTTCCGGCTCCGGGCGAACCGTTTCCCTCCCAGTTCAATCGGTTGGCTCCATTGGAGGGTGGTCTGCATTTGATCCATTCCCGAAAATGCCCCCGATCCGGCAATATCTTCAAAAGAAGTGCTCAAAGTGGGATTGGGGGGAAGCCCCGCTTGACGGGCCACCGCCCCGCGCGCCTGCTGCTCATGATCCAGCACCGTGAGTTCCGGATGGCGCGACAAGGCAAGTGTCAGCGCCCGATCCAATGTCAGATCGTAGGTGGGCTCTTCCGAATCGGATGAAGAATGCCGCGCCGAATCACTTTGTGTTGCCGGGTTCTCCGCAGGGGCATCCATCCCCATGGCATGGCCGGTTGCCGTTCCAATGAGCAGGATGGAAAGAATTGTGATGATGGACTGCATAAACTTCTCCAAAAAACGTCATTTCAAACAAACGTTTTGTAAAATCTTGGAGAAATTTAGATGCGGAGGACGGTTGGCTTGAGAATGGCAAGCGCGAGAGACCGAGGGAAATCGAAAGAGGAACGGGTTGAGGTGAAAGTAGCGGAGATCGTTGTGAACCGGATCGGGGCGGCGGTTGAGTGGAAAAGGAGGCGGGCTGTTTTAGAGGTCTTTGTGGAGATAACTTGCGGCTTCAGTTCGGAGAGATGGAGCGCATGATCGGCTGTGTCGGATGCGGCATGAGAAGCCTTGCCAAGTGCAAGGGTGGAATCGTCATGCGCATCGTGATGGCCGGGGTGATGCAGAACCAAGTCGAGATGGCTCCGATCTTGTACCAAGATAACTTGATGCGGATGCAACAGGGCAGAGAATAAAAATGGAAGGCCCAGCGCGCCTCCGCAAAGAAAAGCAAAGAGAGACGCCACGCTAATTGATTTTTGCAGCAGGGTTATTTTTCTTTGCGACATAATAAAATTTCAGGATGATCCCTTATGGATCGTCCATCTTCTACTACTAAAAACAGGATGATGTCAAGGAATTGCATTGCTTCATCATGAAAAGAGTTGCCGTGCACACAAGTGTGCCCGTGACCCACGCCCTACCATGAACGGTATTCGGTGCCGTCCCGTGCGGTGGCATCGCTGGTGCTTGCGAGGTCGTAGACATCCTCGTCGCAGGGGATCAGCGCGTCCGGGCCGTCTTTATAACAACGAATCTGCCATTCGGCCTTTTCCGTGATTGGGTCCACCGGGATGCGCCGCAGATATTTTCTGCGCTTTTCGGAAACCCCGCCGGTCAGGGGCACCCCTTCCACCAATACCTTCAGGCTCCTGGGATAGCCGGACTCACTGATGAGCGTCCGGTCTTTGCAGGACAACTGGTTTTTCTTGCAATAAGGGCCGTCGTTCTTCCAGTCGTCGTGGAAGCGGTCAATCGCGGTGCGCGTCTCCCTTAAAGTCTGTCGGAGCGCCATCTCCCGTGAGCGTTTTTGGGCGAGTTTGGACAGCGGCATCGCAACCGAGGCCAGCGTCAGGATGATCCCGGCCACGATCACCAGCTCCAACAGCGTCATCCCCGCATCCCCGAATCTCCCCCGCGAGAGGGGGGAGATTCGGGGGCCACGGCAGCGCGGTGCTGGAGCGGAATCGCGGACGCTCATTTGACGGCGATCGTGGCGTGCGCGACATCGGCGCGGATGGGCCTTCCGGAGAGGTCCGTCAGTCGAAGGTTGCGCAGATCCACGCGGCTTGTGCCGGGACGTTCTCCCTTGAAGACGATGGAAAACAGGGTACCGCCGCCGCTTGCCCCCTCTTCATCCTGGATACGGCTCAGATGCACGTCCACCACATTGCTGCCCGGCGCGCTGGAAGAGGTAAATTCCGTTTCCAGCCCGTCGCCGCCCAGGAAATCTCCCTCGATGGTCTGCTTGAAACTCAGGATCGTGGGATCGTAGGCGATGGATACGGAAGCGGCGGAGAGCGCCTCCACATCGTCAATGTTCACGGTCAGGCTGATCTCCCCATCTTTGGAGATGGAGGCGTCTTCGGGGATGAATGTAATATGCGATGCGTCTTCCGACAGGGGGGCATGAATCGGTGGAACGGGGAGAGGGGGAATCGGCCGTGGCGGTGCGCCCGGTGCTCCCGGCAGCCCTTCCGCCCCTCTCTGCGTCACGGAAAGGTCACTGAAGAGCGGCCGGCTGCCATAGGCCTCTTCCGTGCCGGACCAGAACGATTGGAGTTCAGGGGATGGGATGGTCTTGCCGCGAATGATGTGGGGTGTAATGGACATGACGACATCGGTTTTCCCCCGTCCCTTGTCAACACGGGAAAAGAGTGTGCCCAAAATGGGGATGTCGCCGAGCCCGGGCACCTTGACGGTGGTGTCGCGGTCATCGTCCCGAAGCAGACCGCTGATGATGACCGTCTCGCCATCCCGGACGTTCAGCACCGTTTCCGTGCTGCGATTGCCAAATTGAAATTGCCGTTGACCGTTGCCCAGGTCCACCAGATCGCCCAGTGACGTGACGTCCAGTTTGATCTTCAGGGTAATGTCATTTTCGACGTGCACGGCCGGTTCGATCGCCAGGTCAATCCCCACGTCTTTGAACTCGATGGAGGTGGTTGTCGAGGTCCCGCCCGACGAGCCGGTGGTGGTCGTGGGGGTTGTGTTGGTGGTGGAGAGAAGAATCGGTACCCGGTCTCCCACCTTGACCTTGCCCGCCTTGTTGTCAATCACGCGAATACGCGGATTGGCCAGCACCTGCGCCTCGGACTCCTGCTTGAAGAAGTCCACCAGAACGGAGGGGAGCACGGCAAAGATGGAGGAATTGTTCAGATTGTCCAGCTCTTGCAGACTGATAGCGCCCGGGCCGCTGCTTCCCAGGTGACCGGAGATACTGGACGGGTTGATACTGAGGCCATATTTTTCCCCCTGGGTGCGTTTGATCTCCAAAAGCTCCACGTTGAAGAGCACCTCGGCCACTTTGCGATCGTTGGCCGCGATGATCTTTTCGGCCAGGCGGATTTTTTCCGGCGTCTCCCGGATGACCACGGTGTTGAGCTCGTCGTTGGAATAGATCCTGCGGGTCTCCAACATCGTCCGAAGCAGATTGACGATGTCCTTGGCCTTGCTGTGGGAGAGATAAAAGGTGCGGATCAACAGGTCTTGATATTGATCGATCTTTTGCTTCGTTTTGGGGAACACCAAAATCGTCTCGTCGCTGATTTTCTTCATGGCCAGGTTATTGGTGGAAAAAATCAGGTTGAGGGCCTCGATAAAAGTGGCGTCGTGCAAAAAGACGGTCACGGGGTCATCTTTGACCTCTTTGTCGAACAGGATATTGATTCCGGAGGCCTTCTCCAGGGCCGAGAAGACCTCTTTGAGTTTGGCGTTTTGAAACTTCAACGTCACCGGCTGCCGCGATTTCAGGGAGAGGCGATCGGACTCCTCTCCCTCTTTCTTCAAGGTGGCCTGCGCCTGTTCCAGCATCTCCTCCGCTTGCGAAAGACCCAGGGAGAGGGCCTCCTCGAATTGGGAGATGGCGTCGTTGATCCGGTTGTTCTGCATCAACTTCTGTCCCAGGGCGAGGGATTCCTGCGCCTCTTTTTTGCGCAGGACCTGCTCGACCAGGTCCTGATATTCACCTTTCCCGGGGTCCAACGTGATGGCGCGTTTGACCGCCTCCAGGGCGCCCGATGGATCGTCATGACTTAAAAGTGCGACCGCGCGGTCGGCGTGGAGGGCCGCTGCGTTGGATCGGGCCGACATCATCTTTTCCCGCAATTCCGGGTTGAGGGGATCGTCCTTGAGCGCTTCCACATAAGTCCCGTACGCCTCCTCCCATCGCCCTTGGTCCAGGAACGTATCCCCCATTCTGACCTGCTTCGATGTCGCGCAACCCCACAACAGGCAAAGCGGCAGAACGATCCGCACGCAAATAGAAAAGCCCCTCTTTTTCATGCCGGTACCTCCCTGCGGATTATCGTATTTCATAAGCCAGCGTCTCTTTTTTGTTATTGCGAACCAAGTCCACGGTAATGTTCGATTCCCCCTTAAGCTGCTCGAACACCTGCAAAAAATTTTGCGGGTCTTTGATCTGGATGTCGTTGACTTGGTGTACGACATCTCCATTTTGGAGACCGATTTTTGCGTACAGACTGTCTTTGCGAATCGAAAAGATGCGGAACCCGTCCGGGTTGCCATCTTTGAAATGGGGGACGACCCGCGCCTGCGTGAGCAGCTTTGGGAGATTTTCCGTGGCCTCGGTGACCTCCCTGCGATCCAGCACGTATCGGTTCTTCGAGACACTCCGAGCGCCCTCCCCATCGGCTGGGGCGGCCGGAATCGAGGCGGGGACGGCCACCCCCTCTTCGGGGGAAAATGAGACCTCCAGCGTTTCCAGGATGTCCTGCCGGTGAATGACCACCCTGTTCCTGTGAATGGCCCCCACCCGTGCGTCGTCCGAGAGGGCGTCTCCCCGTTGGTAGAGTCCCTGTTCCTGGGTCTTCGATTGTTGAAGGATGGCATAGGAACGCCGACCCTCTCCCACGATGGTTCCCAAAAGGACGAAATCGGACGGGGGTTTCGAAACGGCGGTTGCGGGCGCGTTGGGCGCAGGTTCGCTCCCTTCGGCGCGAAACAGGCTGCCCGAAAGGATCGGGTCGTCGCGATCGGAATTGGTGTGGGCGTCATCCGGGGCATCGCTCGGGGCCGATGTTCCCAGATGCCGTGGCGCAGTGTCCGTTCGAAGGGTGGTTTCCAATTTGGACCAGAGGAGCCGATTTACGATGTCGGCCCCCAGATAGGCCCCGGCGGCAATCATGGTCAGATAGAAGAGCCAAAGATACGATTTGAGAACCATCAGGGCGCACTTTATAGTTGTTTCGGGGGCAATGTCAATGCGACTTTCCTACAGCGTGTTGTGCGCGATAATGCCGATCAGGATGGTCAATCCCACCCAGACCTGCGCGCGAAACAGGGTAAAAAGAAACGCTTTGGAGGGCGTCTGTCCCAGCCGGTAGACCTGCCATGCGAAACCGCAGGCGACCAGGGCCAACGCCAGGTGATAGCCCATCCCCATCTGCGTCTCTCGGCCGGCCCAGAAGAGGAAGAAGATCGTCAGCGCATCGAACCCGCCCACGGCCTGTGGACATCGCGACCCAAAGAGGATGGCGGTGGACTGGACGCCGATTTTAAGATCGTCCTCCCGATCCATCATCGCGTAAACGGTGTCATATCCCGCAGCCCAACAGAGGTTTGCAAAAAACAGAAGGATCGGGGCCAGGGTCAGCGCGCCGCGCGCGGCCGTCCAGGCCATCAGAATCCCAAAGCTGAAGGCGATCCCCAGGACAATCTGCGGGAGCGGGGTGAACCGCTTTGCAAAGGGATACATGAGGGCCACGCCCAGCGCCGCGAAGCTTAGCAGGATCGTGACGGTGTTCAGTGTCAGCACCAGCGCGAACGAAAGTGAAAGGAGGAGCCCCAGCACGACCTGCGCTTCGGAGGGCGAAAGGGTGCCCACCACCAGCGGCCGATTTCGCGTGCGCGCCACCTGCGCATCGAACTTGCGATCGGCCAGATCGTTTGCGACACAACCCGCGCTCCGCATCAGGAACGCGCCGACCCCGAAGACGGCCAGATGGGCCGCTGCGGGCCACCCCTCGGAGGCCAGAAAGAGAGACCAGAGGGTGGGGAACATGAGCAGCAGCGTGCCGTAAGGCTTGTCGAATCGGATCAGCCGCGCCACCTCGGCGCGTTTCTGCCAAAGAAAGCGCATCCCTCCCGACTCCCATCCGACCCCGGATTCTAATCCGTGAAGCCCCCTCTTTACCACATCCATCCTCAGGTGTGGACTTGGCCGTGACGTCGCTGCCCATTTGCGTTGTCATCGCACTTCGCTTATTCTCCCGCAAGGGCCGTACGCACAACCACCGATCGTTGATCATCTTGGATCATCTTGGACGGTTTTTATGGCTAAAAATAAGACCCTTTTCTATTGCCAGCAGTGCGGTTCCCAGTCTGCAAAATGGCTGGGGAAATGCCCCGATTGCAATCGCTGGAACAGCTTTGTGGAAGAGCCCGTGGAGGGCCGCTTTCAGGCGGTGGCGTCGCCTGGGACGAATCCGGGGCTCAAACGCCTCTCCGAGATCAGCCTGCTGCGAGAGCGAAGGTTTAAAACGGGTCTCCCCGAACTGAATCGGGTGTTGGGCGGGGGGGTGGTGCCCGGCTCGGTCGTCCTGATCGGTGGGGATCCGGGCATCGGAAAATCCACACTGATTCTTCAGGCACTCCATAATATGGGGGGGGG
>CAZOFZ010000081.1:0-8437 GCA_964579175.1 uncultured Nitrospirota bacterium | reverse complement strand
CATACCGATCAGGGTGGATACCGCCATACGTTTTAGAACGGTTATCCGCATAAGGCGGTGAAGTCACAATCAAATCGAACGTATCATCTGGAAACTCAGTGAGTACTTCCAGACAATCACCAAGACGCATATCGGTCTCAATCTGCTTCATCATCCTTTTCCCAAATCTTGAATGTTTACCAGGAATCACCCTGTCGAACGAATGGAAGAACGCTTGTAATCATTAGGAGAATACGCAAGCGGGGTCGCCAACAGAGCCTTGGAACACCCGCGATCCATATAGCATATCCGAGTTGGCGCTGCAAACGGGCGTTCGATTGTCTGGTATTTGGCGCGCGGGATGGATTACACTGCGCGGCAAGATGCGCGATGTCCGATCCGATCTCCTTCAACTGATTCAGTCCACAACGGAATCTAGCCGCGATCCGGACGATTCGTGCTTTAACGATCTGGCCCTTCGGATATTCCAATACCAATTCGAACGCAATCCCCCTTACCGCGCGTTCTGCGAGCGTTGGGGCCGGACGCATGGCCCCGTCCAACGGTGGGAGGCGATTCCCCCGCTGCCGGTCACGGCATTCAAGGTAGCGAAAATTGCCTGCCGACCCCTCTCCGAAGCAGCCGCTGTTTTCTATTCCAGCGGGACCACACGGGGGCCCCGGAGCCACCATTTCCTCTTCGACCGTTCGCTTTCACGGACGGCCATCCTTTCGCATTTTGCCCGGCACCTGATGCCGGAAGGCGAAAAAATGTGGCTCGTTATCCTGACCCCCTCCCCCGCCGATGCGCCCCATGCCTCTCTTTCTCACATGATGGAGATCGTGCGGGGGGCCTTCGGAAACGAGGAGAGCCGCTACTACGTCGAACGGGGACGGCTTCAGGTGGAACGGCTGGTCTACGACCTGGCCGAAGCGGACACGCCGGTCTGCCTGATGGGAACCTCGTTTGCGTTCGTTCACCTGATGGATCACTACGCCAATCACGGCTTCCCCTGCGTTCTGCCCGAAGGGAGCCGGATGATGGACACGGGCGGATTCAAGGGGCGGTCGCGGGAGGTGTCGCGGGAATGGATCTACGCCACGGCGGGGACGCTGTGGGGGCTCCCTCCTGAGAACTGCATCAATGAATATGGCATGGCCGAACTGACCTCCCAGCGCTACGACGGCGTGGTGGGACAGTCACGGGCGGACGACGCCCCACGTGTCCACGTGGCCCCGCCGCAACTCCGCACGCGGGTGCTCGATCCCGAAACGCTGGAGCCGGTGGAACCGGGCCGGGCAGGCCTCCTTGCGCACTACGATCTGGCCAATCTGGATTCGGCAATGGCGATTTTAACGGAGGATATGGGGCGCGAGGTGGAGGGCGGTTTGGTCCTGCTGGGTCGCGCCACAGGGGCGGAGGCCCGTGGCTGCTCGCTGACCATTGAAGATTTCACGGACGGCGTTTCGCCGCTTCCATCCACCGACGGGGGCGGCGCCGTCTGATGCGGGCTGGAATACCGACGCCGGTGCGCCCATGCGGGTCGCCCGAAGAGGTGACCCATGTCCTGGACGATCTGATTGCGGCGCGGACATCCCTGGCCGACCTATCCGTTTTCGACATTGTGGGGGGGATTGACGCAGCGGCGCGCGACCTTCTGGCGCGGGAGCGGACGGCGGATGGCGCGACGCTCTTCTCCCAACTGACACGGAAGGCCCTGACGCAGCTTCTGGAGGAAGAGCTGGGCGATCCGGCCCTGCTGGACGGTTTTAGGCCCAGACGCTCCGGGTGCGGGCGGACCCGCGCGTTCGGCCCGCGCTGCATCGCGTACATCCTGCCCGGCAACGTGCCGGACGTCGCCGTGATCGGCCTGGTCTCCTCCCTGCTGGTCAAATCGGCATGCCTCGCCCGATTGCCCCAATCGGCCCCGTTGGATGAAGCGGGGGCGTGTGCCGCACGCTTCCTGCGGGCCCTTTCGGCCCGGGCGCCTGCGCTGGCGGCTTGCTGTGCCCTGGTGTCGTGGGGGCGTGAACAGACCCAGATCACGCGGGCGGCGTTTGAAAAGGCCGATCTGGCGGTGGTCTATGGCAGCGATGAGACAATAACGGCGATCCGCCCGCTGATTCCGCAACGGACCCGCGCCCTCTTCCACGGACACAAGGTCAGCTTCGGCGTGATTGCGCGGGAGGAGATCACCCCGGACATTGCGGCACGGGCCGCCGCAGACGTTGTCCCGCACGATCAGCGGGGGTGCCTCTCCCCCCATCTTTATTATGTCGAATCGGGCGGCGCGGTCTCGCCCCTGACTGCGGCGTCGTGGCTGGCCGAGGCACTTTCGGAAGCCTGCCACGCGCGTCCCGCTCCGCGCGTTTCTTCCATCGAGGCGTCCCGGATTTGGCAGTGGCGGGGGAGTCTTCCGCTGAAGGGGGGCCGCGTTTTTCAGAGTCCGCAAGGGGTGGACTGGACGGTGCTGTACGACCCGGATCCGACCTTCTCCGTCTCGCCGTTGGGCCGCACCGTCTGGGTGAAACCGGTGGACGACCTGCGTCATATTCCAGACTACATCGCCCCGATGCGCCCCTGGCTCCAGGCGGCGGGGATTGCTGTTCCCACGGAACGCGCACCTGCAATCGTGGCGGCCCTGGCCGAAGCAGGGGTCGGTAGAATCTGCCCGATCGGAACCCTACAGAAGCCTCCGCTTGGCTGGCGCCATGACGGGCGATTCCGCCTGCTGGACCTGCTCCGTTTCGTGGATGACGAGACATGAAGGCACCTCTAAAAACCTTCACGAACGGTTAAAATGCAAGGCGCTACTGCGCACAGGAACCGCAATGTACACAATGTATATGAGGATTCCGAGCACCGCGCAACGCAGCAATTGGGCAGTAGATTTTTAGAGATGCCTATGAGGCGTCATCACCTCTGTCAAACGTCGCCGCACCCGATCGGCATCGAAGTGGATCGCGCCGCCGGTTCCTATCTCTACGCCAAAGACGGCCGCGCCTACCTGGATTTCATCTCCGGCATCGGTGTCGCCAACATCGGTCACACCCACCCCGCGGTGGTCGAGGCCGTCCGCGCGCAGGCGGGGCAATATCTCCACGTGATGGTCTATGGGGAATATGTGCAGACCCCCCAGCGGCTGTTGTCCGAAAAGCTGGCCTCCCTGCTGCCCCGTTCCCTCTCGGTGGTCTATTTTACAAACAGCGGTACGGAGGCCAACGAGGGGGCGCTCAAGCTGGCCAAGAAATTCACGGGACGCCGAAAGCTGGTCAGTTTCGAGGGCAGCTTCCATGGCGATACCCACGGCGCCTGTTCCGTCACAGGACGGAAAATCTATCGTGCGCCGTTCGAGCCGCTGCTGCCGGGGGTCACGTTTCTTCCATTTAACCGCGTGGAGACGTTGCGCAAGATTGATGCGTCGGTGGCCGCCGCCATCGCCGAGCCGATTCAGGGCGAGGGGGGCATTCGGGTGCCGGATGCGGGTTTTTTGCGGGCACTCCGGGCGCGCTGTTCCGAGGTGGGCGCGCTTTTGATCTTCGACGAGGTGCAAACCGGCCTGGGTCGAACGGGTAAGCGCTTTGCGATGGAGCATTGGAAGGTCGTGCCGGACATCTTGACGCTGGCCAAGGCGCTGGGAGGGGGGATGCCGCTGGGGGCGTTTATCGGAAGTGCGCGGATCATGAAGTGCCTCTCGCGCGACCCGCCGCTGTCGCACGTCACCACCTTCGGCGGCCATCCGGTCTCCTGCGCCGCAGGACTGGCTGCACTGGGGGTTTTGTTGGATGCGGATTTACCCGCACGCGCCGCATGGCTGGGAGACCGGCTTCAGGGCGCGTTGAAGGCCCTGGCCCGGCAGACCGACGCCATCGTGGAGGTGCGCGGCAAAGGGATGATGATCGGCCTGGAGATGGCCGATGCCCGGCGGACGGCGCGGCTGGTCAAGCGGACGCGGGAAGCGGGGCTGATCCTGGGCTGGACACTGCACAGCGATCGCGTGGTCCGAATCGCCCCGCCGCTGACCCTGTCGGAAGCGGAGATGGCGCACGGCGTTGCGATCATCCGGGAGGCATTGGACTTGTAGACCCAAGACCCAGGCCGACGATTGGCGGCGTATTGAATACCGCGCGTCATTTGTACTAGAATTCCACCTTTGTCGCGGGTATCGGATGAATCGTATGTCCGAGTTCTTCTCCACATCCATCGCGTATGCACAGACTTCGGGCGGAGCCGCACCCGGAGGGCCGGCGGGTGGCCCGGCGATGCTGATCTCGTTTGTCCCCTTTATCCTGATTTTCGTCCTCTTCTACTTTTTGCTGGTGCGCCCCCAACAGCAAAAGGCAAAGCAGCGAAAGGCGATGATTGACAACCTGAAGAAGGGGGACCGCGTCACCACGATGGGGGGGCTCGTCGGCACGGTCACCAATTTTTCGGCGGATATGCTGACCCTGCAGATTGCGGAGGGGGTGCGCGTCAAAGTGGTCCGAAGCCACATTCAGGATCTGTACACCGGCGATTCGTCACAGGAATCTTCAAGTCCTGGATAACTCCCCTGGTCCCTCTTCGGTAAAGGGGAGGAAATCGGATATAGGAACGATACGATGAAGCGAGGGGTTCGAGGACGGCTGATTCTGATCCTGGCCACGGTGCTCCTGTCCGTTCTTTTTTTTCTTCCTTCCACGCCGCTCTATTCCCGTCTGCCGGCCTGGTGGGGCACATGGCTGCCCAACAAGGGCGTGACCATGGGCCTGGACCTGCAAGGGGGGATGCACCTGGTGCTTGCGGTGCAGACCGACAAGGCGGTGGACGCGGCGGTGCAGCGGGCGATGACGGCCCTCAAAGACGCGCTCGAAGAAAAGAAAGTGACCGTCCAATCCATCGCGCGGGAGGGGCGGGCCATCTCCCTGACCTTTCCGCCGGAAGCCGAAGAGACGGTGAAGACGCTCGTTGCGGAAGAGTATTCCCATTTTAAAAGTGAAGCGGGTGCGAAGGGGACGCTTCGCCTGATCCTGCCGGAGGAGGAGGTCAAACGGATCGGCGACGGTTCGACCGCGCAGGTGCTGGAGACGATCCGAAACCGGATTGACCAGTTCGGTGTGACGGAGCCGTTGATCCAGCAGCAGGGGGCCGATCAGGTGCTCGTGCAGCTTCCGGGGGTCAAGGAGCCGCGGCGGGCAATCGAGCTGATCGGTAAAACCGCGCTCCTGGAATTCAAGCTCCTGGACGAGGAACATCCGGTGGCGGGACAGCTGCCGGACAGCATCGAGGCGGACAAGGCAGACGAAACCGTGAAGGCCTATGCCGATCGAATTCCTCCGGGTGACGAGATCCTTTTCGAACGGTTCGAAGACAAAGAGACGGGTCGGGTCACGAAGCGTCCCTATCTGGTGAAAAAGGGGGCGGTCTTAAGCGGCGAGACGCTCAGCGATGCGCGGGTGACCATCGGAGAGTTCAACGACCCCTACGTCTCGATCGTCTTCGATCCGGTTGGGGCCAAAATCTTCGAGCGGGTGACCGAGGCGAACGTGCGTCGTCGTCTGGCGATCGTGCTGGATAATACGGTCTATTCCGCGCCGATGATTCAGGAGAAAATCGGCGGGGGGCGTGCGCAGATCAGCGGTACCTATACGACGGAAGAGGCGGCCGACCTTGCGATCGTGTTGCGGGCTGGGGCCCTCCCCGCGCCGGTCGAGATCGCTCAGAACGTGACGGTCGGCCCGTCGCTGGGACGCGATTCGATCGTCATGGGGCTCCGCGCGGGGGTGATCGGAACCGTCGCCATCGTCCTGTTCATGATCTTTTACTATCGCCTGTCGGGTCTGCTGGCAAATTTTGCGATGGCCCTCAATATCGTTCTGCTCATCGGCGCGCTGGCGGCCCTCAACGCCACGTTGACACTCCCCGGCATTGCCGGCATCATCCTGACCATCGGCATGGCGGTGGACTCCAACGTCCTGGTGTTCGAACGGATCAGGGACGAGATTCGGGGGGGAAAGCCCGTGCGTCTGGCGATCGATGCCGGATATGACCGGGCCTTTTCGTCCATTTTGGATTCGCACGTTACCACGCTGATCACCGCGTTTGTCCTCTTCTTATTCGGCACCGGCCCGATCAAGGGGTTTGCGGTGTCGCTATCGCTGGGTGTGATGATCAACTTGTTCACCTCCCTGGTGGGCACCCGTGTGGTCTTCGATTTTGTCAACAGTCGAAAACGTCTGGAGCGGCTCAGTATTTGAGAGAAGTGCGAAACCACCCCCAACCCCTCCTTGGATAAGGAGGGGAGGGAAAAATATAAAACCTCCTAGACTCCCCCCCTATTTTTAGGAGGGGTTGGGGGTGGTCAGGTTTGAGACCGTCATGATTGAGTTTTTCAAGAAAACGGAGATTGATTTTGTGGGGCGGCGCATGACCTTCTTCGTCCTCTCCGGTCTCATGGTGCTTGTCGGCCTTCTGGCGCTGGTTCGAATCGGGCAGGGGGAGGGTCGCCTGGGGATCGATTTTGTGGGCGGGGCGGTCGTGGCCCTGAAATTCGAGGCCCCCGTGGCCATCCAGGCCGCGCGCGAGATACTGGAAAAGGGGGATATCCATGGGGCCGATCTCCAGGAGATGGTGGGAGGGAACCGGCTGCTGGTCCGATTCAAAGAGCAGAAGATCGAAAATATCGGAGACCGGATTCAGACGCTCTTTGCAAAAGCGTTCCCCAAAAATCCCGTCCTGATCGAAAGCAGTGCCCAGGTTGGGCCCACCATCGGCAAAAAGCTTCGGAGCGACGCGCTGCTGGCCATCACCCTCTCCATGATCGGCATCATCCTCTATATCGCCATCCGGTTCGAGTTTCAGTTTGGCATTGCGGCCGCGATTGCAACCCTTCACGACGTCCTGGTGGTGCTGGGAGTCATCTTCCTGCTCGATAAGGAGATCACGCTTTTGGTGGTGACGGCCCTGTTGACGCTGGCCGGCTATTCCCTGAGCGATACGGTGGTGGTCTTCGATCGGATCCGCGAGAATTTGCGGTTTCGTAAAAAAGAGTCGTTCCCCGAAATCATCAATAAATCCATCAACGACGTGCTGGCCCGGACGTTCAACACCTCCGTGACCGCCTTTTCGGCGGTTTTTGCCCTCTTCCTCTTCGGTGGGGCGGTGCTTCACGATTTTGCGCTGGCCATGCTCCTGGGCATTCTGGTCGGCACCTACTCTTCCTGGTTTATCGCAAGCCCCCTCCTCCTGCTCCGTCCCCAAGGGCCAAAAGAAGTCAAGCTGTTTAAAAAGGCCTGACTTCCCTCCACCCCCCCCTCTTATGGGGGATTGCCTCCGATGGACTCAATCGTGATAGAAGTGGAGTCGGGTGCCCCGTATCGTAGAAATGCACGCGCCGAATGCCCCAAGTCCCCGTAAACGCTTTAAAGTACAATTCGGAGGTGTGACATGCGACCCCAAATTTCCCGCAAGGTTTTAGTGACCTTACTTTCTCTTCTCACAGCAGGGCTTCTGCTGACTTCGACCTCCACCGTAACCGCTCAGGTCCTCTACGACGACTTTAACGATAACACCCTCGACCCTCTTCTATGGACAGTCTCGGAAGGGGGTATCGGCCCGACAATTACCGAAACGAACCAAAGACTGGAGATTGCTTCCCCGGAAGACTCAATGGATGGACCGGATGGGATGTGCTTCGCCCAATATACGAGTGTCTGCCTCTTGCGAGGAGATTACGATGTACAGGTTGATTACCAGCTGCTGACCTGGCCCCCTGGCAACGGCGTCAGGGTGGGTCTCAATACACAAATCGGTACGACGGAGCGCGACAGTTTTGGCACCCCCGCCGATTTTGGTGGCCAGCCCCGCGAAGTCTACCTCACCCACTTTGCCGACGGATTTCAAGGGATGACCCGCACCACAGACCTGTCAGGAAAGTTAAGACAGGCGCGGTCGGGCAACACCGTGACGGGGTATTACTACTCCATCTCTGGGGATTGGGTTGCGATACACACCGGTCCGGCAGCGATGGACGACGTCAATTTTTCATTGGCGTCCTGGACCCACGACTATGCCTTTATAGACCAGGCAGTCAAGGTGGCCTTTGACAATGTCATCGTGAATCAGGGGCAGCTCATTTGCCCAAAACTGAGAGTGTTAATCGACATCAAGCCAGGCAGCTTCCCGAGCAGCATCAACCCCAGGAAAAAAGGGACAGTCCCCGTGGCAATCCTGACGACGGCCAGTTTTGATGCCAGCACCGTAGACCCGGCCACAGTCGCGTTTGGTCCAAACGGGACGGCTCCGGGGCAATCTGGCCTGGAGGATGCCGATGGAGATGGGGACATTGACATGGTTCTCCACTTTGAGACCCAGGACACCGGTATTCAGTGTGGGGATACGTCTGCCACCCTCACCGGACAGACCTTTGACGGGCAGATGATCGAGGGTTCCGATCCCATCAAAACGGCGGGGTGCTAAG
>CAZOFZ010000080.1:0-8619 GCA_964579175.1 uncultured Nitrospirota bacterium | reverse complement strand
GAACTCGAAAACGGGCATCGGGTATTGGCCCATATCTCCGGAAAAATGAGGATGCACTACATCAAGATTTTACCCGGAGATAAGGTGACCCTGGAGCTGTCCCCCTACGATTTGACGCGGGGACGGATTACATATCGCTTTAGTGGAAGGTAGCAGATGAAAGTTCGTTCTTCGGTCAAGTCGATCTGTGCAAAATGCAAGGTGATCCGGCGCAAAGGGGTGGTGCGTGTCATTTGTGAAAATCCGCGTCACAAGCAACGGCAAGGATAGACGATCGTCGCTTCGATATTGCGTGGCGGGTTGCGGGTTGACGACGCGGATGATGGCGTAGGAGTTTGAGATGGCTAGAATTGCCGGTATTGATTTGCCTCGGGAGAAGCGCGTAGAGATCGGTCTGACCTATATTTATGGCATCGGTCGTTCCGCGTCCCGAAAAATCCTGGAAACCACATCCATAGACCCGAATATCCGGATCAAGGACTTGCAGGAAGAGCAGGTCATTCGGCTTCGAGAGGTGGTGGAGCGGGATTACAAAGTGGAAGGAGACCTGCGCCGTGAAGTTTCGATGAACGTCAAGCGTCTGATGGACATCGGCTGCTATCGGGGACTCCGGCACCGGAGGGGATTGCCGGCGCGGGGTCAGCGCACGAAGACCAACGCCAGGACCCGAAAAGGTCCGAAACGGAACACGGTGGGTAGCAAACGCAAAGTCACAAAAACATAAGCGGTTGCACGATTTCTGAAGACTTGGTGAAAACATGACGGCAAAAAAAGGGTTCAAGAAGAAGGAAAAACGGAACGTACAGACCGGCATTGCGCACGTGCAGGCCTCCAGTAACAATACCTACGTGACGATTACGGACATGACCGGGAATGTCATTGTCTGGGCCAGCGCGGGGGGACAGGGTTTCAGGGGTTCTCGGAAGAGTACCCCATTCGCGGCGCAGCGCGCGGCGGAGACGGCTGCGAAAAGGGCCATGGAAAACGGTATGAAGCAGGTGGATGTCCTCGTCAAAGGCCCCGGTTCGGGCCGAGAGTCGGCGGTGCGTGCGCTCCAGGCGGCTGGTTTAAAGGTAAATTTAATCAAAGATATAACCCCCATTCCGCATAATGGGTGTCGTCCGCCGAAGCGGAGGCGGGTATAGGTTCTGCGGACGGCATGCGCTTTGCCCGCACAACCCGTGTCGTGGTCCTTTGTCGGACTGCAGTTTGAACATCGGGTTAAAATCGAGGGAGGTTTGATTGGCTAGATATAATGGTCCCGTCTGTCGGCTGTGCAGGCGGGAGGGGACGAAGCTGTTTCTGAAGGGCACCCGTTGCCAGACCGAGAAGTGTGCGATCGATCGTCGGGATTATCCGCCCGGGCAGCATGGGCAGGCCCGTCCGCGCACGTCCGAATATAGTGTACAGTTGCGGGAAAAACAGAAGATAAAACGGATTTACGGGGTGCTGGAGCAGCAGTTCAGGCGCTATTTTTCCGAGGCGGAACGAAAGAAGGGGATTACGGGTGAAAATCTGGTGGCCCTTTTGGAGGCCAGGCTCGACAGCGTGGTCTATCGGCTGGGCTTGGTCTCATCCCGGAAGCAGGGGCGTCTGCTGATCCGCCAGAACCATTTCCAGGTCAATGGAAAGTCCGTGAATATCCCCTCCTATATTTTATCGGTCAATGACAACGTGGCGGTTCGAGAGAAGAGTCGGGGTCTTCTGGCCATTCAAAATGCCCTGGATTCTGCGGGCCGCGGCCTGCCGGATTGGTTGGAGCTCGACCGCGCGCAACTGACGGGTGTGGTCAAGGCCCCGCCACGTCGGGAACAGGTGGCGATCGAGATGAACGAGCAAATGGTCGTGGAACTTTATTCCAGGTAAAACCAGGGGAAGGCAGATATCTGCGGGCCTCATGCCCGCGACATGAACGAGGATGACGATTCGATGACGATTCGAGCAAAAGATTTTCAAATCCCCCGAACACTGGATGTCGAGAAAGAGACGCTGACGAGCACGTATGGGAAGTTCTTCGCGGAGCCCTTCGAGCGGGGTTTCGGAACGACCATCGGAAATGCCCTCCGGCGCATCCTCCTCTCCTCCATTTCAGGGGCGGCCGTGACCTCCATTCGGATCGAGGGGGTTTTTCACGAGTTCTCGGGCGTGACCGGCGTTAAAGAAGATATTACCGAGATGATCCTGAATATCAAGAATCTCCGCCTTCGCCTCCATTCGGATCGGCCCAAACTGCTCCATATCAAAAAGAAGGGGGCGGGTGTGGTGCTGGGAAAAGACGTTCTCCACGATGCGGATGTCGAAATCCTGACACCCGATCTTCATCTTGCCACGCTGGACAAGGATGGCGCGTTGGATATGGAACTGACCGCAAAAAGAGGACGTGGATATCTGCCTGCGGAGCAGAACAGAGACGAAGGGAAGCCCTTGGGTGTGATTCCGATTGACGCGATCTTCTCTCCGATTCGCAAGGTGAACGTTGCAGTGGAGAGCGCCCGCGTTGGACGGATGACCGACTACGACAAGCTGATTCTGGAAATATGGACCGACGGAAGCTATCATCCGGAAGAGGCGCTCTCTTTCTCCGCCAAGATCCTCAAGGAGCATCTGGGGCTGTTTATGTCCGCTTCCGAAGGAGAGGTGTTTTCCGAAGAAGAAGGATCGGAAGAGACCTCGACCGCGACCGACATGTCTCGCGGTGTGAGCGAACTCGAGTTGTCGGAGCGCTCGGTGAATTGTTTAAAAAGCGCCGATATCCGTACGATCGGAGATTTGGTCTCGAAGACCGAAGGGGATATGTTACGAATCAAGAACTTTGGAAGAAAGTCTCTGGATGAAATCAAGGAAGCCCTGCAGAAAATCGGGCTTTCTCTGGGAATGGAAGAATAGGAAATAAATATGCGACATCGTGTATCGGGATGTCCACTGGGTCGGAATCGGTCTCATCGAAGGGCCCTGTTCCGGAATCTGGTGACCTCTTTTCTGCGCTACGAACGGATTGAGACGACGGAAGCCAAGGGGAAAGAGATTCGATCTCTGGCAGACCGGATGATCACGCTGGGAAAACGGGGAGACCTGCATGCCCGAAGGCAGGCCGCGGCCTATCTTTTTGACCGGCGTGTGGTCACCCACCTGTTTTCTGAAATTGCGCCGCGATTTGCGGATAGGGCGGGGGGCTATACCCGTCTCATCAAAACGCGTGTCCGCTACGGAGATGGCGCACCGATGGTGATTCTGGAACTCTCCGAGATGCAAAGAAAGGGGGTCGCGGAAGCGCCACAAGCGAAGCCGGAAGCGGCCTCCGAAGCCTCCTCCCCAGTCTCCTCCACCGAACAGAAGGGCCTCCCCGCGCCGGAGACCCAGTCGCCAACTCCGTCACAAACTCCGAACGAGGCGGTGCCAGGTACGTCACCCCTCTAACCCTCTAAATCAAACCGCTCATTCGGGGTGTTCCCCCTCCCCTGTCCCCTCCCATCCAAGGAGGGGAGTCAGTTCCCCATTCAAAGCAAGAAAGAAGCTCATTTGTTCTGGATCAGCCATCGGCCGATCCAGTCCGTCAACAGATCGATCATTCTCGTAAAGTGGAATGGTTCGGAGAAGTCGTGGTTCGCTCCGCGCAGCAGGACGAGGTCCTGCTCGCCCCGAATTCCCGCCAGGAGCCGTTGGCTTTGAGAAACGGGGACATATTCGTCCGCATCGCCATGAACGATGCGTGTCGGACATCGGATTTCGGCTGCGGCCCGTTCTCCGTCATACCGCGCCAGATCTTCGTAGAAGGCATAGCCCAGCCGGGCCTTCCCAGCCGGCCCCATGAACGAGAGGTTCCCTTCCTCTTGCCATCCACGCATCCCCGCCTCGCCCAGTCGCTCCCTCCAGAGTGGGGGATAATCGAAGACGGGGCATTTGAGCCCCAGCACAGACAAATCTGCGCACTGCGCGGCGGTGTGGAGCGCGACAAGCCCTCCGAAACTCCCGCCGATCAGGCCAATGCGCGGAGATCCGAATGCTTTGAGCCAGGAGAGGGCCACCTTTGTTTGATTGAGACAGCGGGTGAGGGTCAGCTCTTGAAAGGGGCCGCGACTTTCTCCATGTCCAAAGAAATCGAATCGCAGGGTGGCGATCCCGAGGGCGGGGAGCCGCTGGCTCAGCGCCCGATTGGTGGCGCTCTCCTTGCTCGACAGAAAACCGTGGCAGAGCAGGACGACAGGGAAAGGACCTGCCGTGTCCGGCGTCGTCAGGATGGCCGCAGTTTCCCCGTTATCGAAACGAACACGTTCGGAAGGCATGGCGCAGACATATGGCGCAGACAAAGGAGCGTGCGATCTATTCCATTGTCCATTGCCCATTGTCCCCCGTCCCCGCCCTCCGGACATGCGTGGAGGGTGCGTCGCTAGGTCTAGGTCGCGGGGACGGACTGATTCATCTTACGGGTCATTCGGGAGATTTTTCGGGAGGCCCGTTTTCTGGGAATGACCCCTTTGGATACGGCGCGATCCATGACGGAAGTCGCCTCCCGAATTCGTGCCGCGCGTTGTTCTGGATTGTTCCCGGTCAGCGACAGACGCGCCTTTTTGACCGCAGTCTTCACTTTGGAAGTGACGGTGCGATTGCGATCCCGCCGTTTGCGGGCTTGTCGTTCCCGCTTGAGTGCCGATGGATGATTTGCCACGATAACCCTCCGATTTGACAGGCTCCTTTTTACCACGGAAGCACTGGCCGGATCAACATGTGTCAGCCCAATGTTGTAGAGATTGAGCCAGAAAGTTGGCAGGAAGCGATGCAAGTGCCACATTGCCTCACGCGTGCTTGACATCAAACCGGGCTTCGCCTACTCTTTGCGAAACGTTGGGGATGCGTGTGTCTTCTCATATGACAGCCGATCGGGACAAGTTGCTGGAGGATGTGGCTTCGGTGTGGGCCTCCTACAAGGAAGGCTTGGACGCCATCGAAGGGCGCATCAAAAAAGAGGTGGATTCCGAAGTTCCGCTGATCAATCAGGTGGCCCACTACACACTCAACAGCGGCGGAAAACGAATCCGCCCGCTTCTTCTTACCATCAGCGCCCGACTCTGCGGATGCACGGACCCAAACGCCCTCCAGCTCGGTGGCGCCATTCTGGAGTTCATCCACACGGCAACACTGCTTCACGACGATGTGATTGACGATGCAACGGTGCGCCGCGGGGCGCCTGCCGCCCGCTCTCTCTGGGGGAATCAGGCCTGCATTCTGGTGGGAGACTATCTCTACACGCTGGCCATTTGTCAGGCCGCCCGCCTGGAAAACCTGGCGGTCAACCATCTCTTTGCCCAGACCTGCCGCAAGATGTCGGAAGGAGAAACGCTGCAACTGATGCACAACAACGACTTCGATCTGTCCGAGGCGTCCTATCTGAAGATCGTGTCGTGCAAGACCGCATCGCTTCTCTCTGCGGCCTGCCATCTGGGGGGTCTCCTGGCCGGCGCGCCGGATGCGATCCAGGAATCGCTCGCCCGTTTCGGGCAAAACGTCGGAATCGCATTCCAGGTCGCGGACGACACCCTGGACTACGTAGCCGATCTCAAACGGCTGGGGAAGGCCCCCGGTCAGGATTTTAGAGAGGGGAAGATGACGCTCCCGCTCCTCCACTTCCTGAAAAGTTGCACCCCTGCGGAACGGCAGGACATCAAGGAATTGATGGACGATCCGGCGCTTTCTCCGGAGCAGTTTTCCGACGTCATTCTGCGGATGGAGCAACGCGGCTCGATCGCCTATGCCCGAAAGCGTGCACAGGAATTTTCAGATCGCGCCAAGGCGGATTTGTCCCTGTTCGACGATTCCCCAGACCGCCAATCCCTCATGACCGTTGCGGATTATGTGGTCCAACGGGACCATTGACCCATCCCGACGGCTCCCATTGACGGCCCCCATGTTTACCGATCCCGTCTGCGGCATGGATGTTGACGAAACCTCCGCCGCCGCCACGCTGTCATATCAGGGAGCGACCTATTACTTCTGCGCCGTCGGATGCCGGAACGCCTTTGAGAAAAACCCCGAAAAATTTCTGAAACCCCAGCCAGGGCCGGCTGAAATACCGGTCGCGTTCTCCGACTTTTTACAGACGGAACAGACCCTCCCCCCGCGCGAGGCGAACGTCGTGCTGCAAATCGGCGGTATGTCGTGCGCCTCCTGCGTCGCCCGCATCGAAACGGCGCTTCTTTCGCTGGAAGGAGTGCAACGCGCCTCGGTCAACCTGGCCACAGCCCGTGCCGCCATTTCGTACCACCCCGCCGTGACCGATCTGCCCACGATCCAGGCGGCCATCCATGACGCGGGATACCAAACCCTGGAACAGACGTATGCCGAGGCCCCCGAAACGGGGCATTCGGAGACACCGGCACTTAGGCGGCGTTTTCTGGGGGCGCTCTGTCTGACCCTTCCGATCTGGGGCATGATGTTCCTCGAAGGGGGGGGCTCCGCCTGGATACAGTTATTGTTGGCCACGCCGGTGCAGTTCTGGGCCGGTGGCGCTTTCTATCGCGCGGCCTGGACGGGACTTCGGCGACAGACCGCCGACATGAACACGCTCATTGTCGTGGGGACTTCCGCCGCTTATTTCCACAGCCTTTTTGCCACGCTGTTTCCCACCGCATCGTCCGACATTTATTACGACACCTCCGCCACGATCGTCACCCTGATCCTCATGGGAAGATGGTTAGAGTCGCGCGCCCTGGGGCACACCTCGGACGCCATTCGACGGCTGGTCGGGATGCAGGCCAAATCGGCCTGCCGCGTGGAGGAAGACGGCACGGAAAGGGAGGTTCCGATGACATCCCTTCGCGTGGGAGACCGGCTCTGCATCCGGCCTGGCGAGAAAATTCCAACCGATGGGGTGGTACTGGAAGGGGTCTCCTGGGTGGACGAATCCACGATGACCGGAGAGGCCGTGCCGGTCGAAAAAAAACCGGGGGATGCTTTAATGGGAGGGACGCAAAATCAGACCGGCCGCCTGATCCTTCAGGCCACGCAGGTGGGGGAGCAAACCCTGCTGTCCCAGATGATCCGTTTTGTGGAAGCGGCGCAAAACAGTAAACCGGCCATTGCCAAACTGGCCGACCGCGTGGCCGCCTGGTTTGTGCCCGCCGTCATCACCCTTGCTGCGCTGTCGTTTTCGATCTGGCTGCGCGTGGCCTCGCCGACCACAGCCATGGGCTTTGCCATCTCCGTCCTGATTGTGGCCTGTCCCTGCGCCATTGGCTTGGCCACCCCCACCTCCATTCTGGTCGGCATCGGTCGGGGTGCTTCGGCGGGGATTCTGATCCGGAATGCGGAGGTGCTGCAACGGGCCTGTCCCATCGACACAATTGTGCTGGATAAAACCGGCACCCTCACTGCGGGCCGCCCCTCGGTGACCCAAATCGTCTCCACCGACATGGAGCGCGGGACGCTTCTCTTTTATGCCGCCAGCGCCGAGCGGGGGTCGGAACATCCCCTGGCGCGGGCGATCCTGGACGCCGCGAAGAACGAGGGAGTGCTGCCGGTGACACCCAATCCATTTGAAGCGATCCCCGGGCGGGGGGTGCGGGCCACGGTTGCGGGAAAGTCGGTGGAAGTTGGCTCGACACGATGGTTTTTGGAACGGGGAATTCCCCTGCCGCAGAATCCGGAGGCCAACGTGCAGGTGGCCGTGGACGGGGTTTGGATCGGGGACCTGACCGTGTCCGATCCGCTTAAACCGGGGGCGAAATCCGCCGTCGCAGCGCTTCGGAAACAGGGATACGAGGTGGTGCTGCTGACGGGCGATCGGCGCGGCACGGCCGAGTCGGTGGCCCGCGAGGTGGGCATCGAACACGTGATTGCAGAGGTACTGCCGACGGAGAAGGCGCGCGAGATTCAACGGCTGAAGGACGAAGGAAAACAGGTCGTCATGGTGGGAGACGGGATCAACGACGCCCCGGCACTCGCACAGGCCGATGTGGGGATGGCGATCGGGACGGGGAGCGATATTGCCATCTCCGCCGCCGATATCACGCTGGTCGGCGGCAATCTGCGGGGGGTGTCGGATGCGCTCGCCCTTTCGCGCGCGACGTTGCGCAACATCCGGCAGAACCTCTTTTTTGCATTTGTCTATAATCTGGTCCTGATTCCCGTGGCGGCGGGCGCGTTCTATTCCGCATTCCAGCCCGCATTCCAAATTCGGCTCTCTCCGATGATGGCCGCCGCCGCGATGAGTCTCTCTTCGTTGAGCGTCGTCCTGAACGCCCTGCGCCTAAAATCGTGGCAACCCATGAATACGGAGGCCTCATGAAGATTTTTCTGGAGACCTACGGCTGTCAGATGAACGAGTACGATTCGGAACTGATCCGAACGATTCTGAAACCGCATGGCCATGAAATGACCGACACCCTCGAAGCGGCCTCCGTCGTTTTGATGAACACCTGTGCGATTCGGGAAAATGCCCACCGGAAAATCTACGGCCGTCTGGACCGCCTCCGTCCGTTCCAAAAGAAGGAATCGGCGCGGGGCCGCCCGTTCGTGGTGGGCATTCTGGGCTGCATGGCGCAGAATTTAAAAAAGAGCCTCTTCGACCACCCCGTCGTCAATCTGGTGGTCGGTCCGGACAATTACAAATCGCTGCCGTTCCTC
>CAZOFZ010000079.1:0-8672 GCA_964579175.1 uncultured Nitrospirota bacterium | reverse complement strand
GGCGCATGGTCAGGATCGGGATAATAAACAGCAGGATCACCCCCATATTCAGAAAAGGGGGACGGAAAACGGCCTGGTGAATATCCATCTTCGGGAGATTCCCCTGGAAGCGCATCATCTGCGCCGAGAGGCTCGAATAATAGGCCGCCTGGGCATAGAACAGGTAATCGGAGATGCCCAGGAAAACCATTCCCACGACGTAGATAATGGGGGAAACGCAATAAAGCCTCAGCTCTTTTCGAATCAGCGCGAACAGATTGTGCATCGCTTTAAACCACTCCTCTCACCCCTCCTTGTTCAAGGGGGGAATGGAAAGACAAACACCGCAAAAAGGGGAATCAGGCCGCGGCGGAAAGAGGTGCCGCGACTTCATCCGTGCCCACCTCCTGGGTGGTCAACTGAATAAAGACCTCTTCCAGGCTGAGCGTCAGGGTCTGCATCGAAAGGAGCCCCCAGCCATGTTCGACGATGGTTGTGGACAGCGCCTCCCGGATATCGCTGCCGATCTCGGATTCGACAATGAACACCCCATCGCCATCCCGTGAAGGTTGGACCCGAAGCACCCCGTTTATTTTGAGGATCGGATCGAAAACCACCGTCTCCGCGCGGCGGATTTTCACCGCCGTCTTCTCCGATTTTCGGGTCTGTGCGGAGAGCCGCTCCTGCGAATCCACCGCGACAATTTTCCCCTTGTTGATAATGACGACCTTCTGGCAAATGGCCGTGGCCTCGGGCAGGATGTGCGTGGAGAGGATGACGGTTTTTTCGGAGGCCCACTGTTTGATCAGCTCCCGAATCTGGATGATCTGCGTGGGATCCAGTCCGACCGTCGGCTCATCCAGGATGAGCACTTCCGGGTCGTGCACCAATGCCTGTGCGAGCCCCACCCGCTGCCGATACCCGCGGGACAAATTCCCGATCAGTCGGCCAGACTGGCCTGGGCTGCCGGCAACATCGGAAAGGGCACACCGCTCGATCACCCGTTCCAATGCGGAGGCCACGGCAGGGCCCCTTACCCCTTTTACGCGCGCGACGAAGGTGAGGTATTCGCGTACCGTCATTTCCGGATAGACTGGCGGGTTATCGGGCAGATAGCCGATCCGGCGCTTGACCTCCATCGGGTGTTCGAAGACATCGAACCCCGCAACGGTGGCCGTTCCGGTGGTGGCAGGCATGAAGCCGGTCAGAATCCGCATGGTGGTCGTCTTGCCGGCACCATTGGGCCCCAGAAAGGCAAGGGCCTCCCCGCGACCGACCGTAAAGCTGACGTCGTCAATGGCCACGGTATCTCCGTAGCGCTTCCCCAACCGGTTTACTTCAATCATGGCAGGAACGATTCCATCTTGGTCTGAATAAGACCGTCATGGCTGCAGAACACCCATTACCGTTTCGCCGCCGCGCACGCGCTCTCCGACGGCCACCCGAATGTCCGCCGTCACCGGCAGGTAGAGATCGACACGCGACCCGAAGCGGATCAGGCCGAACCGTTCCCCGCCGCGCAGCGCCATCCCCTCCGACACCCGACAAACGATCCGGCGCGCGATCAGCCCCGCGATTTGGATGCAGACGACACGCGCCCCGGCGGGTGTCTCCAGCAGCAGGGCGTTCTGTTCATTCTCCAACGACGCCTTGGGGACATTGGCGGCAAAGAACTTCCCCGGATTGTAGAAAACGCCGACCACCCTGCCCGCGATCGGGACGCGATTGACGTGAACGTCGAAGATGTTCAGGAAGATGCCGACCTTGATTGCCGGTGTTTTGAGGAACCGTCCCTCCTCCACGCGGGAGACGTCAACAACCACGCCGTCCGCCGGGGAGACCAGGAGGTTTGCCCCCACCGGCACGCATCGTTTTGGGTCACGGAAAAAATAGAGGGAAAATGCGGTGAGCAGACCGAAGAAAATGCCGAGCGGCGTCCCCCCCGCCAGCCAGGCGAGCAGGGCAAAGAGACCGATGAAGACAAACCCCTCCCGTGCGATCGGGAAATGGGACTCCGTGGGGGTGCCAAGTGCCTCTGGGAAGGTGTCGACTACAGGTTTCATGCGTGAGGAGCTTCCCCAATGAAGGACGCGCCGGATTAGTTTTTGCTTCGGTCAACGAGGCGCGCGTTTTTCAGCCAGGGCATCATCGCGCGGAGTTCGCTGCCGACCTTCTCGATCGGGTGCGCCTCGCCCGTCTTGGCGAGGGCGTTGAAGACCGGGCGCTTGGCGCGGTTTTCCAAAATCCATTCCCGCGCGAACCGGCCGCTTTGAATCTCGCCGAGGATCGCCTTCATCTCCTTCTTCGTCTCTTCCGTCACGATGCGCGGCCCCCGCGTGAGGTCGCCGTAGCGCGCGGTATTGGAGATCGAATACCGCATGTTGGAGATGCCCCCCTCGTAGATGAGGTCAACGATGAGCTTCACCTCGTGGAGACACTCGAAATAGGCCATCTCCGGCGCGTAGCCCGCCTCGACCAGCGTCTCGAACCCGGCGGTAATCAGCGCGGTGAGGCCGCCGCAGAGGACGGTCTGCTCGCCAAAGAGGTCGGTCTCGGTCTCTTCGCGGAAGTTGGTCTCGATGACCCCGGCGCGCGTGCCGCCGATCGCCCGGGCGTAGGCAAGCGCCACGGTACGTGTTTGACCGGAGGGGTCTTGGTGAAGGGCGATCAGCATCGGCACGCCGCTTCCCTTGGCAAACTCCGACCGGACCAGATGCCCCGGCGCCTTCGGTGCCACCATGAAGACGTTGACGTCGGCCCGCGGCGACACCTGGCCGAAGTGGATATTGAACCCATGGGCAAAGGCGAGATAGGCCCCCGGCTTGAGGTGAGGCGCGATCTCCCGATCGTAAATGTCGGCAGTCATCTCGTCGGGAGTGAGGATCATCGTGACGTCGGTCGCCTTGACCGCATCGGCCACCGGCATCACCTTTAAGCCGGACTGCACCGCCTTGTCCCACGACCGCCCCTCGCGCAGGCCGACCACCACCCGCACGCCACTCTCCGTCAGATTGAGCGCATGGGCATGCCCCTGGCTGCCGTAGCCGATAATCGCCACCTGCTTGCCTTTGATGACCTCAATATCCGCATCCTGATCGTAATAAACTTTCATTGTTCCTCCCGAGTTCATGAGTTCCAGTCGGATTTGCCCTTGGTTTTCCTGATTCATACCGCATGCGTAAACCGCGATTCGATGTCCTCCATCGCTTCAGGCGACCACTTTACTTCGAGGTCCACTGACCGATCTTTCCCTCCATTTCCTCCTGACTTATAACCCCCTCTTTCTCGGCGCGCTCGATTCCCATGCGGATCTTTTCGACAACGTAAAGATGATACTGAACGTCTTCCAGCGAACAATCCTCCGGAAGATTGTCCAGAAGGGTTTTTATTTCTGTCTTGGCTCTGCTCACAACACCACACTCCCAACAGATTTACTATGAAAACATCTTAAAAACTACTGGATTCCGGCTAAAAATATGCCGGAATGACGGCTTGCCGATGCGAAGGGAAGCCCCCTCTCCGCTCGGACTTCAAGGCAAAGGGCAATGGCTTCTTGAACATTCGATAATGCTTCTCCCTGGTTTGTCCCTGACTTACACAACCGGGGATGGAGGGGCACTCCGCAATCCATACGCCATCTTCATCGCGATCCAGTGTCACGCTGAACTTCATAGGGCACTTCCGCTACGACGCCGCCCGCTTTTCCTCGCGCAGGGTCGCCGTTTTTGCCTCTTCGCGCGCGACGGCAATCCGACCGGTGCGGACCAACTCCCGGATGCCCAACGGACGAAGCAGGTTGATCATCGCATCGATTTTACTCGCGTCACCGGTGATCTCGATCGTGTAGGTGTTGGGAGACGAATCAATTACCCGGGCCCGGAAGACATCCACCACCCGAAGCGCCTCCGCCCGATCTTCCGATTTGGCGCTGATCTTGATGAGCGCCGTCTCCCGCGCGACGTATTGCTTCTCGGTCAGGTCGACCACCTTGATGATGTCGACCAGTTTGTTGAGCTGTTTGGTGATCTGTTCGATGATCTTGTCGTCCCCCTGGGTGACGATCGTCATCATCGACACGGTCGGATCGAACGTCGGCCCGACCGACAGGCTGTCAATGTTGAACCCCCGACCGGAGAAAAGCCCCGATACCCGCGCAAGGACGCCGAACTTGTTTTCGACCAGAACGGAAATAATATGCTGCATCGTTTTACGCCGTCAGCACGCCGTCGACATTCTCCGGTTCCATCTTCGGAACGCGCGTGGGCCGGGGGGGATCGCAGAAGACCATCTCGTTGTGGGCCGCCCCTGCCGGAATCATCGGATAGCAGTTTTCCTCTTCATCCACGTGAAAATCCATCACCACCGGCCCGTCCGCCACAAATCCTTCCCGTAAAACGTCGTCCACCTCCGACACCTCTTTGGCGCGCAGGCCCACCGCGCCGAACGCCTCGGCCAATTTGACGTAGTCGGGGCAGTCGCCCATGTAGCTGGAAGAGTAGCGGCCATTGTAGAAGAGTTGTTGCCACTGTCGCACCATACCGAGATATTTGTTGTTGATGATGACGAGCTTCACCGGCAGGTTGTACTGCACCGCCGTGGCCAGCTCCTGAACGTTCATGATGACGCCGCCGTCGCCGCTGATGCAGACCACCTGCGCCGAGGGGCACGCCTTCTGCGCGCCCAAGGCGGCCGGAAACCCGTAGCCCATCGTACCGAGCCCCCCCGAATTGAGAAATGTCCGAGGGCGGTCGAACTTGTAGAACTGCGCCGTCCACATCTGATGTTGCCCCACATCCACGGCGACGATCGCGTTGCCGTCCGTCAACCGATAAATCCGCTCGATCACATACTGCGGTTTGATCACCTTGTCCCCCTGTACATAAGCCAGCGGGTGCGCCTTCGTCCAGGCCGCGATCTGGTCCATCCAGGGGGCATAGTGCGACGCGCCACTCCAGTGGCCGGAGCCGGCCAGAATATGGTTCAAGTCTCGTAAGATTTGACGGGCGTCCCCCACAATCGGTACCTCGACGGGGATCACCTTGTGGATGGAGGTGGGGTCAATGTCAATATGGATTTTTCGGGCATTGGGCGCGAAACCCGACGGCTTGCCGGTCACCCGATCGTCGAACCGTGCACCGATGGCGATAATGAGGTCGGCCTGGTGCATCGCCGTGTTGGCCGCATAGGTGCCGTGCATTCCCAACATCCCCAGAAAGAGCGGGTGGGTGCCGGGAAACGCGCCCAGCCCCATCACCGTGAGCGTCACCGGCATCTGTGTCATCTCGGCCAGCGCGCGCAATTCGGCGCAGGCGTCGGCGGCCAGCACCCCGCCGCCCGCGTAGATCACGGGGCGCTTTGCCTTCATCATCTCCTGGGCTGCACGCTTGATCTGCCATTTGTTGCCGTTGTGGGCGGGGGAGTAACTTCGCAGGGCCACCTGGTCGGGATAGTGGAAGTCGGTTTTGGCCAGCGCGACGTCCTTCGGCAAGTCCACCAGAACCGGCCCCGGCCGACCGGTGGTGGCAATGTAGAAGGCCTCCTTGATCGACTGGGCAAGGTCTTTGACGTCTTTGACGAGGATGTTGTACTTGGTGCAGGGGCGGGTAATGCCGATCATGTCGGCTTCCTGAAAGGCGTCGTTGCCGATGAGGTGGGTCGGCACCTGGCCCGTGAAAATGACCAAGGGGGTCGAGTCCATATAGGCATCGACAATCGCGGTGACGGTGTTAGTGGCGCCGGGGCCGGAGGTGACCAGCACGACCCCCGGTTTTCCGGTGGCGCGGGCGTAGCCCTCGGCCATGTGGGTGCCCCCCTGCTCGTGGCGGCAGAGGACGAACTCGATCTCTTTTTCGTCGTAGAGGGCATCGAAAATCGGCAGATTGACCCCGCCCGGATATCCGAAGACGACCTTGACCCCCTCCCGTCTCAGGCATTCGATAAAGATCTGCGATCCCGACAGTTTCATAGGCTCCCCTCTCCTCGGTGACATGCGCAAATACGGTTAGCGGACATCCTAACACAGGGCCACGCGGCAGGGCAAACAAAGCCCCCCTGGGCCATTGCGATCATGGACAGTGGCAAGTGAAGGGTCGGAAAACCACCCCAAAATGGACGATCCCGCCCCGCTTCAGAAGTAAAGATGAAGCATGAGCAGCGCCTGATCGTTTTGTATTTCGGGGCTTTCCTCGTTGACACGGTATTGAACGGTCACTTCCGTGAAGGCGTAAGGATAGAAGTCCATGCCGACGGTGTAGCGATCCAGTTCATCGTTCGAGGTGTCCTTGTCCGGTTCATGTCGGTCGTACTTGAGTTTGGCGATAATACCCGGCCGGATTTTCCAATCCAACTCCGCATAGGCGGTGGACCCGGTGGCTTTCGTGGCACCTTCCGTTTCGGTCAGGTCCAATTCGCCCAACAGTGTCAGCGCCCCATAATTAAAGGCCCCATATCCCCCGACATAGGTCGTCTGCTCGGAGGCAACGTCGTTGTAGAGAAGGGAACCCGCCAACCAGAAGGTGGGCGATTTCCATCCGCCCGTGGCGGAGAGACCTTTCTTTCGATTATCGTCACCGCCCGCGCCATTTCCATTGAAAACCGCGGCATTACCGAACCAGCGACGTTCTCCAAAGCCCACCTCCAGGCCGACGTCCTGCCCAAAAGAGGGGGCTTTAAATCCCAGCTTGTCGCGGATGAAGGAGGTATGATCGTCCAGCTTCAGCCCATACGGGGGGATGAATCGCCCCACTTTGATGTGGGCGTTATAGGGAAGCCGATCCACCAGCACGAACGTCTCCCGGCTGCGGGATGCCTCGACGCCGTCCTGATAGTAGATCGTCAAGTGCTTGATGGGGGTCAGCGCCGCATAAAAATCGGCCTGCATCGGGAAGAAGCTGCTCTTATATTTTGCAGCCGACCCGACGGCCTCCTGTTCCGCGTGTAGGTAGGCCAGACGAAAATCGGCGCCAATCGTCAAATATTCGTTGATCTTTGCGGCCTCTGCCGTTTTTTCCATCGCCTTTTTGTCCCCCGTCAAAGGCAATTTTTCAACGGAGAATTCGCGCCCATGATCGTTTCGCATGCCGCCCCCCGTCGGGTTTACGTGGCAGGCGCGGCAGTCCGATGTCATCTGCAGTGCATCGTGCATGTGGCCCGTATGTAATTCGGAGCCATACTGGATTCCAAATTGTGACAGGGCCCATGACGGCGACACCCCAAAACACAAAACCGCAAACGCAACCATCGGGCCAACGACTCTCATGCGCATCTTTTTCTCCTCCAACGATTCGGACCACAAAAACAGGCGCGACTATACGTCCCTTCCACGCGCAAAGTCAATCGGGATTCGAGCGGTCCTGGGGCGTCTGAAACCGCCTATGGGGTCACGATCAGCTTGCCGAAGAAATCGCGGGATTGCATTTTGCGATAGGCATCGGGCAATTGGGAGAGGGGCCGGACCGAATCGATCACGGGGAGCAGTTTTCGTTCACCCACCAGGCGGGTGATTTCCAGCAGTTCGGCCCGCGTCCCCATCCGCGCGCCCAGGATGGATAATTCTTTCGAGAAGAGCTGCCGCAAATCCAGTTCGGCCACGGCACCGGTGGTCGCCCCGCAGGTTACCAGCGTTCCGCCGGGAGAAAGCACGCGGAGGCCACAGGTCAGCCCCGCCGGTCCCGTATGTTCGACCACCACCGCCACCCCCTCCCCCTGGGTGATTTCTCGTACGCGCTCCACCATGTCCCCCTGGGTGTCATCAATTGTATGGTCGGCCGCATGGTCGGCACCCGCGCGTCGGGCCCGTTCCCGCGATGCCGGGGCACCGACCTGGGCAATCACCCGCGCGCCGATGTATCGCGCGATCCGAATAGCCGCAGACCCGATCCCGCCTCCCCCTCCCATGACCAGCACCGTCTGGCCCGATTTGAGCCGCGCACGTGCGATCAGCATGTGCCAAGCGGTTAAAAAGGTGAGTGGATAGGCGGCAGCCTCTTCAAAAGAAACGCTGTCGGGGATGGGGATTAAATCGTCCGCCGGAGCGACGGCGAACTCGGCAAAACCGCCCGGACAGCCGGCGCCGAAGATGCGGTAGGTCTCGCAGAGATTGTCTCGTCCCGCGCGGCAGGCGGGGCACCGAAAACAGGAGTGCCCCGGCGCGATGACCACGCGATCCCCCACGGCGACGTGACGCACATCGGAGGCGACCGCTTCGACACGGCCCGCCACGTCACAGCCGGAGAAATGCGGGAGTTGAAGCGGGTAGGCGGGAATCCCCTGTAACAGCCAGAGGTCCAAGTGGTTTAGCGCAGCCGCAGCAACCGCAACCACCGCCTCGCCCGGCCCTGCGATCGGTGTCGGGATCTCCTCGTAACGGAGCTGTTCGATTCCGCCGAATTGGTGGAACCGGACCGCCTTCACCGGATCACCCCTTCAGCAGGTTCATCTCGTCCACGTTCAGGACGGAACGCAGACGATAGAGGGCGATGACCAGGGCCAGGCCCAGGGTGACCTCCGCCGCCGCCATCGTCAGGACAAAGAAGACCACGATCTGGCCGGTGATGGATTGGAGATGGTGGGCGTAGGCCACGAAGGTGATGTTGGCGGAATTCAGGACCAGTTCGATGGAAAGGAGCACCATGATGACATTGCGGCGAATCAGCACCCCCGCCACGCCAATGACAAACAGGGCAAATCCCAGG
>CAZOFZ010000078.1:4453-8842 GCA_964579175.1 uncultured Nitrospirota bacterium | reverse complement strand
TCGAACACAACATGAAGATGGTCATGGGCATCTCCGATCGCGTCGTCGTGCTGGATCATGGCGTTAAAATCGCCGAAGGTCCGGCCGTGGAAGTTCAAAAAGAGCCGCGCGTGATCGAAGCCTATTTAGGTCGGTCGGCGACAACCGCATGTTGACGCTGGATCACGTTCACGCGGCCTACGGGCCTGCGGCGGTGCTCAAAGACGTTTCGCTCTCGGTCAATGCAGGCGAGGTGGTGGCGCTTATCGGGGCCAATGGGGCCGGAAAAACCACCACCCTGATGACGATCTCCGGCATTCTTCCCTGCCTTCGCGGACAGATCGCCTTTTGTGGAGAGGAGATTGCGGCCTGGCCGCCACACCGTATCGTTTCGGCGGGGATCGGGCACGTGCCCGAGGGCCGACGCATCTTCCCACGCCTCTCCGTGCTGGAAAACCTGCGGATGGGGGCCTACACACAGACCGACCCGAAAAAGATCGCGGGTGGGATCGCGGAAACGTTCGACCGTTTCCCGATTCTGGCCGCCCGGCGCACCCAGATGGGGGGGACGCTCAGCGGAGGCGAGCAGCAGATGTTGGCCATCGGACGGGCGCTGATGTCCTTTCCGAAGCTGCTGCTCCTGGATGAACCTTCTCTGGGCCTCTCCCCGTTGATGGCCGGGAAGATTTTTGAGATGATTCGACAGATCAGTCGCCAGGGAACGACAATCTTGTTGGTGGAGCAAAATGCCCACGCGGCCCTGGGACTGGCTCACCGTGGCTATGTGATGGAAACGGGACGTATTCTCATCGAAGATCAGGCCGCCCGCCTGCTCGAAAACCCGGAAGTGCGGTCGGCTTACCTGGGCAACGCTTAACATTAGGATTCCCCGCCTTGGATAAAGAGGAGTCGGGGATGGATTGGAATAAATGACGACACCGATGAATCGAACGATTCTCTATCCGCAGCACGTGGCGTTGGGCGCCAGGATCGTCCCCTTTTCCGGCTGGGAGATGCCGCTTTCGTACGCCGGCGTCACCGACGAACATAAGGCCGTCCGCACCCGCGCGGGTCTCTTCGACATCAGTCATATGGGACGATTCGAGCTCTCCGGCAAGGGGGCCGACGACGCGTTGGACCGGATCACGCCGGGACCGGTGCGCAGGCTCCAACGCGGGGGGGCGCAATATTCGATGCTCCTCAACGAGGCGGGGGGGATTCTGGACGACATCTACATCTACAAACGGGGCACGGACCGTTACACCCTCATCGTCAATGCGGCCAATCGGGCCAAAGACTTCGCCTGGATATCCGGGCAGCTTCAGGGCGGGGTATCGCTAAACGACGTCAGCGACGACACGGCGCTCCTGGCCGTGCAGGGCCCCAGGTCGTGGGAGGTGATGGCGCAAGTCATCCCCTTTGGGAAAACCGAGATTCCGCTTCGCAACTTCATCGAGACCGAGTTATTGGCCGCGCGCGGGGCGAAGGCCCTGGTGGCCCGCACCGGCTATACCGGAGAAAAGGGATATGAAATCATCCTGCCCGTCGCGCATGCGGCGGCCTTCTTTTCGGCCCTGATGGAAGCGGGGAAGGAAATCGGTATCCGTCCAATTGGCCTGGGCGCGCGGGACACCCTCCGTCTGGAGATGGGCTATCTCCTCTACGGGCATGACATGAATGCGGAGACCACCCCCCTTGTCTGCGGCCTTGACGCATTCATCTATTTTGAGAAGTCCTTCATCGGGAAGGAGGCCCTGGTTCGGCAGAAACAGGAGGGATTGACCGAAAAACTGGTCGGCTTCGAATTGCCAAACGGCGGCATCCCCAGAGAGGGCTGTCGCATCTATTCGGAACAAAAGGAGATCGGCCGGGTCACCTCCGGAAACTTTTCGCCCACCCTGCGGCGGGGGATCGGCCTGGGCTATGTCGCCACGCGCTACTGCGACGAGGGGGGAGAACTCCTGCTGGACATTCGCGGAAAATCGGCCGAGGCGGTGATCGTCCGGCGACCGTTCTATAAGAAACCGAAAGGGCACGGCTAAACACCGTCACCTGCGGTCGGACGCCGACTGCGGGTGCCCGGAATCCGGGTATGTCCCCTTAGCAAAGTGGATTAGCGGCCCCTTGAAATCGCCTATCGTCTATACGAGAACCGGCATGACCCTACTTCAAAAAGACAACAGCCCGTTTTATCCCGGTCAACCGGTCCCCGTGGAGTTGTTCGTTGGCCGCACCGAACAGCTTGAACGGGTGCTGACGCGGGGCGCGGCACAGGTTGCAAGGGGGAAGCCTGTGGCGATGTTCATTCAGGGGGAATACGGCATCGGCAAAAGCTCGATCGCGAGGTTTCTTCAATACCTGTGTAGAGAGCACCATAATCTTCACCCCATTTACGCGTCTTTGGGCGGGTCAAAATCGATGGATGACGTGGCGGCCCGCGTGCTAGAGGCAACGATCCGCTCCGGAGCCTTTGATCCTTCGCGCAATGAACGGATTCGCAATTGGCTATCGAAATATATCGGAGAACAGTCGTTCGGTGGCGTTACGCTCCACGTTGAAGCACTCCGCAAGGACGCTCCGTCGGTTGCCACCGGCATGCTTCCGTTTCTTGCTGAAGTCTATGCCCGGCTCAAAGATACCGGTACGCGGGGCGTGTTCCTTGTCATGGATGAAATCAACGGCATTGCCGGAAATCCACAGTTTGCGCATCTCATCAAAGGCATTGTGGATGCGAACGCGATGCAGCAAGAGCGGCTGCCACTTTTTCTGATGTTGTGCGGTGTTGAAGAGCGTAGATGGGAGATGATTACCCAGCACCAGCCTGTAGACCGGATTTTTGACGTTATTGACATTGCGGCCATGTCGGATTTGGAAATGCGTGATTTCTTCACGAAAGCGTATGCTTCGGTGCAAATGACTGTGGACGATAGCGCCATGAAGATACTTTGCAAGTATTCCGCCGGATTTCCCAAGATTATGCACATGATTGGGGACACCGCATTTTGGATGGACAAAGATGGCAAAGTTGACGAGGATGACGCAGCCCGTGCGGTCGTCGCGGCGGCAGAAGAAGTCGGCAAAAAATACTTTGATCAGCAAGTCTATAAGGCTTTGCGGAGCGCGGACTATCATTCCATCCTGCAGAAAATAGCTCGAATGGGACCCGACGCGATGACGTTCAAGAAAGTCGACGTTGCTGCGGGACTTACCGATAGCGAAAGCAAAAAATTCGACAACTTTCTCCAGCGGATGAAAAGGCTGAAAGTCCTTCGGTCAGGTGACGTGCAGGGAGAATACCTTTTCAGTATGCGCATGGTGCGGCTGTATATCTGGCTTCAAAGCCTGTCCGCAAAATCGGACGACTGACTTTAACCGGCCCCAAATATCCACGGAGGAGCCCTGAATAAAAATGGTGGAGTACATTCCCAGGACGGAGGCGGAAGAGCGCGCGATGTTGGCGGAAATCGGGGTGGCGTCGTTCGATCGGCTCCTTTCGATTCCGGCGGACATCCGGCGCGGTGTCCCCCTCCGTCTGCCGCCGCCGCTTTCGCAGATGGAGCTCAAGCGCGAACTGCTGGAATTGAGCCTGCGCAATCGAGACACCCCGTCGCTCCTCTCATTTTTGGGGGGCGGGAGCTACGACCACTTCATCCCCAGCACGGTGGGCCATATCCTCTCCCGCTCCGAGTTTGCGACCGCCTACACCCCCTACCAGGCCGAAATGAGCCAGGGGTTGCTTCAGACGATCTATGAGTACCAGACGCTGATCTGCCAGCTGACCGACATGGAGGTGGCCAACGCCTCGCTGTATGACGGCGCGTCGGCCCTGGCGGAGGGGGCCTTGATGGCGATGCGCGTCACCCGCCGCAACCGGGTCGTCATCGCCCGGAGTGTCCATCCGCATCACCGCCAGGTGGTCCAGACCTACCTCTCGGGCCACGCCGATGTCCGGCTGACGGAAGTGCCGTGGGGTAGCGAGGATTCCCCGTCTGCGGGGAGGACATTGCTGGACCGAATGGAAGCGGCCATCGGCGACGAGACGGCGGCCGTCCTGATTCAGCACCCTAATTTCTTCGGGCAACTGGAAGAGATTGAAGCGATTGCACAACTGGCACATGCCCGCGGGGCGCTGCTGGCGATGTCGGTGGACCCGATTTCGCTGGGTCTCCTCAAAACCCCCGGCGAATACGGGGCGGACATTGCCGTGGGCGAGGGACAGGCGATGGGCAATGCGGTCGCCTTTGGCGGACCCTACGTCGGCTTCTTTGCGACGCGGCGCGATCTGATCCGGCAGATGCCGGGGCGACTGGTCGGCCGGACCACCGACGCGCAGGGGCGCCCCGGTTTTTGCCTGACCCTCCAGACGCGGGAGCAGCATATCCGACGGGAACGCGCCACCTCCAACATCTG
>CAZOFZ010000078.1:0-4353 GCA_964579175.1 uncultured Nitrospirota bacterium | reverse complement strand
CTGGAGATCGTTCGGCACCCCGGCGCCGCCGCCGTCGTGCCGCTGCTCGACAATGGAGACGTGGTGCTGGTGCATCAGTACCGGCACGCGGCCGGGGGCTATCTCTACGAGATTCCCGCCGGAAAGCTCTCGCCCGGAGAGTCGCCCGAGGCGTGCGCCCATCGCGAGGTGGAGGAGGAGACGGGATTTAGGATCGGCGCGCTCCATCCGATGACCACGATTTATACCGCGCCCGGATTTTGCGACGAGCAGATCCACATTTACCTGGCGCGCGGCCTGACCCGCGGCCGTCAACAGCTGGATGAACATGAGGCCCTAAACGTCGTGGTCATGCCGTTTTCGGAGGCCATCCGAAAGATTCAGGATCGGACGATCCGAGATGCCAAGAGTATTGTCGGCCTGCTGGGAACCCTGGCGTTTTTTAAGGAAAGCTTACCCATCCATGAATCAACTGATTTTTGAGAAGAGCGTACCGGGGCGGCGGGGTGTGACGTTCCCCGTGCAGGAAATGACCGCACCGGCCGACCTGTTGCCACAAGAATATCTGCGGAAGACACCGCTCGACCTGCCGGAGGTCAGCGAGAACGAGGTGGTCCGCCACTACGCGGCGCTGTCGCGCCAGAATTACGGCGTGGATACGGGCTACTACCCGCTCGGTTCCTGCACGATGAAGTACAACCCCAAAATTCACGAGGAGGTCGCAGGTCTTCCGGGATTCGCACAGATTCATCCGCTGCAACCGGCCGAAACGGTGCAGGGGGCACTGGCGCTGCTGTTCGATCTGGAACGATGCCTTTGCGAGATTGCGGGGATGCACGCGGTGTCGCTACAACCCGCGGCGGGGGCACAAGGGGAATTTGTCGGGATGCTGATGACACGCGCCTATCATCGAGATCGTGGCGATCATGACAGGACGCAGGTGCTCATCCCCGACTCGGCACACGGGACGAATCCCTCCAGCGCGGCCATGGCCGGCTACACGGTTTTCACCGTCCGGTCCGACTCCCGGGGTCTTGTGGACCTGGCCGATCTTTCAAAACGGGTCGGTCCCCATACGGCCGCGTTCATGCTGACCAACCCCAACACCCTCGGGCTCTTCGAGCAGGACATTCAGGAGATTTGCAAAATCGTCCATGGGGCCGGGGGATTGATGTATCTGGACGGGGCCAATCTCAATGCGCTTTTGGGTCTGGTCCGTCCGGGCGACATGGGATTCGACGTCGTCCACTTCAATCTCCACAAGACCTTTTCGACGCCGCATGGCGGCGGGGGGCCCGGCGCCGGACCGGTGGGCGTTTCGGAAGCGCTCGTCCCCTATCTGCCATCACCCGTCATCCGAAAGAACGACCGGGGTTATGCGCTCCATCCGACCGGCCCGAAATCGGTCGGCCGGGTGCATGGCTTTTATGGTAATTTCGGCATCCTGGTGCGCGCCTACACCTATATTCGTCGGCTGGGCGCCGCCGGACTTTCGGCCATCAGCCGAAACGCGATTATCAATGCCAATTATTTACGGAAACGGTTAGAGTCACACTATTCCATCCCGTTCAATCGTCCCTGCATGCACGAATTTATCGTCTCGGCAAAATCGTTCAAGGGGCAAAAAATCGGCGCCTGGGACCTCGCGAAGCGGCTGATCGATTACGGCTACTATCCCCCGACGGTCCATTTCCCGCATATCGTAGACGAAGCCCTCATGATCGAGGCCCCCGAAAGCGAGGCGCGGGAGCGACTGGACGACTTCGTCGCGGCCATGATCGAAATCCGCCGTGAAACGGAAGAAAGTCCCCAGCAGGTCATCGGCGCTCCCCACACCACCGCCGTGGGACGGATGGACGAGGTGCAGGCCGCCAAACGTCTGGACGTCCGATGGACATCCGTGCATACCGCGCATGTTGACACGCCTTAAAATCAGAAACGTCAAGGCACGTACGGCCCTAAAACGACTCTTCTTCCAACTCGAAGAACTGCTCCGGCGCGGGCGGTAAGTCGGTGCTGTAACTGGTCGGTTCCGTCCCCTTCACAAAGAGCTCGACGATCCCCGTTTCATCTTCAGGCGGGGCGAGGAGGCCCGTTTCGGGGTCAATTTTTGCGTAAACGATATTGTCGGGGATGGAGAAGTGGGCCGTCGGCAGGCGCGCCAAAGCCTCCTGCATAAAGGACGTCCAGATCGGCAGGGCGGCCGCAGCCCCCGACTCCTTGTTGCCCAGCGAACGCCGATCGTCGAAACCTACCCAAACACCCACAACCAGATCGGGCGAGAACCCGACAAACCAGGCGTCCGTAAATTCGTTGGTCGTGCCGGTCTTGCCCGCCAGCGGTTTTCCGATCACGGCGGCCTTCCGTCCCGTGCCGCGTCGAATTACGTCTTCGAGCATGTTGGTGATGACGTAGGCGGTCGCCCTGGAGATCACCTGTTTGGGGTGCGATTTCCTTTTTTCCAGAATATTCCCTTTTTGATCCCGCACGGCGGTCACAAAAATCGGATCGGTCCGCTCCCCCTGACTGGCAAAGACACCGTAGGCGGAGCTTAGCTCCAGCAGGCTGACCTCCGAAGTCCCCAGGGCCAGGGAAAGATCGCGCGTGAGGCGGCTCTGAATCCCCACGCGGTGCGAGAACTGGATCACGGGGTTGATTCCCACCTGGGAAAGGAGCCGGATCGTGGCCAGGTTCCGCGAATGGGTGAGCGCCTCTCGCAGCCGGATCGGACCGTAGAATTTCCCCTCGTAGTTCTCCGGTTTCCAGACCCGATTGAGCGCCCGGTTATTGTAAATGAGTGGATTGTCCACCACCACGGTGGCCGGCGTCAGCCCGCGTTCGATCGCCGTGGCATAGATGAGCGGCTTGAAGGCGGAACCCGGCTGCCTGCGCGACGTCACGGCGCGATTGTACTCGCTGCGTTCGAAATCGTGGCCGCCCACCATCGCCAGCACCTCTCCCGTATCCGGGGAGATGGCCACCAGCGCCCCCTCCACCACCGGCTCCTGCTCGAGGCTGAAGAAGGCGCCGTCGCCCCGCTTGGGCTGGACCCGAACCAAGTCGTTCACTTTTACAATCTGGGACGCGCGGGGTTCCTCGAGGACCGTCAGGCGGCCTTTCCGGAGCTGTCGTCCCGCCCAGCGCATGTCATCCAGCAATATTTTCCCCCGCACCTCTCCGACCTGTACGACCGCGAAATCGCCGCCGACCTGAATTATCCGTCCGTCCGTAACCTTTCCAAGGGTCGGCCTCCCGGAGGCCTGCACCGCGCCCGCCGCCGCGTCATCTTTTTCGGCATATTGACCGGCGGCCCCGCGATAGCCCTGCCGTTTATCCAGATCGCGCAGTCCCGCTTGAATGGCGCGATTGGCAATCCGTTGCATCCCCACATCCAGGGTGGTGTACACATTCAGTCCCCCTTTGTAGAGCGTGTTATAGCCGTACTTGGCAATCAGGTCCTGTCGAACCTGTTCCAGAAAATGGGGAGCCAGGTCTTCATCCGAATGGAGTTTTTGAAAGAGCAGGTCCTGCCGGTAGGCGGCATGATACTGTTTCTCCGTGATAAACCCTTCGTCCACCATCCGTTTTAAAACCACCCCCTGCCGTACCTTCACCTTGTCGGGATTGTGATAAGGGGAATAGGCGTTGGGCGATTTGGGAAGGCCTGCCATGAAGGCCGCCTCCGCCAGACTTAATTTGCCAACGTCTTTCCCGAAATAGGTGCGGGAGGCCGCCTGCACGCCATAGGCGCCATGTCCGAAGTAGATTTGATTTAAGTAAATCTCCAGGATTTCGTCCTTTTTAAGCATCTGCTCCATCCGATACGCAAGCAGAAGCTCCCTGACTTTCCGCGTCAAAGTCCGCTCCGGCGTTAAAAAGAGGGAACGGGCCACCTGCTGCGTGATCGTACTGGCCCCCTCGCTGAATCTCCGTTTTTCCAGGTTTTTGAGGGCCGCCCGAACCATCCGGATCGCGTCAAACCCGCCATGCTCGTAAAATCGCGCATCCTCGATGGACAGGATGGCGTGTAAGAGGGGTTTGGGCATTTTGGACAGCGGGACAAAGACCCGCCGTTCGATAAAGAACTGGCCAATGATCCGCTTGTCCCGTGCGTAGACCCGTGTCGCCTGACTGGGCTCGTACTTCTTGAGCGTGGCAATCGAGGGAAGGTCCTGAGAAAAATAAAGCAGCATTCCCCCGACGCCCAGACTCGTCAGGACGAGGGACGCCATCAACACCCAAAATATGATTTTGAGCCAGCGACGGCGGCCCTTCGACCCTCGAAACAAGGCCATATTTTCCTCACGCTATAACGTTTTTATTGACGTTTAACTAATAACGGATACATTTCTTGCTCCCCTCCTCACTCGAGGA
>CAZOFZ010000077.1:0-8988 GCA_964579175.1 uncultured Nitrospirota bacterium | reverse complement strand
GCCGACTGGGAAACGACGCTCCCCCACTTCGTCAAGGTGATATCGGTCGAGTATAAAAAAGTCCTGGAGCAACGGAAGCTCAAAGCGGAGCAGGAATCGCTCGAATTGCTTTCGCAGAAAACCCACGGATGAAGAGTGTTTGTCTCGTAAGCATGGTGGGAACGTTGCGAGAACGGAGGATCATACGCATGGGAAATTCATCCGAACAGAGGCTATCAGTCATCGTACACAAAAATCCGTTTGCGCCGAGCAGCCTGCAGGACAAGAGGCATTGTTTGTGTGCGTTGAACGTCACCGATCTGATGAAGTGGTGGCCCGGCGATCCCCATTCGCCTCACCGTGATCCAGAGAAAGTGAAGTCAATTCAGCGTGCGCTGGACTGGAAACGTGTTGCGGCGATCGCCGCATACCTGCTTCAAAAAGAAATCAGGGATGTACCTGATCGTATCAGCCAGTACTTTCAGGAAATCTATGAACCGAAGAAATATGAGCCGGGCAGGGAATGGCCGCCGAAGATCAGAAAAGTTATCGGTTTTCAACGGAGTGAATTTCCAACCTTCTCCAATATTTTGGTTCATGTAAACGGAGCGAAAATTGAAGGCATCTCCATCGGGAATGAGCCAGGAGCGGCCCATCTGGTTTTCAATGAGAAGGACGCGGAGCTAAACTTCTCCGTCATAGACGGCCAACACCGTATCAATGGGGCCTACCTCGCCATTTGTATTCGGCGCGAGGAAGATGCCAATTTCTTCTGGAAGATTCCCGCAGAAGTGTTTCTGAATTTAGACCCGGTGGGAGCGCCGCCACGCATACAGGCCCAAATCTTTATTGACGCTAATTTCTACCAGAAGAAGGTTGACCGCTCCCTTGTGGCAGACCTGTTCCCCACCGCTCGCGGTGAGCGGGAACCGCTCGATCGGAAAGAACGGGCGCAGGATATCGGCCGAAGGCTGATGCTCGAAACTGGCCCGCTGGTCGGCATGATCCAGATTCCCGGTATTCGCTATGGGGTCAAAGATGTTGTCGCGCTCGCCACGCTCAACGGCGCGATTGAAGATACCTTAGAAACGATGGAGAAGAACGGGATTATGGGCTTGGAGATGCAGACGGAGTTCCTTGCCCAGTGCCTTACATCATGGTTGGAAGCATCGGGTCGGTTTGAGAGCAAGACGCAATCAAAAACAAGCAGACTCAGCCCGCAGAATGTCGCCTATCAAGGCCGCATCCTCACGTCGGTACTGACCCTCATTCCGGCAATGCTCTTGCAGCTTAAGACAGAGAGTATCCCCTTCGTTTCGGACCAGGCATTGGACGTTCTAACGGGTTGGCTGAAGAAGATCGCAGGTCGTGCCAACCTTCTTGAAGAGGGTGTATTCATTGGTAAGGACAAGTTCAAAGAACGCGGCTATTTGGGAAGCGGTGGCATCGGGCGCTTTCGCGATTCTCTGTGGGCAGTTGTCTCTGGAGAGAACCAGATTCCCGATGATGTAACGGAAGTGTCGAGGCTTGCCGAACGAAACCGTGGGCAGGTGTTTTCCGCACTGGGAAAGTGACAGAAAGTGCCTACGGATGCCACCCATCAGCTGATTGAAGCGATGTTTAGTGAGGCAAGTGCAATGCCGGATCCGGGAACGCTATCCGCAAGACTGGCCAAGATCGTGGGGGACGTCCACAGAAAAACGCATACGACAGAAACACGTACGATCGATTTGGCAACGCTTTCTCTTTTTGCAACCGCATCGGTTGAAATGTGGCATCGGTCGGTACACAGCTTTCTTATTTCTGTTTCGCTTACAAAGGTCAGCCCATTATGGGCCTCCGTCTCCGGTTACTACTCAAGTCATTATTCCGTTCGAGCCTTTGCCCATCTTCTCGGTTATTTTCAGTTGTTCAAAGAAAAATGGATCGTCCAAGTGAAGGAGCGCGATGGACAGTATATTTGCACCAGGACCTCAAAGGGTGGGAAGGACAGTGAGCACAAGTTCTATTGGGCGACCGTAAAAGATCATGTCTGGTTTAAATCTGATCTACTCTTCAGCAAAAACGAGCAGGATCAGAACTCCGATAGGGATCACCGGACCATGGCCAATTACGCAGATCACATCAACCACTTTCCAGCCTTGAGAACGTTGGATGAGGCGTATCTGAAAGAGCGGGCAACGAAGATAGCGACGTTTGAATTGTCAGAGGCTCCCATTCCCAGGCGGGAATCGTATCCTGACATCGATAACGTCCAACTCATCGCTTATCATCGTATGGTCGAGTTCCGGGAACGCGTTGACAATGCATTAGGCGGCACCCACCTTTTTTGGGGAACCCACAGGCAGCCTGAATGGTGTTCTAACTTTCTTGATTTTCAGCGCATCAAGCCACAGTTCGTAAGTGCGCCCATGGAACAATCGTAATGAAGTACATGGGGTCAAAACGTTGGATGCTGAAAAACGGACTGGGCGACCTCCTCCGTGCCGAGTGCGCGCACTCCAAGCGTTTTGTGGACCTCTTCGCCGGTTCCGGAGCGGTATCCTGGTTTGTTTCGGACCAAGCGACACTCCCCGTCCTCGCCTCAGACCTTCAACGGTTTTCCGTTGTCCTCACGGAAGCGATCATTGCCAGGGACAAACCATTGGATGCGGCCCAAATTTGGAAAGAATGGTCGCTGGCGGCGCGCCGTTCCTTCCCGGACGTTCACGTCCCCGAAGCGAATGGTCTTGCCTATTCGGAGGTTGCGGCACTTCGAAATTGGAGTGAAGCACAGAAAGAATGGCCGATCACCCAAGCCTACGGTGGACACTATTTCAGCCCTTTGCAGGCCATGTGGATTGACGTTCTTCGCCGCGCGATTCCAAAACATGAACCGGTTCACAGTCTGTCACTCGCCGCGTTGATTGTTGCGGCCAGTCGTTGTGCTGCTTCTCCCGGACACACCGCACAGCCTTTTCAACCAACGGAAACGGCAAAGAAGCATCTTCAGGAAGCGTGGAAAAAAGATATTCTTGCCCACACGCAACGGGCACTGGACGGAATGGCACCTCAATACGCTAGGGTCAAGGGGCAGGCGTGCGTGGCGGACGCAAACGCGATGGCCGAACGATTGCGGGCAGGAGATTTGGTATTCATTGACCCACCCTACTCCGGCGTTCAATACAGCCGCTTCTATCACGTACTTGAAACGATTGCGGTTGGCGCATCCTGTGAGGTGTCGGGCATAGGCAGATATCCAGCCCGCGAGTTGCGTCCACAGTCAAAGTTCAGCTTACAAACACAGTCATTGGCTGCCATGCAGAATCTTCTCGGTACTGTCGCCGAGCACAAGGCAAGCGCCATTCTGACATTTCCTGACCATGTTTGCTCAAATGGACTTTCCGGAGAGATGATCCAAGAAACGGCAAGCGATCTTTTCCATGCAAAAACGAAGACGGTTCACAGTAAGTTCAGCACTCTGGGAGGCACCCCTTCGGTTGGAAGCGGCAATCGGGAAGCACGACAAATGGCGAGAGAACTAATTCTTATACTTACACCCAAAAAGAGAAGCGCTGCTCATAACCGGTCGAAGCGGACACCGACGTCACCCAATTAAAATCGTTGATCGAACGCCACGCCGACCTCACGCAAAGCACGACCGCACGGGCGATCCTCGCCGACTGGGAAACGACGCTCCCCCACTTCGTCAAAGTGATGTCGGTCGAATACAAAAAAGTCCTGGAGCAGCGGAAGCTCAAGGCCGCACAGGAACCGCTCGAATCGCTCTTGGAGAAAACCAACGACTGAAGATTGTTCAAACGATAAGAAACCTCCAACTGGGACGCTGAAGGTTGTGCGGGGACGCGCTTTGGGGGAAGAGACGGGAGTGTTCCTACCAGGTCGCGTAGGGGGTCCGATTGAATGCAATGTCCGTGCTGATCGTATACACGTCATAGATGTCCTTCCCGCACCATGCAATCGAATCGTGGGGATCTTCCTCGCAGCGCAGACCCCAGTCTGCGGCACCCGTCATCGGATCGGTTGGGACCTGGCGCAGGTATCTACGGCTTTCGTCTTTGGGGGCCCCTTCCGCATCGCGTGTGATCAACTCCACTCTTAACAGGGTCGAAAGGTTCTTGGGATATCCGCTCTCCCCACTGATCTCCAGGCATTTCGCCGCATAGCGTTTGCAGTAGGGCCCCGTCCGCGTCAACGCGTCACGTTCCCAGTCCGCGTGAAACCGATCGATCGCCTCACGCATAATCCGAAGATTGTGACGGAGCACGCGCTCTTTTTCGCGTCGGACGGAATTTTTAAAAAGGGGGTGCGCCAGGGCAGAGAGGGTGGAGATGAGGAACAGGACGAGAATGAGCTCAAAAAGGGAGAGACCCGTCTGACGGGGAAAGCGTGCTTCCCCGTCAGACGGCATGAGACGAAGGGGACGGGACATCTGTCGGAAAGCCATTAGCCCCGGACACCGCTCCAGACCTTGGCAGCGTCAATCTCCTTGTCGGGGTTGAGGGAGATCGCCTTTGCCAGCAGAACGTCGGCCGTCTCGGCATAGGTGGGATCGGAAATACAGCAATCCGAAACGGGGCAGACCGCCGCGCACTGGGGCTCATCGAAATGACCCACACACTCTGTGCAGCGTTCATAGGTGATGACGTAGATCGTGTCTTCCGGGGCATGAGAGAGTTGTCCCCCCTCGCCCGTCAGTTTATACCCCTTCGATTCGCAGTCGCTGCGTGTTTCAAAAATCGCCTCGTTGGGGCACTCCGGCAGACATGCCGCACATGCAATACACTCGTTCGTAATCAAAAGCGACATTTCAAACCTCCTGTTATCACAACGGTACGGCCGAATGGGCACACTCTATCATGCCATTTCCTCCGTCGTCAATTTGCGGGCTTTGCGCCGGTCCGTCTCCGTGTTGACGACCCGTTTGACGATTCTGGCCACCGCTTCAAAATAGCGGACGAACATCGCCATCCCGCCCGACGCCTGTTTCCAGTCGAAGTTTTCGTTGGGGGCATGATAGCCATGTTCGGGGAGGCTGAGCCCCAAAAAGACGATCGGGGCCTTCAGCGCCTTCTGCATCGTCACGACGGCGCCGATCGAGCCTCCTTCCCGGACAAACGCGGGTTCCCGTCCGAAGGCCGATTTCATGGCCGTCCGCGCGGCGTCCGCATAGGGCCCGCTTTGTGGCCCCAGAAACGGCTCCAACTGTTGCGTGGCGGAAACCCGCACATCGGCGTTTTTACGTTTGACGAACGCTTTCACCAGGCGGGCGACTTGGGAAGGCCGCTGATCGGGCACCAGGCGCGTGCTGATCTTGACCTCTGCCCGATGGGGCACGATCGTCTTCACCCCGGGACCGGCGTAGCCCCCCAAGATGCCGTGCACCTCGAAGGTGGGCTGGGTCATGATCGCCTTTATCAGGTCGGCCTCCGTTTTCAAGTGGGGGCGAATGGTGGCCAGTTCATGGGCCTTTCGATAGCGGGAGGTGCGAAATCCGGACTGTAGAAAGGAGGCCAGATCGCCCCGCGTGACCGGACGCACGTCGTCGTAAAATCCGGGAATCTTCACCCGTCCCGTCCGGGCGTCGTAACAGTCGGCCACGAGCTGACACAACTCGCCGATCGGATTTCTGGCCACGCCGCCGGTGAGGCCCGAGTGGACATCCTTTGTGTGGGTGTTGAGCGTGAACAAAAATGTCTGCAATCCCCGCAACCCATACGGCACTGCGGGGCGGTCGCGCGCAATCCAGATCGTATCGGAGACCACCACCGAGTCGGTATCCAGGCGCGCCCGCTGGCTTTTCATAAACTGTGCAAAATGGGGGCTTCCGACCTCCTCTTCCAACTCCCAGATAAACTTGAAATTCAACGGGATGCCGGTCTCTTTGGCAAACCGCGCGGCAAAGAGGGCGGTGAGGGCCGGGCCCTTGTCGTCGGTGGTCCCGCGTCCCTCGTAGCGCTCTCCTTCCCGGCGGAAGGTGAAGGGCGCCTGATGCGTCCACTCCGACGCCAACGCCGGCTGGACATCCAAATGGTTGTAAACCGTGAGGGTCGGATACCGGGGGTCGCTGATCATTTCACCGAAAACCACCGGATAGCCGTCCGTGGGCACCACCTCGGCCCGGGCCCCGATCCCGCGCAGCAGTTCGGCGCCCAACTGCGCGCATCGGTGCACGTCGTCCGCATGGGCCATGTCCGCGCTGACGGACGGGATGTTTACCAGCGCCTCAAGCTGTTCCTCGAAGCGGCCCCGGCTGTTTGCAATGTATGGCTCCATTAGTCCATCTCCAGACGACCCAGAAGTCGGCCCTGTTTGGCCTTCAGCAACTGTTCCAGATAGAGCATTTGTGTCCGCACCATCAGCATGTAGGTCAGAAGCAGCGACAGCCCGATGGACATCAAGACCAGCGGGATCAACATCTCTCGTGAAATACTTAAACCCCGCACCGAGACCGACAGCGGCTGGTGCAGCGTGCGCCACCATTCGGCGGCCAGATAGACGATCGGCAGGTCAATGAAGCCGACAATCGCCAGTACCGCGGCGTAGCGCGCCTCCCGGTCCGGATCGTCAATGAAGGTACGCAGCATCAGATAGCCGGCCTGAATCATCAGCAGCACGGCAAACGAGGTCAGTTTGGGGTCCCACGTCCACCAGGTGTTCCAGGTCGGTTTGGCCCAGATGGAGCCTGTGATCAGGGCAATCAGCGTGAAGAAGAGGCCGATACCCGCCGCCGCATGGCAGAGGTTATCCACCACCGGATCGCGCCTCCAGAGATACCAGAGGCTTCCGATGAAGAGGGTCGTATAGGCCAGGAGCGCATTTTTGGCAAATGGGACATGGATGTACATGATCCGCGCCACTTCGCCTTGATAGTAGTCGGGCGGCGACTCGACCAGGCCGAAGTAGAGTCCGGCGGCAATGAAGGCAAACGCCCCCACCCCGAACCACCCTTCAAAACGGCGCAATTTTAAGATCAAGCCAGACATCGCAGAGACGCTCCGTACCCAGACGGGGGTAGAACCCCTCACCCCAACCCTCTCCCAAGTGGAGAGGGAGAAAGATCTCTTGCCGCAGTTGTCCCACACTATTTTGTCATGATCCAATCGGGGCTGCCGACCAGGAGGCCACCTCACGCGCGGGGCGGTAGGCCCGTTTGGCCCGGCGGAGGTTGGGGAGCCCCGAATCGTCCATGGTATTGATCCACCGGTAGCCCGCCAGTGTGCCGCAAAACGCGCGAAAAAGAAAGGCCGCAGCACCCGTGCGCGAAAGTTCCGTCACTTCCAGTGCAATGCAGAAGGTATCGGCATCCAGCGGAAACCCCAGCGTGTAACCTGCGATTTCGCCGGCCACGGACACCACGTAGCCGGTCAGACCGATCTCGTCCGTCTGTGAAAGCGCCCGACGGTGCACGGCCTCCGAATCGCGCAACATCTGCCGGTAGACCGGGTCATTGTACCGCGCCGTGCGTGCTTCCTTCCAGCGCTGAAAAAGGGCCAGGGCCTCCGTGCGATCGGCGATGAGGTACGGCCGCGCCGTGGGGTGGTACCTCCTCTCGAATGCGTGGCAGGCCCAGCGCGGTGTTTTGTAAGCGTTTCCACGCAAATGGACCAACGCCTCGCGCGGATAGAGATACTCCGCCGCATTGGCGCACAGGCGCAGACCACAGGACTGATAAAAAGTGCGCTCCGATTCGGGGATATTCTCGATCCGCGCGGCATGCTTGTTTTTTTCATTCATCCAGGCGAAGCAGCGCGCCACCAAGGCAGGGTCGCGCGGCCCCAGGGGGGGCAGAGGCATGTAGACGCAGCCGTCATATTCCGAAAAGAGCAGAAAATGCTCCGGCAATTCGGCCCAGTAAAAAGAGAAGTGATCCTGCCAGAGGGCGTGGGTGGCGTAGACATGGGCGGAGAGCGGGGCTGCGATCGCGTGGCGCAAAAAGGGGGCGCGAGCCGCCTCGGAGAAAGGCTTAAGTGGAAAGGGCGGCATGGATCTTCTCCAGGCGCCGCAGGATGACGACATCGTCCTGAAAGGGGCCGATCAGGGCGGGATGGGAGGCCAGCAGCACCGTGATCGGTTCGGATTCCAGAAATTGGGCGACGGCCTCGGCATCCTGGAGCATTTGCGCATCCCGTGCATGTTCCTGAATGTAGGGGCATTTGGTATCGATGCCCAGAACGACCTCCCCTTCCGGATTGCGCAGGAGGGCGAAGGGATAGATGCGGCAGTCCAGCGGTCGGTCGCCGTAAATCCCGCAATAGTGCGTGGCCGGATCGAAATAGGGACAGATACAGCCATCGCCGTGGTGTGCCAATCTGATTTTGCTCCCCCGTCGGGGGCCGTCGAAGTGCGTCAGGGCTGCCGAACCCAGCCGCGCGATTTCGTCCCGCATGAAAAAGGGGGATAAGAAACTGGTCTCCTCCGGAAAGCGGCAGCAGACGTCGCAGGTGAGGCACAATGCCGACGGCACGATCTGCCGGAGTCCATGGTATGAGTCCATCGCATTCATCCGTGGCACACCCATCCGGGGCACATTCACCCGTGGGCAGAAGTATAAGCCAACGCCTCCGCCTGCTGCAAAGGCCGGCTTGCTTTCGCAGGGTGCCCGTAATACGGTGTCGTCATGCCGCAGGAGACCCGACCTTTTCAGCTCCAATCCAGCTTCTCCCCCAGAGGAGACCAGCCCCATGCCATTCGGATGCTTTCGGACGGCATCCAGAACGGCGTGGCCCATCAGGTGCTGCTCGGTGTGACCGGCTCCGGCAAGACCTACACCATTGCCAACCTGATCGCGCAGGTTCAAAAAGCGACGCTGGTGATTGCACACAATAAAACACTGGCAGCGCAGCTCTACACGGAATTCAAGACCTTCTTCCCCGAAAACGCCGTCGAATACTTCGTCAGCTATTACGACTATTATCAGCCGGAAGCCTACCTCCCCCAGACCGACACCTACATCGAGAAGGACTCTTCGATCAACGACGCCATTGACCGGATGCGGCATGCGGCCAC
>CAZOFZ010000076.1:0-9025 GCA_964579175.1 uncultured Nitrospirota bacterium | reverse complement strand
TCCTCGTCCAAACACCCAAGGAGGAGAACTTCTACCTTTTCAGGTAGATTTTTTCGTGAGGCAACGATTCGCATTTCAGGTAGATTTTTTCGTGAGGCAATATGACCCCGCGCCCGCGCATTGCCTCTGTATTAGGACATTCCTGAATCCGTACAACACACTCCCGAAAACGCATTGCTTTGGGGTGTCGGCGATGCTAGACTCCTCTGACTTTATCGAAAGCGTTCTGTTTTCATGACATCCCTCTTTTTCTTTTATTATTTTTCGGGCGTGGCCATCGTCTCTTCCATCCTGACGGTGGGACTGCGCAGTCCTATTTACTGCACGGTTGCACTTCTTTCCGCCCTGCTTCACGTGGCGGGGATTTTTGTTCTGCTTCATGCCGAATTTGTGGCCGCCATCCAGATTATTATCTACGCCGGCGCGGTGCTGGTGCTTTATCTTTTCGTCCTGATGTTGTTGAATTTAAAAGACCAGGAGCGGGTTGCCGCTTCCGGGCGATCTTGGATTCCCGCCTTCTTTGTCATCGTAATCCTGGGGGAAATTCTGCTGGCCCTTTTCAAGTCGCCCGCACCGAGGCAGACTGCACTCCCCCCCCCTTCCATGGGAAATACCGAGGCGATCGGCATCGCCCTCTTTACGGACTATCTGCTTCCATTCGAGATCGTCGGTATTATTCTGCTGGGAGGGGCCATCGGCGCCCTGATCCTGGCAAAACAGATTCCAGCCATCGGTGGGGAATGATTCCGCTCTCTTCCTATATCGTCGTTTCGACCACGATCTTCGTAATCGGGCTGGCTGGCGTGCTGATTCGGCGCAACTTTCTCATCATCCTCTTTTCCATTGAGCTGATGCTCAACGCCGCCAACATCAACTTCGTGGCCTTCTCGCACAATGCCCAGGGGATCACCGGCCAGATTCTGGCCCTCTTCGTTATCACAATCGCTGCGGGAGAGGCGGCGGTGGGTCTGGCCATCATCATCGTCCTGTTCCGGAAGCGGGCGATCACCAACGTGGACGAACTGAACCTGCTGAAAGGGTAGCGGCATGTGGATTCATCCCGCCGGGTTCCTCTTCGTCGGGGCCCTTCTGGTTTTCTTCCTTCGGGGATCGGCCCGAAAGGTCGTGCTGCTTTTGCTCCCCGCCCTCGCCCTGCTCCGCATCTTCACGATGTCACAGGGGGCGTACGGGTGGTTCTCCTTTGCCGGACAACCGCTCCTCTTCGGGCGCGTGGATGAGTTAAGCCGTGTGTTCGCCTTTATTTTCACAATCATCTCGTTCATCGGCATGACCTACGCCCTGCGCGTCGAAAAAGCCGCTGAACATGCCGCGGCCCTCTGCTATGCCGGGGCGGCGCTCGGCGCGGTGTTTGCCGGAGACCTGATCGGTTTCTTTCTCTTCTGGGAAATCATGGCCTTTGCGTCGGCCTGCCTGGTCTGGCAGGGGGGGGAACGCGCAAAAGAGGCCGGCTTCCGATATTTGATGGTGCACATCGCGGGCGGGGTCTGCTTATTGGCCGGCATCGTCCTCCATCTGGCGGAGGGGAACAGCCTGGCCTTTCTGTCCATGTCGAAACAGGATGGCCTGGGTAAATGGCTGATCCTGCTGGGCATCCTGGTCAACGCTGCGGCCCCCCCGCTACATGCCTGGCTGTCGGACGCCTACCCGGAGGCCAGCGTGACCGGTACCGTCTTCCTGTCGGCCTTTACAACGAAGACCGCGGTCTATGCCCTGGCCCGCGGCTTCGCGGGGACGGAAATGCTGGTCTGGCTGGGAACGTTTATGACCCTCTATGGCGTCCTTTACGCCATGCTGGAGAATAACACGCGCAGGTTGCTGTCCTATCACATCGTCAGCCAGGTCGGGTTCATGGTGGCCGGCGTGGGGATCGGGACACCGCTGGCGGTCAACGGCGCGGTGGCGCATGCCTTCGCCCATATCCTCTACAAGGCCCTGCTGATGATGGGGATGGGTTCCGTACTGTTTATGACGGGACGCGAGAAGGGGACGGAACTGGGGGGTCTTGGAAAGACGATGCCGCGCACCTGTCTGCTCTATATGATCGGCGGATTTTCGATTTCCGGTGTGCCGTTCTTTTCCGGTTTTATCAGCAAATCCATGACCCTCTCCGCCGCCGGAGAAGCGCACCGGCCGGCCCTTTTTCTATTGCTGACACTGGCCTCATGCGGCACCTTTCTTTCGACCACGCTCAAACTCCCCTATGCCGTTTTCTGGGGAGATGACAAGGGAATTCCGGCCTCCGATCCCCCCGGGAACATGCAGCTCGGCATGGGGCTGGCCGCCCTCCTGTGCATCCTGATGGGCCTCTTCCCGGCCCTGTTATATCGCATTCTCCCTTACCCGGTTTCATACCATCCCTACACGGGAGAGCATCTGGTCGCATCCCTGCAACTGCTTCTGGCCACGGCGCTGGGCTTCTTTCTGTTCCTCGGAAAACTTGCGCCCCATGCCACGGTGAGCCTCGACTTCGACCGCCTCTATCGCAGGATCGGCGGCCTCCTGCTGGCGCTGGCGCATCGCCCCGTTGCGGTGTACGAGGAGATGGTCACGACAGTGGGAGATCGGTTCATCGTTCCGATCGTCCGGTGGGGCATGATGCGCCTTCGGAAATTCGATGTCGTCGTCGTGGATGGAATTGTAAACGGCGTGGGACAGACGGTCTTCGGTGGCGGCGGATTGAGCAACGCCTTCGAGAAATATGTCGTGTACGGTTTCATTAACGCGCTGGGCCTGGCCAACCACCTGGGGGCGCGGATGCTACGGCGCCTGCAGACCGGCTCGGTGCACAACTACGCAATGGTCATGGTCGCGGGCATCTTCATCCTGGTCAACGTCTACCTCCTATTGAAGCGCTATCTCCCGACCTTGCACCTGACGGCTCGATGAAAGGGGAGACGATGGAGAAAGTCGTTCGGAAAAAGGGTCTCCATGACCACAACGAGATCAAAGACAACCTGGCCTATTGGCTCTCCAGGTCCCCGCAGGAACGCGTGGCTGCCGTTGAGCAACTACGCAGACAACGACATGGAAGTGCAGAAAGACTTCAGCGATCTGCTCGTGTTATTCAACGCGCACCAAGTTGATTACCTAATCGTGGGTGGATATGCGCTGGCCCACCACGGCGCACCGCGGTATACGGGAGACATTGACATTTTAGTGCGCCCGGACAGGGAAAACGCGCGGCGTATCCTGGACGCGCTCGGAAGTTTTGGATTCGGCGCACTCGGCCTGACCGTAGAGGACTTTGCCCAGCCCGATCGGGTGGTGCAACTGGGTCTGCCGCCTGTTCGTGTCGATCTTTTGACTTCGATCACGGGAATGGGATGGGAAGGGGCGGTTGTGGGGTGTGAAGCCGGATGCTATGGGAATGTGCCGGTGCGATACATTGGAAAGGAACCGTTCATCGCAAACAAGCGTGCCATTGGACGGAAGAAAGACCTCGCCGATTTGGAGGCATTGGACAGACTGGATGCGCGGGATGAGGTATAAGTGTTGACCCCCCTTTCCGAGATTTTTTCGCAGGGCCAAATCGGCTTTCCGATCCTGACGCTGACGATCTTCCTCCCCACGATGGGGGCCCTGGCCATGGCCCTGCTCCGGGACGAACGCCCCGTGCGTATCGTGGCCCTGGGCACGGCATGGGTCACGTTTCTCCTTTCGCTCCTGCTCCCCACGTTTTTTCGGCACAACACGCCCGACATGCAGTTTGTCGAACGGCTGGCCTGGATTCCGCCGCTGGGGGCCTCGTATCACCTCGGCATTGATGGCGTCAGCCTCTGGTTGGTCTGCCTCACGACGTTCCTCTCGCTGCTGATGGTCCTCTTTTCGTGGGAGGGGATCGCGCAGCACCTCAAGGCGTACATGATCACCCTGCTGGTGCTGGAGACGACGATCCTGGGGGTCTTCTGCGCGCTCGATCTGCTGCTGTTTTTCCTCTTCTGGGAGGTCATGCTCATCCCGATGTACTTCCTCATCAAGATATGGGGGGGGATAAACCGCGACTACGCCGCGCTCAAGTTTGTGCTCTACACACTGCTGGGCAGCGTCGTGATGCTGGTCGGCTTTGTTATCCTCTATCTGAACTATCACGACGTGCAGGTGGCCGCGGGCGGCGCGACCGGATTGACGGGGAATGCGGCCTATGCGTCGTTCGACTATCTCGATCTGCTGCGTACCCCCCTTCCGGCGCAGACGCAACGGTGGGTCTTTGGTCTGCTCTTCTTTGGCTTTGCCTTCAAGGTGCCGATGTTCCCGTTCCACACCTGGCTGCCCGATGCCCACGTGGAGGCGCCCACGGCCGGGAGCGTCATCCTGGCGGGTGTGCTGCTGAAGATGGGCACCTACGGGTTTTTGCGCTTCTCCCTCCCGCTGCTGCCTGAAGCCTCCGTGCTGTGCGTACCGTTGATGTCGGCATTGGGGGTCATCGGCATCCTCTACGGGGCGCTGGTGGCGCTGGCGCAGGACGACATGAAGAAGCTGGTGGCCTACTCCTCGATCAGCCACCTGGGCTTTGTGATCCTGGGTATCTTTGCCCTCAACCCCGTCGGCATTCAGGGGGGCATCATTCAGATGATCAACCACGGCATCTCCACCGCCGGCCTCTTCTTCGTGGTGGGATTTCTCTATGACCGCCGCCACACCCGCGCGATTGCCGAATATGGGGGCCTGGCCAAACCGTTGCCGATTTTGGCCACGTTTTATCTCATCATCAGCCTCTCCTCGATGGCGCTGCCGGGCACCAACGGATTTGTGGGCGAGTTTTTGATCCTCTCGGGCGCGGCGAAGCGCGACTGGCGCTATGCGATTGCGGCAATGGGGGGCGTCTTGCTGGGGGCGGCCTATCTGCTGTGGTTGTTTAAACGGGTGATGATGGGCAAAATATCGAATCCGAAGAACGAAACCCTCCCCGACCTCAACCTGCGTGAGGGGGCCGTCTGCGCCGCACTGGCCATCCTGATCTTCTGGATCGGCCTGGCCCCGGCCCCCTTCCTTTCGGCCACCGACGGCACGGCCCGCTTCATCGCCTCCCGCCTTCAGCCCGCGATCGCGCAGACGGCGAAGACGACGGATGCCGACACAAAAGGCAATCCGGAGCCTTGAGGGCACCCCCCATACCGCTAACAGGCCACCACAATCGCTTGACAGGGAATACGCCGTCCTTTACACTTACTTGAGTTTGATAGTCATTATCATTATCTTTTTTGGGGGGGGGCCGTGGCATGAATTGGAGCGATCTCGCATGAAGTCCCCTGATGGGTCCGTCGAACGGTGGGGTAGGGTGTTGCGTTGTAGGGGTCTCATCCTGCTCGTCCTACTTCTGGGTTGGGCCCAGGTGGGTTGGGCGGAAGAAGTGGTGGTCTACTCCGCGCGCAATGAGCCGTTAATCAAGCCGCTTTTCGATGCCTATACACGGGAGAGCGGGGTTGCGGTGCGGTTCGTGACGGATAAGGAAGGCCCGCTCTTGACACGCTTGAGCACGGAAGGGGCACGTACGCCGGCCGACCTGCTGATCACCGTGGATGCCGGAACCCTCTGGTTTGCCGCCTCGGAAGGGCTCCTCCGACCGGCCGACTCGCCCCTGTTACGGGAGAAAATCCCCGCCCATTTACGCGATTCGGAAAACCGGTGGTTCGGTCTGTCCATGCGCGTCCGAACCCTTGTTTATCACACTGCGAAAGTGAACCCCTCGGAGTTGTCCACCTATGAATCCCTGGGCGATCCGAAGTGGAAAGGGCGGCTCTGTCTGCGGACATCCAAGAAGGTCTATAACCAGTCGCTGGTGGCCATGATGATTGTGGCCCTGGGTGAAGAGAAGACGGAGCGGATCGTCCGCGGGTGGGTGCGGAATCTGGCCGTGCCGGTCTTCTCCGACGATACACAGGTCATGGAGGCGATCGCGGCGGGACGGTGCGACGTGGGCATCGTGAACAGCTATTATTATGGCCGCCTGAAGGCCAAAACGCCCGATTTGCCGCTGTCTCTATTTTGGCCGAATCAGCAGGATCGGGGCGTCCACGTGAACATTTCCGGCGCGGGTCTCACGCGCCACGGAAAACATCCAGAAGCCGCGCTGCGTCTGTTGGAATGGCTGGCATCCGATCGGGCCCAGCAGATGTTTGCCCTGCTCGATTTCGAATATCCCGTCAACCCCGCGATCTCTGCAGCGCCCCCGGTGGCCGCCTGGGGTCGCTTCAAACAGGACGCCACACCCGTGTTTCAGGCGGGCGCGTTGCAGACCTCGGCCGTCCGTTTGATGGACCGTGCTGGGTATAAATAGCCCTCCCTCCGTAAGACTTTAAAGTATGCGAAATCCGCGCGTGTGGTGGCTGCTGCCGGTGGTCGGGATTGCCCTGCTGTTCCTCGCTCCGCCGGATCCGGTTTTTCAGCATCTTTCCGAGACCCTGCTGGGGGAGGTCATCTTCAATACCCTCTGGCTGTTACTGGGGGTGGGGATCGGCGTCACGGTGTTGGGGGTCACGCTGGCCTGGCTGACCGCCGCATGCGACTTCCCAGGACGGAAATTTCTGGAGGGTGGCCTGATGTTGCCGTTGGCCATCCCCCCCTATGTGACGGCCTTTGTGGCGATCGGTCTGCTCGATTTTACCGGGCCGATCCAAACCGCTTTGCGCGGTCTGTTCGGCCCGATCCCCTTTCCGGAGATTCGCTCCACCGGAGGGGTCATCGGGGTGCTGACCTGTGCGCTTTATCCCTACGTCTACCTGCTGGCCAGGAACGCCTTCCTCACGCAGGGCCCCGCAGCCCTGGAGGTGGCGCAATCGTTGGGACAGGGTCGCGTCAGCGGCTTTTTTCGCGTGGTCCTGCCGATGGCCCGTCCCTGGATTCTAAATGGCCTGGGGATGGCCTTCATGGAGACCCTCTCCGACTTCGGCGCCGTCTCCATCTTCAACTATGACACTTTTACCGTCGCCATTTATAAAGCCTGGTTCGCCCTCTTCTCCCTGCCGACGGCCGCGCGTTTGGCCGGTTTCCTGGGGCTTCTGTGCTTCTGTTTATTTCTCATGGAAACGCTCTTTTTATCGGGGCCGCGTTATGCGCCGCTGGGGCGGAGCCTTCGGATTCGTCTGACCGGTGCACGGGGCGTTTTGGCAATGGCCTATGCGGGACTGGTGTTTTTTCTAGCCTTTCTGGTACCCGTGGGCCAGCTCCTGATCTGGGCCGCGCGGAGCGCCTCCCAGGAGTTGGATGCGCGCTACTGGGGTTTTCTGCAGCATTCCCTCTGGTTGGGTGCAATGGCAGCCGGACTGACCGGTGTCGTGGCCCTGCTGCTGGGGTTTGCCGGACGACGCAGCGCCGGTGCCCGTGTGTTGATCCGCTTTACGACGCTGGGTTACGCCATTCCCGGGTCGGTGCTGGCCGTTTTGGCCTTCATCCTGTTTGCATATGCGGATGAACGGATTCAAGCCCTCCTGCGGTATTTTCTGGGGCCGGGCCTCCCCGTCGGGACGCTGTTGAACGGCACCCTGTTTGCGCTTCTGTTGGGCTATCTGGTTCGGTTTCTCTCCGTGGCCTATGGCACGATTGACGGTGCGATCCGTCGGGTGACCCCGGGCCTGGATGAGGCCGCACGCGGCTTGGGATTCGGCGGTCTTGATCGCCTGCGAAAGATTTATTTTCCGATGATGCGCGGGGGAATGTTGACGGCGGTCGCGCTGGTTTTTGTGGATGTGATGAAGGAGATGCCGATGACGCTGATGATGCGGCCTTTCGGTTGGGACACGTTGTCGGTTAGAATTTTCGAAATGACCTCCGAGGGGGCGTGGGAGCGCGCGGCGATCCCCGGCGTTTTTCTGGTCTTGGCGGGAAGTCTGCCGGTGATGGCCTTGATAAAATGGGAGATGCACCGGCAGGATGAAAATATCTGAAGGGCAGGATGGAGTTTCCTCCGCTGAGCCCGTGATGACAATTATTGAGCTTTCCAATGTCTGGAAGACCTATGTCGGCTGTGACACGCCGGTGGTGCGCAATGTCTCCCTGACCCTTTCGCAGGGGGAGTTTCTGGTGTTGCTTGCGCCCAGCGGCAGCGGCAAGACCACGTTATTGCGGCTGATTGCGGGATTCGAGTCGCCGGATCGGGGCCGGGTCTTCATCGGCGGCCGGGACATGGGGGGCCTCCCCCCCGAAAAGCGGGGCGTGGGAATGGTCTTTCAGGACTACGCCCTGTTTCCCCACCTGACGGTCGAAAAAAATATCGCCTTCGGTCTGGATCGTCATCCCCCGTCTCACCGGACGCGGAAGGTGGCCGACGTTGCCGCGCTCTGTGGCATAAGCGCGCTGTTACGGCGGTATCCGCACACGCTCTCGGGGGGACAACAGCAGCGGGTGGCCCTGGCCCGTGCCCTGGCACCCGATCCGATCATCATTCTCCTGGATGAGCCGTTCAGCCACCTGGATCGGAACATGCGCGCACAGATGCGCGGCGAGGTGACCACGATCCTCCGGCAGCAGGGGAGCAGCGCTATCTGGGTGACGCACGATCACGAAGAGGCCTTCGCCATCGCCGATAAAATTGCCGTGCTGCATCAAGGGGTACTGGAACAGTGCGACGTACCGGACCTGCTCTATCACATGCCCTCCACGCCGTTTGTAGCGCAATTCGTGGGGCCCGCCGATTTTGTGCCGGGGCGGGTTCGCGGTGAGCACGTGGAGACGGAGATTGGCCTGTTTCCAAATCATAAGGAATTGTCTGCCGGCACGGAAGTCCGCATCATGATTCGTCCGGACGATGTGGACATCACGCCTGCTGCGGACGGTCCCGCGAAAATTTTAAGCCGTCAGTTCAAAGGCTCCGAGAACCTCTATGAGGTACGGCTTCCTTCCGGCTGCGTGATCCACAGCAGTCAGCACTCCCTGACGGTCTACCCCGTGGGTGCCCGTGTCAATCTGAAACTCAACGTGACACATACGGTGATTTTTAGCGGGGCCGATGAAGATAGGCCCCTCACAGCGGCGGAGTCCGGCTAGATAACGCGGATGTTGGGCAGGA
>CAZOFZ010000075.1:0-9051 GCA_964579175.1 uncultured Nitrospirota bacterium | reverse complement strand
TGACGGTGACGGCAGCGACGATTGACGCGGTGGATGACAGCGGCAGCGTTGGGGGCGTTTCGGGCGGGGTGGCGGTGTCGAACGTGCTGGCGAACGACACGCTGGGCGGTGCGGCGGTGGCGTCGGCCAATGTCAACCTGACGCAGGAGAGCACGACGAACGGGAACGTGACGCTGAATACGGCAACCGGTGCGGTGAACGTGGCGGCGGGGACGGCGGCCGGTTCCTATACGGTGGTCTACAAAATCTGCGAGACGCTAAACCCGACGAACTGCGACACGGCGAACGTGGTGGTGACGCTGGTGGTGGATCTGACGGTCTCCAAGGCGCATGTCGGCACGTTCGTGGTGGGGACGCCGGGTGAATACACGATCACGGTAACGAACGTGGGGAGTGCCGCGACGTCGGGCACGATTACGGTGGTGGACACGTTGCCGCCAGGACTAAGTTTCGCGTCGGGGACGGGGAGCGGCTGGAGTTGTAGTTCCGTGGGGCAGACGGTGACCTGCACGAGTAACGCCGTCATCCCTGCGGGGGCCGCCGGGGGCGCGATTTCGCTACGGGTGAATGTGGCGCCCGGTACGGCATCCTCCGTGACAAACAGCGTGGCGGTTTCCGGGGGCGGGGAGCAGGCCGCAGAAGCCGGGAACAACAGCGACGCGGATCCGACGAATGTCTCGTCCCTGCCGGTGGTGGATTTGACGGTTTCCAAGTCGCACGTCAGCACGTTCGTGGTGGGGACGCCCGGTGTCTACACAATTACCGTAACGAACGTGGGGAACGCCGCGACGTCGGACAGGGTCACGGTGGTGGACACGTTGCCGCCGGGGTTGAGTTTCGTATCCAGGGTGGGGAGTGGTTGGAGTTGTGGTTCCGTGGGCCAGACGGTGACCTGTACGCGCGACGATGTGATTGCGGCGGGCGACGTCACGGAGATTACATTGACGGTAAACGTGGCGTCCACGGCGGTGCCGTCCGTGACAAACAGTGTAGTGGTTTCCGGGGGTGGGGAGCAGGCTGCGGAAAACGGGAATAACAGCGATGACGACCCGACGAACGTGTCGGTCCCGCCGGTGGTGGATTTGGCGGTGTTCAAGGAGCACGTCGGCACGTTCGTGGTGGGGACACAGGGTGTCTATACGATTACGGTGAGCAACGAGGGGAGCCTCGCGACGTCGGGTACGATCACGGTGGTGGACCTGCTGCCGACGGGGTTGAGTTTCGTATCCGGGATGGGAAGCGGCTGGAACTGTGGTTCCGTGGGCCAGACGGTGACCTGCACGCGCGACGATGTGATTGCGGCGGGCGACGGCACGGAGATTACGTTGACGGTGGACGTGGACGAGGAAGCCGTGCCGTCCGTGGTCAATCGGGTGGCAATCTCCGGTGGCGGAGAACAGGCGCCGGAGAGTCTGTTCGACAACGATGCAACCGACGAGACGACCGTGGCGTTTGAAACCGTGTTACCTCCCACGGTGGAGAAGTCCTTTAGCCCGAATACGATTGCGCCGGGGGTGTCCTCCACGATGACGATTGTGGTGCGCAACCCCAACCAGGCCACAACCCTGACGAACGTGCAGGTCAACGATGTCTATACCGGAACGCTCATCAACACGATGAGTGGGACCGTTGGATGCCCCAGTGGTTCCAGCGCGTTCCCGACGGGTGGGGGGGCAGACCAGACAAGTGTCGGACTCAAACTGGGTGTTCTGGCGCCGGATGGTTCCTGCACGATCACACAGGCGGTGACGGCGACCAGCACCGTCCAAAACGTCACCTCCGCGCCCACCTCAGCCGAGTCGGGACCGGGGGTGGCGGGCGCCGCGACGCTGACCGTCGTGCCGGCGCCGACGGTCTCCAAAAGTTTCTCCCCGTCGTCGGTGGTGCTGGGTGTCCATAGCTCCCTCACGGTGGACATTGAAAATAATACGGGACAGGCATTAACGACGACGAGCGAATTCGCAGACATCTTCCCCGACGGCATGACGATCGGGGTTTCTGGTAATACCGGCACCTGTCCCAACGTGGTGGCGACTGCGGGTGCCGACCGGATTACGATGCCGTCCAATAGCGTGATCCCGGTGGGTGGCTGCACAATCAAGGTGGATGTGACGGCGGCAAGTGTCGGGACCTATCCCAACGTCATTCCTGTGGGGGCGTTGGTCACCACGATTGGCGCAAATATTACAGAGGCATCGGCCACCCTGACGGTCACGCCACCACTGCCGCCCGTCGTCGAAAAATCGTTCGTGCCCGAGATCGTCCTTCCGGGTCAGGAATCCACGATCATTATTGTGATCAGCAACCCGAATGGAGCCACTTCGTTGACGGGGGTGTCGGTGCAGGATGGCCCCTACCCCGGCGGGTTGACGAATAAGGCGGAGGGTGCCCTCTCATGCAGCACAGGCTCCAGCGCGACGCTGTCCGATGACCAGGTGGGCGATAGTCACGTCGGCATGATGAACGGAACCTTGGTGCCGGGGGGGTCCTGCACGGTGATACAACGTGTGACCACGACCCAGGTGGGTGCGTTTATCAACACGACAACGGCACCGACATCGGCCGAGTCGGGGGACGGAACTGCGGCCAGCGCCACCCTGAAGGTGGTTGAACCGATCCCCCCCACGCTGACCAAGGCGTTTGGGGCGGAGGAGATGTCGCCTGGCCAGAACGTTGGATTGACCATCACGATTGGCAATCCGAATCCGGCGGCGATTTTTACGACGGCGGCTCTGACCGACCTGCTTCCAACGGGGATGACGATCCATACACCGCCCGATTCAAACACCGAGGGCAGTTGTCCGAATCTCTCCGTCAGCGCGGACAAGCGCGCTCTGACCTTGGCGGAAGGGGCCCGGATTCCGGATGAAGGTTGTACGATCGTGGCGCGGGTCACGGCCACGGAACCGGGGGACTATTCCAACATCCTGGCGGCTGGGTCATTGCAAACGGATGCCGGTGACAATGCGGAGGGGGCGGGAGACACCCTCACCGTGAGAACCAGGCCTGTGGAACCGGTCGCGATCCGTTATATGGATGCGAGTTTTACGGCAACGACCGATCGCAGTGCGGCGGGAAGCCCCCTCTATGTGGAAACGGATGCAACGGCTTGTAACAAACAGCCCGACACCATCGAACAGGTGACGATTCTCCTGGTTTCCAAAATCACAGGGGACCTGGAGCCCGTCACCGCGACGGAAACGACGGCAGATTCCGGCATCTTCCGGCTGGAGATAGACACGGAAGTTTCGTTGGAAGCGATTCAGAATGCCATTCTGGCAATTCAGAAGGATGACTCGATCGTCGCGTCGTTCTCCGATTCCGATTGCGGCGGGAATGCCACGGTGGAGACGACCATTCTGATCGATCCGACCGGGGTTGTCTTTGACAGCCGCACCAATGCGCCGGTCGCGGGGGCGACGGTGACGCTGATTGACGTGACCGGCGATGGGAATGGCGGGAATCCGGGCGGGCCGGCGACGGTTTTGAACTTTAACCTGACCCCCGGTGCCTCCACGGTGATCACCGGCCCGGATGGCACCTATGCGTTCCCGCTGGTTGCGTCCAGCACCTATCGTCTCGTCGTCACCCCGCCATCGTTCTACAGCTTCCCGTCGAGCGTGCCTCCAGGCGATCTGCCTGCGGGCCGCGATATTGACGCAGACGGTTCCTACGGCCGCGATTTTGACGTGTCGGTGGCGAGCGGGCCCGTGGTGCTGGATGTGCCGCTGGATGCCGCGCGTATTCGTCCCACCGGCGTCGTGTTCGACAGCGTCACCAATGCGCTCGTCGCGGGCGCGGCGGTGCGGTTGATTGACGTGACCGGCGAAGGGAATGGCGGGAATCCGGGAGATGTGGCGCAGGTCTTTGACGACGCAGGGAAGTCTCTGTCGGCCACCGTCACGACGGGCGCAAATGGCGTCTTCGATTTTCAGAACGTCCACCCCAGCACTTATCGGATCGAGGTGACACCTCCGCTGGGCTACACCTTCCCGTCGGAAGTGCCGGCGGGAGAGCTGCCGGCGGGCCGCAACATTGATCCCGCAGGCTCCTACGGCCGTGACTTTGTGGTAACGGACGGCACGACGACCCTGGCCCTGGACATTCCGCTGGATCGGCCCCTCTCCGGCCTGTTGGTAGAGAAGAAGGCGTCGCGCAGCACGGCGGAGATCGGCGACTTCGTGGACTATACGGTGACGATCCGTAGCAGCACCGGCGTGGCCCTGGCCGACGTGAAACTGGACGATATTCTCCCCGTCGGCTTTGCCTATCAGCCGGGGAGCGCCACACTCCGCGCTGCACCGCTTTCCGATCCTGCGGGAGGCAAAGGTCCGAAGCTGACCTTTGCGATCGGGACGTTGGCCGACCAGGAAAAAGTGACCCTGACCTATCGGGTGGCGATCGGTGTGGGGGCGATGTTGGGCGACGGGACCAATCGGGCGCAGGCCCACAGCCCCAGCGGAGTGGATCCGGACGGGGCGATTGACTGTCCCGCGGGCGCCAGCATCTGCTCGCCGTTTGCCAGCGCGACCGTCCGGGTGCAGGGGGGTGTTTTTGACGACCGGACCTATATCACCGGCAAGGTCTTCCTCGATTGCAACGAGGACCTGGTGCAGAACGCGGAAGAACTGGGCATCCCCGGCGTGCGGTTCTATCTGGAAGATGGCACCTTCGTGATCTCCGACTCCGAAGGAAAATACAGCCTCTATGGCGTCCGACCGATGACGCACGTCCTGAAGCTGGACAAGACGACCCTCCCCGCAGGGGCCCAGTTGGCCGACTCGTCAAACCGCCATGCGGGCAATCCGGACAGCCGGTTTGTGGATTTGAAGAAGGGCGAGCTGCATCGGGCCGATTTCGTGGTGGACACCTGCACGGCCCCGGTGGAGCAGGCGGTGAATCTGCGCCGGGCACAGGGCCTGGTGTTTGGTGCCGAGGTGGAACGGAGCGTCAAGGCCCCGCTGCTGTCCGAGTCCCAGGCGACGGGGAGCAGTCAGGATCCGCGTTCCGGTCCGGCCAGCGGATATCTGGGGGTGCCGCAACCTTATTCGGAAGAGACGGCGTCGAAGGCTGCGCCCCCGGTGCCCGATGCTGTGGCCCCGCACGTGGAGAAGGAGGAAGCGGCGCTGGAGACCCTGATACAGGGTCTGGACCATACGCTTGGGTTTATCGGTCTTACGGATGGCATGATACTGCACGACTCCCGCATCCGCGTTCGGGTCAAGGGAGAGGCCGAGCGGAGCCTGCGTCTTTCCGTCAACGGCGAAGTGGTGCCGGAGAAGCGGGTCGGGAAACGGAGTGTGATCCGAGATCGAGGGTTGCAGGCGTGGGAGTATATCGGCGTCCGGTTGCAGCCGGGAGAGAATGTGCTGCGGCTCTCGCAGGTGGATGCTGCGGAGAATGTGATGGGGTCGGTGGAGATTCGGGTGACGGCCCCCGGTGACATGGACCATATCCGGGTGTTGCCACCCAGCGAGGCCATCGCGGACGGGCAGACGCCGGCCCGCATCAAGGTGCGGATCGAAGACGCCGAGGGGCTCCCCGTTTCGGGGCGGATACCGGTGACGCTGGAGGCCAGCAACGGACGGTGGGAGATTGAAGACCTCGATCCGGTGGAGCCGGGGGTACAACGCTTCATCGAAGCGGGGGAGGAAAGCTATCTGTTGCTGGGGCCGCAGGCGCCGGAAGAGGTCCGGATCATCGTTTCCAGCGGCACGCGGATCGGCGAGGCGACCCTCTTCTTCCGGCCGGACCTCCGTCCGATGATTGCCGCCGGTATCGTGGAAGGGGTGGTGAACTTCGGCAAACTCTCCCGCGGCAACATCCTGCCGGTGCGGCGTAACGACGGGTTCGAAGAGGAATTGGCCCTCCTCTCCGGCAGCAGCGATGCCACTTCCACGCGCGGGCGCGCGGCAGTCTTCCTAAAGGGGAAGGTCCAAGGGGCCTACCTGCTGACGTTGGCCTACGACTCCAATAAAGACGTCAAGGATCGCCTCTTCCGCGACATTCAGCCGGAGCAGTTCTATCCGGTTTACGGCGATTCGTCCGTGCGCGGATTCGACGCCCAGTCCACCGGGCGGCTCTATGTCCGCGTGGATCGCGAGAAGTCGTACCTGCTCTATGGCGATTACAACACCCAGGATACGACGGGGCAGGATGGAGCGATTCAGTCCGGCACCTCCCTGGCGACCTACAATCGAAGCCTGACGGGGCTCAAGCAGCACTATCAGAGCGATCGGGTGACGGCCAATCTCTATGCCAGCCATGACGATGTGCGCCAGAAGATTGATGAGATGCGCGCCGAGGGGATCAGCGGGCCATATCCCCTGACAAACAATGCCTTGGTCGAGAACAGCGAAAAAGTCGAGGTTGTGGTGCGGGATCGGAATCAGCCCGACCTGACGTTGAGCGTCACCCCCCAGGCCCGATTCGACGACTATGTGGTGGAGCGCGTTACGCGCCTTTCGGCGAGCGGTGCGGAGCAGATTGAGGCACGGATCTTCTTCCGAGCCCCGGTGCCGAGTCTGGATGCCGATCTCAATCCGGTCTTCATCCGTGTCACCTACGAAATTGCAGAAGGGGGCGAGCGGTTCTGGATCATTGGCGGCGATGCCCATCTGAAGGTGACCGATCGCTTTACAATCGGAGGGAGTGTTGCGGAAGACAAACACCCCACCGAGCCCTATCGTCTGACGAGCCTGGATGCGGCGGTTCGGCTGGCCGAAAAAACCCAGTTGACGGCCCAGACGGCTTGGAGCGAGCAGGAACTGCTGGCGACGGGGAGGAAGAAAGGGAGTGCATGGCGGGTCGGCCTGCGCCACGAGATGGGTGGATTGACGACCGACCTGGTCTATGGGCGCACCAGTGAGGGCTTCTCCAATCCGTCCGGCGGGCTGAACCAGGGACGGGTGGAGACGACCCTGAAGGGGCGATATCCGCTGGGAGAGAAGACCCGCCTGGTGGCCGAAGGACGCTGGACGGAAGACGTGGCAGCGGGTGGACGGCGGTGGGGCGCTTTGGGGGCCCTCGAACGGGAGCTGGGCGATTCGGTGCAGCTTGAACTGCGTGTACGGCACAGCGACGAAACCGCCGTGGCCGCGCAAGGCAGCAGCGTCGGGACCACGCCCAACGCCACGACCAGCGTGGGGATCAAGGTCAGCGCGCAGGTGCCGGAACATCCGGAGGCGACCCTCTACGGGGAATATGAGCAGGCACTCAAGGACACCGAAAAGAAGATTCTGGCGGCGGGCGGGGAGTACCGATTCAGCGAGCGTGGCAGGCTCTATGCGCGCCATGAATTTGTCTCCAGCCTCAGCGGCAGGTTTGCGCTGAATGCGCAGCAGGAGCAGAATACGACGGTGGTGGGTCTGGACACGACCTACATGAAGGAGGGACAGCTCTTCAACGAATATCGGGTGCGCGATTCCATTTCGGGACGGGACGCGGAGGCCGCGATCGGGTTGCGGAATCTCTGGACGCTGATGGAGGGGGTGAAGCTGAACACCACGTTCGAGAGGGTTCATCCCTTCGGTGGCGACGAGAAGAACGAATCCACGTCGGCCACGGTGGGGCTGGAATATACGGCGAATCCGCTTTGGAAGGGGACGGGTCGTCTGGAGCGCCGCTGGGCCACAACGTCCGATACCTGGCTCTCCACGCTGGGTCTGGCCTATAAGCTCAATCGAGACTGGACGGCACTGGGACGCGCGCTGTATATGCGGGAAGATCAGGCGGCGGGGACTGCCCGTACCGAGACCGGCCTGCAGATTGGCGCGGCCTATCGCGATACCGATACGAACCGCTTGAGCGGTCTGGCCCGCGTCGAGCACCGGAACATCGAAGAGACCACCGGGTTTACGCGCGATCTGAAGATCGTTTCGACACACCTCAATTATCAACCGAGCCGGCCATTTGTCTTAAGCGGGCGTTACGCGGGCAAGTGGGTGGAAGACAAGGCGACGCTGACCAGTGAATATGCCGCGCATCTGGTGGGCGCGCGGGCCACCTACGATCTGACCGAACGATGGGACGTTGGTCTGACCAGCAGCGTGCTGACGGGGCAGGGTGGGCGTCAGTATGGCCTGGGGGTGGAGCTGGGTTATCTGATCGGGTCGGACATCTGGCTGTCGGGGGGCTATAACTTCTTCGGGTACAGGGACGATGACCTTGCGCCGGAAGGGGATACGCAGCAGGGGCCCTACCTGCGTCTCCGTCTGAAGTTCGACGAAGACCTCTTCGAGGGGGACAACAGCCGGGTGAATCCAGCCTTGCCGCCACAGCAGTAGGGCGGAATATTCGTTTTGTGGGGATTCGGGAGATAAAGGCTATGAAGTATCGTAAATGGGTTTACCTGTTGGTAATCGGGATGCTGGCCGGTTGTGCCGCCGTTTCGGAGGAGGTTCCGTTCGAGACGGAAGCGGTCCCGGATGTACCGGAAGTGGAGACGAGCGATCTGGAGCAGCCGGTGGGTTTCCCGGATACGTCCCAGATGGAACAGCCTCGGTCGCTTCCGGAGTCTGCCGTACCTGATGGCGTGCTGCATCCCGTGGAGGACCGCATCACGGATGAAGTATTAGCGGAAGATGTCCGGACCATTGATGCACTGCAAAGGCGCTTGGAGGTGTTGAATGCCGCGGGGACACCGGTGGGGAGCTACCGTTTTGCGAAGGCCTCGGCCCTGCTGGATTTTGCATATCGCGAATATGTGGAGAACGATCGGACGGGGATTATCGAGGAGGCCCTTTCGGAGGCCCAGCGCATTATCCAGGCCTTGGAGCAGAAGTCGTCGGCCGGGATGGAGACCATCGCCATGGGCGATGGTACGGGCCTGCGGGAAGATTTGTGGCGGCGTGTTGCAACATTGAAGGCGCACAAGGACTTTCACTGCGTGGAGGAGGAAACGGCGCAGTTGGAGGTCCGTTTGGTGCGCGCGGGGCATGAATATCAAGAGATGGGATGGCGGCATGCGCGTTCCGAGGTGAGGCGAGCCGAACAGTTGGAGCAGGAAGCAACGGCAAAATTGGCGGCCTGCCCACAACCGCCTCCGCCACC
>CAZOFZ010000074.1:0-9066 GCA_964579175.1 uncultured Nitrospirota bacterium | reverse complement strand
GTATCCCATGCCTTCCAGTTTGAGGAGGATGCGCTGGGCCGCCTCGTCGGGAGAGCACTCCCGTGTGTCAATGGACATCTCCGCCGCCTCCGGCACTTCGTAGGGATCGTTCACGCCGGTAAACTGCTGAATCAGTCCGGCCCGGGCCTTTGCGTAGAGCCCCTTTCGGTCGCGGGTTTCGCAAACGTCAATGGGCGTTGCGACATAGACTTCGACAAAGCCGCCCACCTCCGCGATCATCTCGCGCACCTTTCGACGGGTGGCCCGGTAGGGTGCGATGGGGGCGCAGATTGCCACGCCGCCATGCTTGGCGATCTCGCTTGCCACGTAACCGATGCGCAGGATGTTCAGGTTCCGGTGCTCCATGGAAAAACCCAACTCGCTGGAGAGGTGTTTGCGCACGAGGTCGCCGTCTAACAGCGTGACCGACCGGTTCCCCATCTCCATCAGTTTGACCATCAGGGCATTGGCGATCGTGGATTTTCCCGCGCCCGACAACCCCGTAAAGAAGATGACAAATCCCTGCCGATGCCGCGGCGGATAGCCCCGGCGCAACTCGGCCACCACTTCCGGATACGAGAACCATTCCGGAATCTCCAACCCCTCTCGCAGCCGCCGCCGAAACTCGGTGCCGGAGATATTCAGCACCGTCTGGCCCGGGGTCACCTCGTTGTCGGGGAGGTATCCGGCCAGTTCCTGGACATAGACCATCTCCTGAAAAGGCACCATCTCGATGCCGAGTTCTTTTTGATATTTGGAGACCATCTCCTGGGCATCGTATGGCCCATAGAAGTCCTTCCCGTTGCGGTCCTTGCCCGGTCCGGCATGGTCCCTGCCCACGATAAAGTGGGTGCAGCCGTGGTTCTTGCGGATGATCGCATGCCAGACCGCCTCGCGGGGGCCGGCCATTCGCATGGCGAGATGGAGCAGGCTCAGAATCGTGGTCTGCTCCGGATATTGCTTCAGGATGTGTTCGTAGCAGCGGGTGCGGGAATAGTGGTCAATGTCGCCGGGGCGGGTCATGCCGACCACCGGATGGATCAGCAGGTTGGCCTCTGCCCGCCGCGCCGCGCGAAAGGTGAGTTCCTGATGTGCCCGGTGCATCGGATTGCGCGTCTGGAAGGCCACGATCCGACGCCAGCCCAGTTGCGTGAAACGGTCTCGAATTTCGCGTGGCGTGGCCCGAAGTCGCTTGAAATCGTAGTGCGACGGGAGCTGCACCCCCTCCACCTTTCCGCCCAAATAAACCGGATGGGTTTTATTGAGGATGAAATCCACGCCCGGATGAACCGGGTCTTCGGTGCCATAGACCATCTGGGCCTCCAGCGTCCGATCGGGCCGAAAAATATCGGAGACATGGAGGACGGCAATCATCACTCCTTCCGGATCGCGCAGGGCGACGCGGGCGCCCACCGTAATCGTTTGAGAAAAAGCCTCCGTCACGTCCAGTACGATCGGCATCGGCCAAAGCAGGCCGCCGCCCAGGCGCATCTTTTGGACGACCGAATTGTAATCGCTCTGGGTCATGAAACCCGAAAGGGGGGAGAAACCGCCGTTGAGCAGCAGCTCCAGATCGCATAACTGGCGCGGTGTGACATCCCACGAGGGGAAGTCGCGCGCCGCGCGCTTGAGGGCCTCGGCGGCATCGGGGGGAAGGAGACATTCGGAAAGTGTGCCGCCGTGTGGCGCGATGAGCGTAGACATGGACATTCTCCTTTTTATGGGATGAGGTCAATATATTGTCGCCACGGAAACGCGGGCGACCCGACGACCATGAAATTGGGGTTGTGAAGATCGGGTTTATTGTAACGAAGCGGCGTGCCCTGAAGATCGGTGACGCTCCCGCCTGCCGCCGTCACGACGGCCTGGCCTGCGGCGGTGTCCCACTCCATCGTCGGCCCCAATCGGGGATAGAGGTGGGCCGCGCCCTCGGCCACCAGACAGAGCTTCAGGGAACTGCCTCGGGAGACCCGCGCGGTCGCGCCGATTTTATCGAGGAACCGATCGAGCGCCTCCGAACCGTGAGAGCGACTGGCCACCACCCTGAAATCCGTTGCATGATAGGCCCCCACGGCGATCGGTGTTGGGGCCTGCGAGGTCTGCGAGGTCTGCTTAAAGGCCCCAACACCCGCCTCCCCATAGTAAGTGATGCCCAGCGCCGGGGCGTGCACAACGCCCAGGATCGGCACGCCGCCGTCAATCAGTGCGATGTTGACCGTGAAGTCGGCGTTCTTTTTGATGAACTCCTTGGTGCCGTCCAACGGGTCTACCAGCCAGAAGCGGCGCCATGTCTGGCGCACGTCGTAGGGAGCGGCCTGCGACTCTTCGGAGAGAACGGGAATGTCCGGCGTCATGGCCTGGAGGGCCGAGACGATCAGGTCGTGCGCGCCCATGTCCGCGCGCGTGAGCGGCGAACGATCGTCCTTGTACGAGGCGTCAATATGGTCTTCGGCATAGACCTCCATGATGCCGCTGCCCGCCCGGTGCGACAGCATCACGATTTCACGCATCGCGATCATGGTCGTTTTATCCATTCAGAATAGAGGTGCCCCAAAAATTCCGGAAAAATGCCGGACGATTTATGAGGGGAAGGTGAAATCCGTGGCGGGTTCCCCCCTGTTTCCCCCGGTTTCCCATAGAGGGCATAGAGGGCGAAAATGAAAACGGTTTCGGGTAGATTCCTCCGTTCACGCCTACACGAGGAACCGGAGTCCAACCCGATATTGTTTTTGATGAGGTTCAATCCAGCAACATTCCGCCAGCGTCGGGGAGGTGGTCCGCGTGGCGGCACCATTCACCGGGAGGTTCAGTCGGACAATTTGCTGCAGACTCAAGCGGGATTTCGTTTGGATGCAAAGCCCACTCTGACTGATGTTGACCCCCTCCGCAGTGCGCAGGCGTGCCCCGCGACGCCATTGTGCCGAAGGGCCGTAGATGACCTGCGCGGTGAACGCGACCCGTGTTGCCTTCCTACGTTCTCGGTTTTTTTTATTCGCGGTGGCCTCCACCTTCCCCTCCTGCCTGGCGCTATCGTTTACGAGATTACTAATGATTTGTCATCAAAGCATTCGATTTTGCATCGTATGAGAGAGCCGGTCGTGCAAACAAGTCCCCCGAAAGGGGGGGATTGGAGGTTTGTGGGAAAAGGAGGGTGATGCGCCATCTTTATTGGGATTGCAGGATTTTTGCGACAATGGCGGAACGGGTATCCACCTTCAACTTGCCCATGATGTGCTTAAGGTGGTCCTTGACGGTATGTTCGCTGATATAGAGGGCGGTCCCGATTTCCTTGTTCGTTTTGCCCCGGACAATCTGTTCGGCCACGGACTGCTCCCGTTGCGTGAGTTTCGAGGCGTGAAATATCTTGTCGACACGGATACTCTGAGAGACCTTTTCGATGAGGACCAATAATTGGCCGGTATCCAGGCCATTGGTCTTCCCATCGGCCTTCCGGGCCAAGGGTACGGCACGGAAGAGATAGGTCTCGCCACTCTGGATGGCGTTATGGACCATCATGATTTGGCAATCGGCATCGGATGGAGAATGCTTTGTCTCCAGGGCATAGCCGGTGTAGATACGGCGAATGACGCCGGGCAGGGCCATATCCCGGCGTTCCAGCCCCGCGTGTGAGCCCCCGAGACCCTCCAGAATACGCCTCGCAGCCTCATTAATATAGATGAGTTGGGCTTTCGGACCGACAATCAAAACGGCAGGTGGCGTCCGTTTACGTGCCAGTGCATGCGTCTTTTCTGTCCCGTGTGGTTCCATGCGCGTGGCAGTGATATACCCCGGGGCCGTCCTGGGCGATACGCCCCCTCCAGCCCGGCTCACACGTTCCATGCCCCCCCCTCAATATCCAATATCCTGGGTCCTTGAAAACGCCCATGCGATCGTTACGGGGCGCAAGCACCACCAACGCCCTTCCATTGTACAACATGGGTGTGATCATGCAAGGCGTCCGGAAGCTAGCATGGCCATGGCCCTTAAATCAACCGATGGGTTGGTGTTCCGCGTGGATCCGGGGAATTGGGTGCGAGTTTGAATCATCCCAGATCGTTGCGGAGGGCCTCGAGCCCTGCCGCAAGTTGTGCCGGTTCACCCACGAAACGCATCACTAGATGCGACGGCGGAAGATCGTAGAAAAAGCCGGGGTGCACCAGGACACGCCGCCGCCGAAGCAGCCCCAGGGCCTCCTGCGCGTCGTCCACTTCCGGATGGGCCACGCGGAGGGTCAGGTAGAAGCCGCCCATGGGTGGCGTAAACGAAAGGCGTGGGTGATTTGCGAGGGATTGTACGGCCGCATCGCGCCGTTGTCGGACCGTCTTGCGATATTCCGTCATGAACGCCTCCCTCCGTTGCAGCAGGGCCGGTACCGCAAACTGCGCAGGCTCATTGACCGGCAGAAAGGTGTCTGAAATGGACGACAGGGCCCGCATCGCCCGTTTGACCCGGGCAGTCTCTCCGGAGAGGGCCATCCATCCGATCTTCATTCCAGGCAGGGCCAGCATCTTCGAGAATCCGTTGAGCGTGATCACCAGGGGGGCGCGGCCCGTCGCGGGACGCGGCAGCGTGCCATGCTCAAATAGAAACGATCCGAACACCTCATCCACGATGAGGGGCAGGTGGTGCCGCGTGGCAATGTCGGCCACGCCCGCAAGGGCCTCCCCGGAAGCCACGGCGCCGGTCGGATTGTGGGGCGAAATGAGCACGATTGCCCGACTCCTTGGTGTGATTGCCGCTTGGAGGTGACCCAGGTCTATTTCCCACCCCCTGGCCGCATCCAGCCGATAGGGGACCATGCGCAGACGACAGAGGTGTGCGATGGCGTCAAAGAGCGGGTAGCTGGGGACGGGGGCCAGAATCTCATCCCCCGCATCGGCCAGGAGTTGAAAGGCATACCAGTAGGCGATGCTGGTACCGGGGGTCAGGAGCATCTGGTCTGCGGGGAGGGAGACCCCCTCGTCGGCGTAGTATTGCGAAATGGCCTCACGGGCCACCCGTTGCCCCATCGGGTCGGGTCGGTAGCGCGTGGCGCGTTGGGCCCCGGCAAGGAGGGCAGCCTCCAGGAGGGGCTGGGGATAGGCGATCCCTTCAACCGATCCGGAAATCAGATCGAGGATGGCTTCTCCGCGCGCCTGAAGGGCATCCCGTTCACGATAGAGCGCATTGATGGGTGCCTGGAAATAGCGGATTGTTTCGGAAAACATGGATCGTCTATGCCTCCGGCCCCGTTGGTGCGCCCGCCAGGTGGGCAATGATTGCCTCGGCGGTTTCCTGGGGGCAGTCTATCTGGGGCAGGTGCCCGCATTGCGGCAGTTTGAGGAGTCGCATCTTCGGCATACGCCGTTTCAGTCGCATCCAGTGGGCATCGGAGAGCCAGCGGTCCTCCTCCCCCCAGATCGTCAGGGTCGGCTGTTGGAGGTGGGGGAGGCGGGCATCTATTTCGGCCATTGCGCGTTGGGAAATCCCCGTCAAAAAACGGACGAGGTCTGCCCTGCGCTTCCGCGCGCGAAACGGCTGGATCACCTGCTCGATGAGGGCATCGGTCAGCAGGTGGGTCCGATAGAGGGATCGGGCATAAATGGTTCGGGCGCAATATTCCAGCATCGTCCGATTCAATAAATAGGAGAGCATTGGATGGGCGACACCCACCACGATTGGAATCTCCGCAAGCCCATAGGGGTTTAGCAGCACCATCTTCTCGACCCGGTCGGGATACCGCCCCGCGATGCCCAGTGCCAGGCTTCCCCCCATGGAGTTGCCCACGAGCGAAACGCGGGGGATGTTTCGCGCGTCCAGAAACGCAATGACGGCCTCCATCATACCCGCGAGGCTGTCGGTCCAGTCGGTCGGCAGGGGGGTCTTGCCGAATCCCGGAAGGTCCACGGCATAAGTTTTGAAACGGGGCGCAAGGTGGGGGATCACCCACTGCCAGGTATTCCGTGAATCGAAGAGACCATGCAGCAGCAAGACCTTCGGGCCTGCGCCCGATTCAACGGCGTGGAGCATCTTCTCCTTCTGCCTCCCCTTCTGCGGCGATGAGACGGACGCGCGCCATGCCCAGCCCGGCCAGAATCCAGAAGAGGAGGGCCGGGGCATCCACGTACAGATGATCGAACTGATTGCGGACGAAATAGGCCACCGTCATGAGGATCAACGACAACATCCACGCGCGATCTTCCGTGCACCGGGCCTGCCGATAGCCCCGGATGAAAAGAGACAAGAGCAGAAGGAGGATAAACAAGAGGAGGAGCCCCCCGGGGAGGCCCATCTCCAGTGTCGTTTCGAGAAAGGTGTTGTGCAGGTGCCAGAGACCCGGGAATGCCGCGTCAATCCGCCCTGGGAAGCTCATCCGCAGATTCTCCCGACCATATCCGATCCCAAGCAGGGGATGCTGCGCAATCTGCTCCATCCCAAAAGACCAGGCCGAGCGCCGTCCCAGGTCATCGGCACCTCCCATGTTGCGATAAAACGTGGCCCCCTGCGGCGTGGTCATCAGCAGCAGGATCAAGAGACCCAGCAACGCCACCACCGGCACCAGGACGCGCTTCCCGATCGTGAGACCCATCACCAGCAGGCAGGCCGTCAAGCCCAGCCAGGCGGCGCGTGTGAAGGTAAAATAGAGCGCCAGCAGATTCGCCCCCAGTAGCAGACCGAAAAGCCCTTTTCGGGGACGGGAGGTGGCGGTCATCAGGCCATGGAGAATCATCGGAATGACGATGACGAAATAACTGCTGGCATAGTTATAGTCCGACGACAGTGCGCCGATCCGCACCCTGCGCACGTTCCAACTCCCCCCCGCAGAAAAAAACTCATGGATGCCGGCGCACGCCATCAGGGCCGACCCGACCATCAGGGCAAAATGAACGGCGCGCGCCTGGGTGCGCTCTGGCAGGTGTGTCACCCCCAGATAAAAAAAGAAGAACTGCGTCAGCATCTCCGTGCGCCATGCGCCCAGGCTGTAGCGGGGATGGGTGGAAAACAGCGCGGACAACAACCCCCACGTCACAAAGAGCAGGATCGGAACGTCCAACGGGGTGCGCGGGGTCTGCCACGACCCCAGGAGAAACCGTTTTGCAATCCAGAGCAGGGCCAGCAGGACCATCCCCAGCGGATGCAGAAAATAACGCTCCGCCAGGGGAAGTATCGCGACTTCCAGCATCAAAGTGGCGCAGATCAGGCGGTCACAGAGACGGATCGGATCGTTTGGACGATGCCATGACAAGGTGGCAGACCTCCAACAACCGGTCGCAATGGCGCGCTTCGGAAAAATTTTCGGCGATCTCCCGCGCGTGACGGCGCAACGACGCATGATCGCTTTGGCACGCAAGCTGAAGCCGCGCCGCAAGGCCGGGCACATCCGAGGCGTCCGGGAGGACAAATGGCGACAGCGCACCGGTCAATATCTCCGACGCGCCGTTGGCCCGCGTGGTAATCACCGGCAGCCCCGACGCCAGGGCCTCCAGACAGACATTGGCAAACGGGTCATATCGTGTCGGCAGGGCCAACACGTCCGTAGCCGCATAAATCTCAGGGAGATTGTCCACCACGCCGGTAAAAATAACCTCCTGTCCGACCCCCGCGCGGTCGGCAATTTCGAGGTATGGCACGGGATCCCCCTTCCCGACAATCAGCAGCCTGAACGCGGTTCCGGTCGCTTTGAATCGGCCCGCCGCCTGGATCAGGGGTGCCAGGCCCTTGCGTTCGAACCCGGAGCCGACAAAGAGGATGAGGAATGCCCCCTCCGGAATGGCGTAACGGGCACGAAGGGCCGGCCGGTGTCGCGCCTGGTCCGGATGAAATCGGTTCAAGTCCACGCCGTTGTGGACCACCTCGATCTTCTCCGGGGGGGTGCCGTAGTGTCGGACGATCTCCGCCTTGACCTGATGGGAATTGGCGATGATCCGCTGCGTCCCGGGAGAGGTGTAGATTTTTCGTTCGATCCAGAGCGTGGCCCCATGGAAGGGATTGAGCTTCCGGAAGGAGAATGGGCGGGGTGTTCGCCGCCGCAGCCATTCCCGATGACAGCCGTCTCCCGCGCGGTAGATATCCTGACAAAGGGTCCGTTCGAAGCTGAACACCAGGTCAAACGGTTCGGACCGCACGGCCCATGCGGCGGCGGCGGCGAAACTGACCAGGCGCAGAAAGGAGCCCCCCGGCAACATCGGTACGGGGTGCAGGATGGGCGACGGCATTTTTTCCGCGGGATGCGCCGGCAGACCCTTCCGCAAACCCTTCCATTGATGCGCGATCAGATGCACCGCGTGCCCCCGCGAAAGCAGGGCGTCTACAAAACGGGCGACGACGTTTTCGGCCCCGCCGTGGGCCACGTAACGCTGGCGGATGACGGCAATCTTCACCGGTGTCGTTCCACCAGGGACAACGTCGCATTCACCACCGCTTCCACCGGGATGGCCTTCATGCAGGCCACCTCAATGGGACAGGGGCGCCGTCCGCAGGGGCTGCACGCGAACGGCTCCCGGAGCACGACGGCGTTTCGGAGCGGGCCGGTTATGCTCGGATCGGAGGGGCCAAAGAGCGCCACGGTCGGTACACCCAGGGCTTGGGCGATGTGCATCGGCCCGCTGTCCAGTGTGATGAACGCGGCGCACTGCTTCATCAAAGCCATCGTCTGCCGCAGCGTCAGTTTTCCCGCCACCGACGCCATTTTTCCGCCGGAGGCGCGCACCCCCCGCTCCGCCGCCTCGGCCTCTTTTCGACCGCCAAACAGAAGGGGGAGAAAACCTGCGTCGGACAGGGCCCGTCCCAACGCAATGACCCGTTCCCAGGGCCAGGGTTTGTCGTGCAGTTTTGCGGCAAACGGATGCAATCCGATCACCGGCCGGGGCCATGCCTCACGGCGTTTTCGCCCTTCCGACGCCTCGGCATCCGAGAGGCCGATCTCCATCTCCATCCCCTGGAAAGGAATCCCCGCCGCCGCCAACGCTTCCTGCCAGCGTTCGATGTGGTGTTGTTCGGGCCGATCGAAATCCATCGGACGGGTCAGCAGGAAGGCCAGCCGGCTCCCGGCCCATCCCCAGCGATACCGCGCCCCCGAAAGCCAGG